>JAGRPC010000153.1:0-10628 GCA_020439925.1 Verrucomicrobiia bacterium | reverse complement strand
CTGCGCCGTCATCGTCCCAGAAAGACCCAGGGACGTTCCTGAAGTTCTCGAGTCTCCGCACCCTGACGTTCCCTGACCCAGAGAGTGACCGGCTGGCGGTTGAAGTTGCGCTCATTGACGCCGAAGAGATTGAGAGTCGCGTCTTCGACGAGGAAGGCAGGCTCGCCTTCTTTCCAGCCGCTGTTGGAATAGACGAAGACGCCGTTCACTTCGGTGATCCCCCCCGCGGTAGTCTCGATGACCGTTCCGGACTTCTCGGTTTTCATCCCGAGAATCCACAATCTCCCGCCGACATTGCGGCATTTCGTGCCCTCGCGTTCGCTGTCGAGCTGACGGCACCAGGCATTCTGACCCGGGGAGAGGAGATCGAGATGGCCGCAGAAATCATCAAGGAAGAGATCTCCTTTGCCCGCTCCCTCGACATGGAAACCGGTGGTGGACCGGATCGCGAGCGTCCTTGCACTTTCATGGCGGATGAGCAGTTCCTCGCCGCCGCTTTGATTGCCCATCCGCTCGATGACCACCGTTTCGGCATCGGTCAGACCCTGTGGATGGCGCCCGTCGACGAAGCGCCAGACCGGTTTGCCTGTCGCCGTGAAACGACCTTCCAAGCCGATGAGCCGTTCCACCGGACCTCGGATCTCGACCGTCGACGAAAAGCGGAAGTTCGCCGTGGCTGGAAGGTAGACGGTCTTCGCTCCGGAATCGATGGCCCGCTGAAGGGCCGGGCCTGCGTCATTCTCGCCGCTCGCGTCCGCACCGAAATCAAGCAGGTTCACCCAGTTCTTCAATGGATCTCCCCAGGCAACCTCGGGACGTTCCTTGACCGGAAGATGCGTGATCTCCCCTGCGGAAGCGATCGTTCCATCGGGAACTTCGCGGAACAGAGAGACGACATTCCTGTGCGAGGTGTCCTCGACAACGGTCCCCGCCTCGCCGAGGTCGCCTTTGTCCCGGTTCTTGTCATCGTTGTCGACGGCGCGGTCGTAACCGAGAAGGTCGACGTTGCGCAGATAAACCTGGCGCTGGTTGTGAATCGCCGGGGCGCGGCGTTCCGCCTGGATTCCGTGAAGATGCGAATCGACGAGGGTCACTGTCCCCCACGAATCCTTTTCATTGAAGAGCGCGGGAACCCGGTTCTCGCTGATGAGGCCGCGCACGAAGATCATCTGGTGGTAGTTCCACCAGCCGAGACGCCGCTGCTTGCGCAGGAGAATGTGTTCGAAGGTGTTCGAGTTTACCGGCCACTTGGTGCTGATTCCGTTCTCGAACCCGTCGACGGTGAGACGATGGACGAGGAGCGGGCCGATCTCGTCGCAGTGACCGAGATCGAGTCCGATTTTCCCGGAGCCTTCGGCCGCGCGAATCGTCACGCTCTCAACGGTTCCCTGGTTGCTGGCGTTGAACTGCAATCCGATGGCTCCGTCGTTGCGCGAACCGATGTCGATGGAGAGATCGCGCACCGCGTTTCGGAAACGCTGCGCCGGCGCCGTTCCGGTCCAGATCAGGGCTTTCGGCTGCCCCCCATCGGTGAATCCGGGGGTGCTGTCGGGCAGTCTCAACACCGAGAGCGATTCCCCGGCCCCTTGCAGAATGGTCCGCTTCTGAGCGTTGGCGGGACCGTCGCCCGCGGGCCACTTGAGTGTGTCACTCACGAGAAACACTCCGGGAGGCAGATAGACGATACGGTTGCCGTTGGGGTGGATGTCGAGTGCCGCCTGGATGGCGACGGTGTCATCAATGTCGTCGTCCGGCGCGGCACCAAAACTCCGCACATCGACCACGCCTCCATCGAGAGGAAAAACGATGGGCTCGGCTGACCTCGCGGGAAGGGAGGCCGCGAAGAGAAGGCCGACGATCCCGGCGACCGCTCGCGGCAGGACAGAGGACTTCATTTCCGGCACTTGGCACACTCCTCAGTTTTTCACCATGGCATCGGTCTCGGCAATCCTGAATCGGGTCGAGACCACCGAATGTTTCTCGGGACCGGGAGCATACTTGAGATAGGTCGTTACAACGAGGGTGCCGTCGGGCAGCAGTTCGACTCCCGGGTAGCCGCAATCGCCAACCCGCTCGGCATGGCTATGGAGGAGCTTTATGCGATAGTCGCCACCGTTTCCAGCCTTGATATCCTCGTACCGTCCCACCCAGGCCACGAAGTGTCCTCGGCTCGGACTCTCGGGGGCCATGTCCCGGAAGGCAAATATCCAACGGCCATCCGGCAGTGCTGTGCCGATGTGGCGGTCGCCGCTGAGGCCCCATGGAGTATCCACCGGCGTGCTCCAGGTTTCACCTTCGTTCTGGGAGAACATCATGAGGCTGCGCCCCTTGTGGGTGTTTTCGCGCATCAGGCAGCACAATTCCTTCCCGTCCGGAGACCGAAAGACGAAAGGCTCGCAGGGGTTCTTTCCCTCAACGGCGGCGACGAGACGTGGTTCGCTCCAGGTGAAACCTCCATCGGCGGTGATGGTCTGGAAGACCCCGAGCGGCGCCTTGTCGGCGCCCTCGGGTCCTTTGTGGTAGAGCCCGAGATAACGTCCATCGTTCAGCCTGACGATGCTGCTGAAAGTCATGACGCAGGGAAAGTTCAAGGGCGGCATCTCCTTCCAGCTTTCGCCCTCATCCTCGCTCATGATCGAGGGCATGCCGGGACCGCTGCGCTTGCCGAGCGCGGCGGACCAGACCCAGATTCTTGCCTTGCCCGAAGAATCGACGAGCCGGTAGATGCTGGGGCAGTTCTGGTGGGTGGAGAAACCCGGCGGGAGTCGATCGTCGAGGCGGTCCCAGGTGAGACCTCCATTTCTGCTCCGGGCCATGGGGCCGGCGGCGCCTCCATGATTGACGCACCATACCGCGTAGATCGTCTTGCCGTCCGGCATGAGCAGGGTGGTAGGGTGACCCTGGTAGGTTTCCTTCGTTCCGGCCGCGATCATGACATGCCGCTCCTTCTCGCCTGACAAATCCACCAAGGGAAGATCGGGCCCGTCGGCTGCGGATGCCGATACGGAGAAGGCAAGGAGAACGGTGGTGAGATGCTTTGTCATCCTGTCAGTATAACGGTGGCGACGGCGGCGGCGAGTACGTCTTTGCGAAACCTTGCCGATTACCGTGTTGCGCCGACGGGACAGGATTTGTGGCTACCGGGTCACGGATCAACGTGACACCGGAGACAGGAAGAGGTCGTCGTCCGTGAACTGTTCCCGGTCCGGTCCCGCGCTGCGGATCTCCATCTCTCGTCCGCTCATGGCGTGGAACCAGTAGGGGGTGCCCCAGCGATCGACAAGCTGCCCATTCACGACGGCGTCGCATCCGGGGGCGATCCAGGCGGCCAGTTTTGCGTTTTGACCGGAGAGAGCCGCGACGATGTCGCCATTGTCACCCACCGGGTTTTCTCCGAAGGCCTGTCGATGAAAATAGAGCAACTGCCCGACCGCCTCGAGTTCGGCCTCGGGCGGTCCGTCCGTGTCCAGAAGCGCTTCGGACAGCTCCTGCGCCACCGGCGAAACGGTGATCACGGGGGTAACTTCCCTTTCCGATGATACGGCTTCGGCCGGGACCTGCGCCAGGGGGGAAGCAGGTCGGGTGAACTGTTTTCCATTCCACCACAGAGCAACGATCGCCATGGCGGCGACAAGGGCGGCGAATAGAGCCTTGCGCCGTGGAGAACCAGCGGACATGGAGGCGATCCGTGGAAGGTTCAGCCTGGTTGCAGGAACCCGAGATTTGGTCCCTGGTTGGGCTGGAGAATTTCCGTGAAGGGCGCGGCGGAGAATCGGGTGAGGTTGGGAAAGATGTCCTCGAGGGCATCGTTGGGAACGCCAAGCCAACTGGCCAGAACCGCGGCATACTGGTCCACCGAGGTGCTGGGAATCCAGCGCCCGCTCGAGCCGGTCGCGTCGATGCTGTTCGTGGTCGTCCCCGTGAGAAGGACGGGGAACTTTCCGTAGATGCGGCCTCCGAGCACCGGTCCGCCCATCACGCAGTGGTGGCCGCCCCAGGCATGGTCGCTCCCTGCGCTGGCGTCGGTCTTGTTCGCGGTGAAGGTGCGGGTGAAATCGGACGCCGTGAACGCGACGGTGTTGTTCCAGAGGCCGACATCCTTGAGCGAGTCGGAAAAGCCTTTGAGGGTGCGGTTGAGCACGTTCATCAGGCCGGTGTGACCACCGGCGAAGACGTTCCCGGTGTCGGGAATCTGGGTGGTGTGGGTGTCGAAGCCGGTCTGCTGCACGAAGAAGATCTGCCGCGAATTGCCGAGAGCGGAATGGCCGGCGATAAGGCGGGCGACCAGCTTCATCTGGTTGGTGAAGGAGTTGTTCACCGAGATGCCGGCCTCCGACCCGCTGAAGGCATTGTTGAAGTGAACGTCGAGGGTACTCGCCGAGGTGCTGCCGTCGACGCCGGTGACGGAGAGGGCGTCACCCACCATGCCTTCGGTGAGCCTCGCGCTCATCATCACGTTGTTGTAGGAGTTTTCGAGCAGGCTGTCGTTCGTGTAGCGGAGAATGCGCTCAAAAGCCTTCAGGCGCATCCCGGGATCGTTGTTCTTGTAATTCGGATCGCTGAAGAGGACGGAGGAATCGTTCACGGCATTCCCATAGGGACCCGTTGAATTGCTGTATCCGCTGAGACTGACGACACCGTTGCTGGTCATCACGTAAGGAACGACGGCGCCACTCGCGCTGACCTGAAAGCTGTTCACCCCGGAAATGGAGATCGACATGGAGGCGTTGCCCGAGGAAGGATTGTGGATCGGGTTGAGGTAGTCGGCGATGCGCCCGCCCCATCCGTGAGCGAAGGGGCGGTCGGGAATGCTGCTCTGCCATTGGGAAACCTGGTCGGAGTGGGAGAACAGCTGTGGTGGTCTGGAGAAGGTGGAGTAGTTCGCCCGGGTCATGCCGGGTTGAGTGAGGGTGCCCACGTTGGCGACGAGGGCGAGCTCGCCCGCGTTGAAGAGGTCTTTCAGGCCGCCGAGTTGCGGGTGGAGTCCGAAGGTGCCGAGGTAACCGCTCACCGGACTTGCCGCGGCGATATGGGTGGGGTTCGTGGTGAGAGCTTGAAGATTCGCCACCGGTATGCGCAACATGCCGCGCCCAGGGGCGTTCGCGTTTCCGCCGATACCGTCGTAGTGAGTGCGTGCGGTACCGCTGGCTGGAATGAGGAGATTGTTGGAGTCATTGCCGCCGCCGAGGAAGACACAGACGAGCGCCTTGTAGCCCCCGCCACCCCCCTGGGCGTTGAGCACTCCCTGCATCAACCTCAATTGAGCCAGCGTGTTGACCACGCTTGTCCAGCCCATTGCGCCGCAACCGACTTGGGAAAGGAAGCGGCGTCGGGAGAATGCCGGGGCGTTTTTCCGGGAGTTGAGGATGTTCATGTCAGGAAAAGGTCCGGCTGATCATTTCAGCATGAGTGCCTGCGGGGAGGTGGAGACCAGATAGGCCGAGTTCTTGATGCGCTGAACGATCGTGGCCCGATAGCTGGCGTGGTCGGTGTGGAGGGTGCGATTGCCCATGAATCCAGATGAAAGGGATTCAAGGATGGCCTGCCGGGGATTCTCTCCGCCGGTTCCGCCGAATCTGGCCTTCAGGTAACCGGCGGTGAAAAGGGCGTCGAAGTAGTCGACGACGACTTCGGCGGCAGCGTCGTGGGCGATCTCCTTTTGGGTGCTGCCCGGGGCCACAGGAACATTCCCGATCCCTCCATACTGATCAGCGAGGCTGGCTTCGTAGGTCGAGGTATAGAGATTCTCGAGAGGCAGGTAGTCCGGATTGAGGTTGTCGAGCTGGTCGTTGATGCTGTCAGGAACTTCCCGTACGAGCGGATCGGCCTGGACGATTCCGTCGGGATCAAACTGTGCTTCGAGAAAATAACCGCGCCCTTGAGGATTGGTGGAGGCATCGTAGGGCCTGCCGTAATTTGGCACGGAGAGCTGGTTGCCCCCGGAGGCCTGGTAAATGGAGAGGTTGAAGAAGTTGTCGACTCCGCGCCCGTATCGAACGCCGACTCCGAGTTGATCGGGTCGATAGACCGTCGGTGGCGTGCCGGTAAAGACGAGGGAGAGGTGTGAATTGACGACATTGACCACGTTCGACTCCGTCGCCACCTGGAACTCGGGAGCCACGAGTCCGGCCTCACCCAGGGCGCCGGGGAAAACATAATCGGGGAGGAACCAGTTGAAGACGCTCGGCGCGCGCAACGGGGATTGTGTGAGCGAGGCATCGGTGTCGAAAAAGCGGAAACGGGTCGATCCCGACGGGAACTTGTTCAGTTCAGAGGTCGGGTAGGGAGTGGTGACCGGGGACTGGGTCGAGGTGAAGGGCACCGTCATGGTGTTGAGGTGCGAAAGGGGAGCGCTGGATTGGCAGCCAAGCCCCCTCAGCAAGGCGGTGAAGTGAAGGAGGGGTTCCTTGGGTTTTCCGTATCCCGCGCCGTCCGCCGGGGTGGAGCCTCCGTTGGCCGGCAGGGAACGGGCCTCGTAGTCGAGGAGGATGGCCTTGATGACCTCACCCAGGTCGCCCTTGGTGTCGCGAAAGCGGGTGGCAACGCGGTAGAGATAACCCCGGCTCGGGTTCGAGGAGGTGAAGCGCTGGATGAGGAGTCGCGAAATGAAGACCGGGGTGGTGGGGTGTCCGTCCCAGGAACCGGCCGCGGGATTTCCGGCGAGGGCGTTGAGGGCGTCGGTGACGTCGGCGTTCCCGTTGGCATCGCTCGCGCTGCGGACCGGGATGACTTTCTGTCCCGGTTTGTCGCGGAAAAGGATCTTCGAGGCGGAGGGAACGCCCTGCGGCAGGGGCAGGCCCGTGTAGGACGTGTAGCCGTTGAAGTCGTGATAGGCGGAGAACATCTTCATGGGATTGATCCACGAAGCCTGCCAGTAGAGGTGACCGTTCCCCCGCGTAAAGGTGCTGTTGTTCAGCACCGAGCCGATCGCCTGCGTCGACGTGTTCGGGTAGGTCGGGGTCCCGGAAACGCTCCCGTGATACTTGCTGAAACTCATGCCGGTCATCACTCGGGCCATCTCCGTGATGTCCCCCTGATCGTAGGTCGGGATCGGCAGGATATCGACGGGGTCGAGCTTGAGGCTGCCGTCGAGGTGTCGCTGCACGAGGCCGATGGAGAACAGCTGCATGATCTCCCGGGCGTAGTTTTCGTCGGGGGCGATGGACCCGGAGAGCTTCTGGTTCTTCAGATGACTGAGGTAGACGCCCATCATCGGGCTGTAGGTTACCTGTTCGAGAACGGTCCGGTAGGGACCGAAGGCGTTGGCAGCGAGCATATCCCAGTAATTGGCGGCACCGTAGTGGTAGGCGTTGACGGTGGCGTCGTTCTCCGAGATGACGAGAATTTCCGAGAGGGCGAAGGCCATGCGGTGCCTGAGCTGCGCCCGAGTGTTGAGGACGAGCGTCCACCATTCGCGACGCCGGTTCTGGTCGAAGGGATGATTGTTTTGATGGATAGAACTCGCGTCCCAGTTCCGGGTCGAGTTGTTGAATTGTTTCGAGTTGCCTCCGAACTGGGGATCGTTGTTGTAATTGATCGGCTTGTTTCCCCGCAGCAGGAATTCCTCCAGGTCAGCTGCCTCGACGAGGAGTCGCAGCGAAGGATTCGGGGCGTTGCCGATCTGGTCGTCGATCCAGGCCGCGTATCCGGCGAGCGCGTCGTCCCCGGCATTTGCGATGAAGGTCCGCACCTCTCCAATCGACTCGGGAGTCGGGCCGAAGCTCGCCTGCGTCAGGAAACGTGCGATATCCCGATCAAGCGGGAGGTTGTTCGCGGTGCCGCCGACGGCCAGGTTGGGGAACTCGTCGCTCGGATACGCCGGTGGATCGATCGGCGGGGGCGGATCGGAAATGGATCCTTCGGCTGCCTGAAGGGTTCCGCGGATTTCGCCTCCGGGGAAGCTGGCGCTCGAGACGGTCACGAAGAGCGACCCCGCCTCGAGGGCATTGAGGGTGGCCTGATCGGTGGAGAGGATCTGGGCGGCGCGGATGTTCCAAGGGTGCGCGGTGATTTGTCCGTTGGGGATGCGGGCCACTTCCAGGTCGGCACCGACGCGGATGTAGGCGGTGTTCTGGGTCGAAGAAAGGTTGCTGAAGGAGAGATTGACGAGGGCTCGGTTGTTGTCTCCCTCAACGAGGGCCGTGACGATTCCTGAGGCGGAACTGGTCACTCCATCGATGGGCGCCAGATAGGCGACAAAGAGGCGCTGGTTTTCGACTGCGTTGGTGCGGTCGGTGATGCGGACCTCGGCGGACAGTTGTGACAGGCTGCCAGGCAGACCGGGAATCGAAGCGAGGAAGCGGAGCGTTTCCGGAACCTCGACGAGAGAATCCGTTACCGGAGTGACCGTCACTTCAAGGGAGGACTGGTTTGCCGGCAGGATGAGAGACTCTCCCGTGGAGCCGGTAAGCAGGTAGTCCGAGGGGGAGGCGCTTCCGCTCTTTGGGTCGACCGGGCCGGCGAGAGCCAGGGGCAGGAACAAGGGCATGTTGCCAAAGGTCCTTGAGAGAACCACCCGGGCGTCGGTGACGGGAAACTCGACTCCATCCGGCGATGTGGCCTCGAAGGAAAGGGAAAGCACGCTGCGAAGCGTGTCGCCGTCGTTGGCGGCTCCGCCCGAGGCGTTGTTCGGGCTGTTCGCAAGGTCGGGATTGGTTCCGGTGATGCCTTCGGCCCAGTCGGAGGCGCCGTCGCTGTCGCTGTCCTGATCATCGACATGGACGCGATAGAACATCCGGTCGGCGGAAGCCATCGTGAAGGATGAACTCACTAGGGAACCGGTTCCCGTCTCGAAGGCTCCGATGCCCGTCCAGGTTCCCGAAGGAGAGTCGCTGCTGAAGACCCGGTAGCGTTTGCCCGCGACCGTGGTGAAGGAAAGGGTGCCGCCGGTCTCCGAGAGCATCAGTTCCTCGACCTTCAGACGATCTTCGGGATTCCTCGGATCGGTGCCTGCCTCGCTTTCCTCGGCATTGGTCTCTCCATCACCGTCGAAATCACCGTCAATCGGGAACGAGGACACCTCCACGCCATGCAGAGCCTGCCAGAGATCATCGTAGCCATCGCCGTCGTGGTCGGCCGCGGTGGCCAAGATCGGGACAAGACACCCTGCCAACAGGGAAGAAAGGAGCCTTCGCGGCACAGGAATCCGGGCGATGAGGGATTTATCCATGGGACCTGTCGGGGGATCGGCCTTGGTTCAGGCTCAGCGTTTTACCAGAAACCGAATCCGGCACGCAATCCTTTTGCGACCCTTTGGGGGGTCCCGAATCACGCTTTCGTTCCGACCATCGACCGGTAGCGTCCCGGAGCGATGCCGGCGTAGCGGCTGAAGTGGCGGGTGAAGGCGCTCTGGTCGCACCAGCCTGTCTGGAGAGCGATTTCTCCAAGAGACAAGTTCGTCTCGCGAAGCAGGCGGGTCGCTTCGTCCAGCCTGAGCTTGTGCAGGAGCTGCAAGGGGCTCATCTGGAAAAGGCGTCGCACGCGTTGCTCGAACTGGTAGACGCTGAAACCGGCCATCGCGGCGAGTTCCTCGATGCGCAGGCCTTCGTCGAAATGACTTCGCATGTGATCGAGGACGGCGACCAGTTCATTGTAACCTGCCGATTTTTCTTCGGGCACATGGAGATCTCTCGAAATGCCGGCGACGCCGGCGATACGCCCTTCTCGATCTCTCAGGGGCAGCTTCGTGGTGAGGCACCAGCCTGTCACGCCTCCCGGGTAGAGGTGGAGTTCCAGTGCGCCTTCGACGTGGCGCCCGGTCCTCAGCACCGCTTCGTCCTGCTTCGTGTAGCTTGCCGCGAGCACGGCAGGGAAAAGGTCCTCCGGGCGACGACCGATAAGCCGGGTCTTGTCGCCTCCGGCGCAACGGTCTGCCAGGGTGCGGTTCACAACCACGTATCGCCCGGCGGTATCCTTGAGAAAAAAGACGACGTCCGGAAGCGCGTCAAAGAGCGCCTCCACCACCGCGGGGTCGTCGAACAGCCGGGCCGTAACCATGGTTTGACTGAAATGCCAGTTTCCCGACGAAAAGGCAATCAAGACCGTGAGAGGATTGCGGGAAAGGGTTTGATCGGCGGAATGGCGACGAAGTAGTGTCGTGCCTGGCTTCCCGCCTTGAACATTAGATTCATCCGATTCCCCATGTCTTCCCTTCCCCAATGGTCCGGCGTTTTTCCCGCTGTCGTCACGCAAATGAACGAGGATCAGTCCCTCGATCTCGACGCGTCGGCGCGTCACTTCGAGGCCTTGATCGAGTCCGGCGTTTCGGGCCTGATTGTCTGTGGATCGCTCGGTGAGAATCAGTGCCTTCAGCCCGAAGAGAAGCGAGCCGTGCTCGCGCGGGCCATCGAGGTGTCTGCGGGCCGGGTCCCGGTCCTGAGCGGGGTCGCGGAAATGAGCACCGCCGCGGCCGTCCGTTATCTCAGGGATGGCGAGACCTTGGGTGCGGCCGGATTCATGATCATGCCTCCCATGGTCTACAAACCCGATGAGCGCGAGACGGAGCATTGGTTCCGCACGCTCGCCGCCGCCACTTCGCTGCCCTGGATGCTCTACAACAATCCCGTTGGATATCATACCGACGTCACTCCGGAGATGTTCGAGCGTTTTTCCGACATCCCGAACCTGAC
>JAGRPC010000009.1:7142-25943 GCA_020439925.1 Verrucomicrobiia bacterium | reverse complement strand
GCCACCTGCGGAACGAGCGTTGATTCAAAATCAACGACCACATCCGGGCCATTCAGGTTAAACCTCATCGTTCGGGATTCCGTGGCGAAGGGCACTCCATCGTCTCCGACCCAGTCGATCTCCGAGGTGAAAAACGCGGAGTTTTCCCCGGCTTCCTGGGCCAGGAAGCGTCGGTGGACCTGGTAGGCCTTGCGGCAGTGCCAGACATCGACCTTTTCATGGCGCTGGCCCGAGGCATCGGTGTAAGAGACCTGGTTGAACCCGTAGAAGACGCCCCGGTGATGGGTGAACTTGCCGCCGGGCCCCTTGGTGAGGAGATTCCCGTAGTGGTTCCACTGGTAAAGATAAAGGTGACAGAAGGGCTTGAAGGTCTCTTCTCTTCGCTCGGGACTTCTCTCGTCGATGGCCTCGTAGACGTAGCGGGCAACGGGCTTGCCGTCGTAGACGAGTTCGAGATACTTGCCCGGGGTGTCGGTCCAGGAAAAGCCGGCCCTCGCCTGGGAAATGCCCAGGGTCAGGAGGATCAAGGTGAGGAGGATTTTCATGCGAAGGCAAGGTCAGCGAAAAGGGGGGAGGTCAAGGCTGGGGACTGGCTGAAGGGTTTGTCGCTTCCTTCGGGTCCTTGCCGGCCTCAGAGTTTTTTGCGGCGCGGGCCTCGGCCATCTCGGCTTTCGAGGGGCGGGGACGAATGCGTGCGGGGGTGGGGAGCCCGGTCAGGCGGTCAAACTCGTCAGGAGTGCGTTCGGTCGGCATGACGTCCTCGGTCTTGGTCTCCCAGTCCGCGAGGGCGGCCCGCATGGCCACGATGACCGGCTCGAATCGGGGATCGGCGGCGAGGTTGTTCAGTTCGTGGGGATCGAGGCGCAGGTCGTAAAGTTCCTCGGCCGGACGGGGAACCAGGAAATGAACCTGTTGGGCCTCGCTGAGTTCATTTTTTTCGAGAAGGCGAAGCAATTCAACGTAGGTCGCGCTCCGCACGACGTCGGCCGGCGGGGTGAGGGGGAGGTCGGGGTAGTCGTTGCGAATATACTTGTAGCGTTCATTTCGGACGGCGCGGGCCCGGTCCTCGTAGTCGTGCCAGTTCTTTTCCGCGAAAACATACTCGCGGAGCGGTTTCTCCGGGGCGGTGAAGAGGGGACTTAGGTCGATTCCTTCGAAAGTGATTCCCGGCTTTTCGATCTTCGCGAGCGAAAGCACGGTCTTCGCCAGGTCGACGGTGCTGACGAGACGTTCACACACGGTGCCCGGGGCGATCTTTTCAGGCCACTTGATGATCAGCGGAGTGCGGATGCCGCTGTCGTACAGGGTGGTCTTGTCGCGGGGAAAGGGGCGGCCGTTGTCGCTGAGGAAAAAGATGGCGGTCGATTCGGAGAGCTTCGCGGCCTCCAGTTCGTCGAGAACGAGACCGATGTAGCGATCGAGCCTGGTGATCTCGTCGTAGTAGTTCTGGTAGTCCGCCCGGACTGCGGGTGTGTCCGGATGGTAGGGTGGAAGGCGCACCTCTTCGGGCCGGGCACCATCCTTGAGAATGCCGTCGTGATAGGGACGGTGCGGATCGAGTGCGGCGAGCCAGAGGAAAAAGGGTCGGTCGGGAGCACGTTCCTTCAGGAGCGGGACCCAGTCGGTGCAGCCGCTCTGGGCCTCTCCTTCGATCTTTTCCGAGAATTCACCGCTCTTGGCCGCCTCTCCCGAGGGAAGCTGGAAACCGGATTCGTCCGCTTCGATCACCTTGTCAAAGCGCTCGCGGAGAGCCTCTCCGAGGTGCCACTTGCCGGCGGCTCCGGTCCAGTAGCCCTTTTCCCTGAGTTTCTCGACAAAGGTCACCTGGTTCTTGGGGACGGGCCAATGGAGTTGCTCGGCATCGGTCTGGTGTGGAAAGCGACCCGTAATCAGGCTGGCCCGAGTGGGGCTGCAGGACGAAGTCGTGAGGAAGGCCCGGTCGAATCGCATCCCGCCATCGGCGAGGCGCTGCAGGTTCGGGGTCATGATGGACTCGTGCCCAAAAGGGGAGAGGTCATCCCACGCGAGGTCGTCGGCAATGATGAAGATGACGTTGGGAAGGGCCCTGAGTTCGGCGATGCGTGCGAGTTCCTCGGGGTCGGGAGCGGGAGTTGCATCTTCACCCTTGCTTTTGCTCCCGTTCCGCTGGGCCTCGACCCACGACTGCGAGAGAAACGCGAGGAGAAGGAGGATAAAGGCGGGTCGAGGACACGGCATGGCGGAATGAAGCAGATTCTTTAGGGAATGCCAAATTTCCGAGGGGGGAAAAGCTTGATCTGCACCGGGGAAAAGAAAATGATCGGTCGAGTGAACTTTTTCGAGGCTCCTTCACACGTTCTCTTTTGACGGTCTTCTTGAAGTCGGTCATTTGAACCCCCAGCCCCTTTTGCACGCCATCGCAGAGAAATCCGAGCTCGAGCGCCTCTTCCGGGATGCGGCGGACGACTTGACGCGCTATTTCACGCGACGTCACCGGGGAGGTTGCGAGGCACCACAGGACCTCGTTCAGGAAACCTTTCTCGAGATGACCCGGGGTCTCGAAAGGGGAGGAGAACCCCGCTCGCTTCGCGCCTACCTCTTCGGGGTTGCCAGGCATGTCAGCTGTGCCGCATGGAAACGACGTGACCGGGAAAAGGTCTTGTCGCTGGAAATCAGTTCCGATCCTGCGGGAGGCCCCTCGACGGATGATCGTGTGGAGGCTGCCCGCGAAGTGATCGAGTCCCTTCCTCGGTTGCAGCGCGAGATTCTCGAACTGCGGTTCACCCAGCAGCTTTCCTATGCCGAAATCGCCGAAGCACTCGCCATTCCCGTAGGTACCGTGCGCTCGCGGTTGCACCATGCCATCAGGTTGGTTCGCGGACGGGTCGAGGCGAGTTCCGACGAAACCACTTCTACCCGAGACAACTCATGACCGATCAACAATTTGAAACCCTTGTAATTGACCATTCACTGGGTGAGCTTTCAGAGGAAGCCTCGGCGCTTCTGGCGGCTTGGCTGGAACTTTCCCCGGACCGGATGGCCGAAGCGCATCGCTTGAAGGCTGCGACTGAGCTTGCCGGCGAGGCGGTGGCCCGCCGTCCACTGGTGCAGCCCAAAGAAGAGGGAGATGAGTATAACTTTCTGGTAAAGAAGGGGTGGACGTCTTTTTTCCCTCTCAAGTTGGCAGCCGCGTTCGGACTGCTCCTGCTGGCAACAGCCGCAGGGTATCGCGCGGGAATGGGACCTGCGAGACCTTCGGAGAGTGGGATCACCTCGGTCGGGGTAGGTGATACCGAAAGCCGTTCGCCATGGGCACGTTATCGCCTGGATCGGGAACGTCGTTTTGCCGTGGTCGTTCCCTCTCAACCCCGTTCCTGATCAACACGATGAAACTCTTTCGAATTGCTTTCCTGGGTTTCGTTTCCCTTGTTTTTGCAGCCTGCGAGCCCAAGGAGCACGCCCTGTGGGCTCCGGACGGCAGTCGGGCGGCGATTCTCACGGACCATCGGCTTGCTCTTGTGGGAGCCGACGGAAAGTTCTCTGCCCCTTGGTCCGATCAGGATGGGGATGGGGGGCGGCTTTGGGTGGAGGGCTTTGCCTGGCTTGGGGACAGTTCCGGGCTGATCGTGCACCGGGTGCGAGTGTCTAAGAACTGGGAGGATCTTGCTCCGCTCCTTGGCGAGGCGGACCGACAGCGGATCGAATCCCTGGTCGCACACATGCCGTCACTCCTGGCCTCCGCAGTGGCCCTTCATGGCGACGCGGAATCAACCGCGAAGCTCTTCGAATCCCTGGCCGCGGGAGAGGAACTCGCCTTGAGCAACGCGCTCTTTCTCTCGCTGGATCGTGAACCCGAAGCCATTCGGTCGGCACTCGCCGGAGCTCCTCGAGCGCTCGCCAACCTCGATTCCAGCCGGCCGGATCGCGCTTTTGCCCTGCATGAACTGGCGCTGGTGAAGCCGGGCGAGGCGGGGTCGGGCAAGATCCTCCTGAGGGATCTCACGAATACAGCGCAAATCAGGACTTCACCCCGTCATCCTTACCTTGCGAGATCGGTGGACACGGGGAAGGAAGGTCTTCACCGACTGGAACTGATATCTCTAGATGATGGCAAAGCCCTCATGGTTGCCGATGAGGTCTGCAGGTCTTTCGAATGGACCCCGGACGGACGTTCCCTTGTGTTTTTGAAACCGGTGACAAAAGGGGATGGGGGATTGGTTGGGATTGAGCGGCGTGAAGTGATCCAGGAAGGGGGTGGAGTTTTCGATCCTTTGATGTCGGGGGCTTCCGCGGATCTCGCATACGCCATTGTGCCGTTTGCTCCACGTCTTTCCGTGCTGCCCGACGGATCGGTGCTTTTCGCCAGCCATGCGGTGACTTTCCCGGCGGATCCCGAGGACACCCCGGAAGAACCGAGGCTCTATCGGGTTCCGGGTGAAGGCGGCGCGCCCGCAATGGTTCCCACCGAGCCGGGGGCATTGCCCATGGACCTCGGTTATTTCGTGGCTTCGCCAGACGGAAAACGGATCGCCGTCGTCGAGAGCGGCACCGATGCCGTTGCCCTGATCGATTTAGCGAGCGGCAAAAGCGAACTGATAGCGAACCCCCGTCCCGGCTGGAAAACGCGACTCCTTCCTTCCTGGAAGAATGCCGACGAGTTCACGTTTGCCAGCGGCGACCCGGAATCAAAGCGAGTGAGATGGATGCTCTGGAAGGATGGGAAATCCACGGATCTCAGCGCGAGCTGGCCCGAACGCACTGCCTCCGAGTGGATGGAATTCAAAAACAGCGCCCCATGAACAGTCGTCGGAAGTCTCCACAAACCGTGCACCTGAGAGTGGCCGTTATGGGGCTCCTGCTTACGAGCTTTCCGGCACGGGGAGCAGGGGAATCCGACGACATTGCCCACTTCGAAACGAAGATCCGCCCCGTGCTTGTCGAGAGCTGCTACGAATGCCACTCCGTCGAGTCTGGCAAAGCGAAGGGCGGATTGCGTCTTGATGATCGGGAAGCGATCCTCCGGGGAGGGGATTCCGGACCGGCTCTGCTGCCGGGAAAGCCCGAAGAAAGTCTCCTGCTTGCCGCCATTCGCCACAGCGATCCGGATCTCGAGATGCCGCCGCGTAAGGAGCGCCTCCCGGAAAAGACCCTTCGTGATTTCGAGCAATGGATCGTGAACGGAGCGGTCGACCCCCGCGAGAGTGCAAACGGGAAAGAGGGACGCACCGGCGAGGATTTCAAGAGCCGGAAACAGCACTGGAGTTTCCTCCCTATCGTCGAACCGGAGACACCCCTGCCGCAAAACGCCGACTGGGCCTGGAATGACGTCGACCGCTTCGTCCTCGCCAAGCTGGAGGAAAACGGACTGGAACCCTCTTCGGATGCGGATCCGGCGGTTTTGCTGCGTAGAATCAGTTTCGACCTGACCGGTTTGCCACCTACGAAGGAACAAACGCAGGCCTTTGTCACCGAGTCGAGCCGGGATCCGCAGAAGGCAATTCGCAACCTGATCGAGAACCTGCTGGCCAGTCCGTCTTTCGGTCAACGCTGGGGGCGCCACTGGCTCGATGTGGTACGCTACTCCGAGTCGAACGGGAAGGAAGCCAACCTCACCTATCCGCACGCATGGCGCTATCGTGACTACGTCATCGATGCTTTTGATCGTGACCTGCCTTATAACCGTTTCCTGAGCGAGCAACTCGCCGGTGACCTGCTTCCCGCAGAGAACGAGGCCGAGAGAGCCCGGCTCCTCATCGCCACCGGCTTTCTCGCGATGGGACCGAAGAGTCTCACCGAGATGAATCCTGCCCAGTTCGTCGCCGACGTCGCCGACGAGCAGATCGACGCGATTTCCCGGGCCTTCCTGGGTGGTTCGCTGGCTTGCGCCCGGTGCCACGACCACAAGTCCGATCCGGTCACGATGTCGGACTACTACGCCCTCGCCGGGATTTTCAAGAGCACCGATACCCGCTACGGAACCTGGGTGGATTCGGAGAGCAGCAACGGTGGGAAGCTGATCCGCCTGCCCGACCTGCCCGGACAGTTCATTCCGAACAAACCCCTCGCGAAAGAAGAACTCGAAAAGCTGAAAAGCCAACTCGCCCAACTCGAGGCAGATGAGAAGGCGGGACGCGAGAAGGGCGAAAAAATGAGACGCGAGGGTGTCGACATGCAATCGCAGTTCAACGAAATGCTCCGCGAGGCGCTTCGCATCATCTGGACGAGGGGGCCGATCGTCGGCCGTCTCGAAACCGTCGATGAGGAGGGGAAAGCCCTGCCGCTCTGCATGGGAGTGCTCGATGCGGAGATGAAGATCGACTCGCCCCGTTACGAGCGCGGCGACCTCGCCCATCCGTCCGGGACGGAAACCCGCGCCGTGCCCGCGCTTTTCGGATTGCCTTCGGAAGGCCCGGTCCCGAAAGACGCGAGCGGGCGTCTCGAGTTGGCGAAGTGGATCACCGATCCGGGACATCCCCTCACCGCAAGGGTCATGGCCAATCGCATCTGGAGCCATCTCCTTGGAGCCGGGCTCGTCGAAACGGTGGACGATTTCGGGCGTAGCGGAGCAGCTCCCAGCCATCCCGAATTGCTCGACTACCTCGCGCTTCGCTTCCAGGAGAAGGGATGGTCTATCAAGGCGCTCATCCGCGAGATCGTGAGTTCGCGCACTTACGCCCAGGCCTCGACGCACCGGGTCGAAGCGTTCGAAAG
Source organism: Verrucomicrobiia bacterium (assembly GCA_020439925.1). GTDB lineage: Bacteria > Verrucomicrobiota > Verrucomicrobiia > Verrucomicrobiales > DEV007 > Arctic95D-9. The sequence goes on along the minus strand of JAGRPC010000009.1, from coordinate 19,253 downwards.
GGATCCCGACAACCGCCTGATCTGGCGCATGAGCAAGCGCCGCCTCGACGCCGAGGCCATGCGCGACGCCATGCTGGCGGCCTCCGGCGAACTCGACTTGTCGCCGCGTCCCGGTTCGCTCGTCGCCGAACTCGACAGCCAGTCCGCCGGGATGATCGGTTTCAACAAGAAGATCCCCGAGGACCTCGACGGCTCGTTCCATCGCTCCGTCTACCTGCCGGTCATGCGCGACCAGCTGCCCGACGTCTTGCGCCAGTTCGACTTTGCCGAGCCCAGCCTTGTCACCGGCAGGCGCGACGTCACCAATGTCCCGCCCCAGGCGCTCTACCTGATGAACAGCGATTTTGTCAGGGCCCGGGCAGCGGCCTTGGCAAAGCGGATTTCACAGGTAGCGAGCACGGATCATGAGCGGGTCGAGGCCGCCTACCAGCGTTGTTTCAATCGCTCGCCCGACGAGGAAGAAAAGCGACTTCTTCTCGAGTTTATCGATGCTCCGATTCCGGACCCCACCACCCACGCCGAGGAACTCGAAAAGCGTTGGCAGGACCTTTGCCAGGCACTCCTGGCGAGTGCCGATTTCCGAATGCTGGATTGAAGACGAAGTGCCGAATGCGAATTCAGAGACATCTCAGAGGACTCCTGCAAGGACTCGCAATCGGAGCGGTTGTGAGTGGTCTTTCTTCAGCGGCCTTTGAGGTGTACCGATGGTCATCATCCAAGATACGAGAGGGGCATACGGAGTTTCTCTTCGCTCAGATTGTCGGGCACCTCCAAAGCTTGAAAACTTCCGTGTATCCTCGAACCAATACCGAGCTGCGCGAGCGTCTGGGAGGGGCATCAATCGATTGGAATTCATGTCGTCTCTCCGATTCGGAGGTTCTCGATGCATGGGGACGAGCGATTGACGTGTTCTCCGACCCCTCGACCAATGTCTGGGCACTCCGCTCCGCTGGCACGGACGGAGAGTTCGGTTCCTCCGATGATGTCGAACTTGTCTCTCATCCCACCCGTGATCCATGAACCGTGCCCCCTTTTCCCGCCGCTCCTTTCTCGAGCGATCCACTCTCGGCGCCGGGTGGCTTGCCTTCTCGGCGCTCGCCGCCAACCGATCGTTCGCTTCGGTCAATGCCAGCGGCCTCGCTCCACGTGACCCACATTTCCCGGCGCGGGCAAAGCACGTCATTTTCCTGACGATGCGGGGAGGACCTTCGCATGTCGACCTCCTCGACGAGAAGCCGGAGTTGATCAAACATTCTGGAAAGACTTCGACGACGGGGCGTGACTCTCTCGGAGCCAAGCTGCTCGGGCCGGTCCACCCTTTTGCCAGCTACGGCAAGTCGGGCCTTCGCATGACGAGCCTGCTTCCAAAGATCGGCGAACATGCCGACGATATCTGCCTGCTCAATTCGCTGCACACCGATGTGCCGAACCACTCGCCGGCTTTCGTGCAGATGCACACCGGCAGTTTTCAGTTCGTAAGGCCTTCCCTCGGAGCGTGGACGATCTACGGCCTGGGTAGCGAGAACGAGAACCTTCCCGGCTTTGTCACCCTGAATCCTCCCGCCGGCGACGGAGGAGCGCGGAACTACGGGAGCGCCTTCCTTCCGAGTGTCTGTCAGGGGACCCGCCTTGGCGGTGGACAGCTCCCGGGACTTTATGCCGCCTTCCTGAAGCAGCAGGAGGCCCCCGGACCGCCGATGAAGAACATCGCCAATCCGGCCCGGGCCACTGGCGAGCAACGCCGACAGCTCGATCTGATCCGAGGACTCAACGAGCATCGCCTTGCCCGGGAGCCGCACCAGTCCGAGGTCGAAGGCATGATCGAGAGTTTTGAACTGGCCTTTCGCATGCAGAGCGAGGTTCCCGGTGTGCTGGATCTCAAGAAGGAGTCAGCGGAGACGATGGCTCTCTACGGGATCGGCAAGGGCGACGACCTCTTCGCCCGGCAGTGTCTGCTCGCCCGCCGCCTCGTGGAGGCAGGGGTTCGTTTCATCGAGATTGCCTCGCCCGAAGGGTGGGATCATCATGCGCTCATTTCGCAGCAACTTCCGAAGGCCTGCGGTGTCGTCGATCAGGGCGTCGGAGGATTGCTGACCGATCTGAAACGTCGAGGTCTGCTCCAGGATACCCTCGTGATCTGGGGGGGCGAGTTCGGGCGCACGCCTTATGCCCCGGGACTCGATGGGCGCGATCACAACCACAAGGGCTTTTCCCTTTGGATGGCCGGAGGCGGGGTGAAAGGGGGGATCCGTCACGGGGCAACGGATGAGATCGGCTACGAGGCTGTCGAGAGCCCTATGCATATCCGTGACTGGCACGCCACGGTGCTGCACCTCCTGGGACTCGACCACAAGCGTCTCACCTACAACTACGGCGGGCGCAACTTCCGCCTCACCGAGACGGGCGGCGAGGTGGCCGAGGGGATTCTGGCCTGAGCGATCGATGAAACCCTCTTCATTCTTCCGCCTGACCCTCCTGGGTTTCGTCCCTGCGATAGTTGCGAGCGAGCCCTGTCGGATCCGCGTCGTCGATGCGGAAAACGGCTGGCCCGTGCCGCTGGTCGAACTGAGCACCACGCACCACGTTTCCTTCTTCACCGACAACGCCGGGGTCGTCGCTTTCGACCTTCCGGAATTGATGGGAACGGAGACCTGGCTCTATCTCGATGCGGACGGTTACGAAGTGAAAGCCGATGGATTTGGGATGCGGGGTTTTCGCTTTACGCCGAAACCGGGAGGTTCCCACGTGGTCGAGGTCACCCGTAGCAACGTCGCCAAGCGTCTCGGACGGATCACGGGGGGCGGGATTTTCGCCGAAAGCCAGAAGCTCGGCGAGCGCCTCGACTGGAAGGAAAGCGGTATTCTCGGATCCGACAGCGTTCAGAACACCGTGCACCGGGGGAAGCTGTTCTGGGCCTGGGGGGACACGAACGTGCCGCGATATCCGCTCGGACTTTTTCACATGACGAGCGCCACGACTCCGGTGCGGCCGTTGGAATCCTTCGAGCCTCCCCTTCAGCTGGCCCTCGATTATTTTCGAGATGACGAGGGGCGTGTCCGGAGCGTGGCCAACCTCTTTCCCGCTGATCCCGGCCCAACCTGGATCAGCGGTTACGTGAGTCTTCCGGACTCGACGGGCAACGAACGTCTCGTCGGCTGCTATGCCAAGATCGAGCAACCGATGAAGGCCTATCGCGTCGGTCTCTGTGTGTGGAATGACGAAACCTCCAACTTCGAGTCGATCGAGGTGCTCTGGGACAAGAAGGACGGGGGATCGGAACCGGAATTGCAGCCGGTTGGTCATCCCGTTTTCTGGACGGACGGTGACGGGAAACGGTGGTTGCTCTTCGGCGACCCCTTTCCTTCGATCCGCATGCCCGCGACCTTCGAGGGTTGGCGAGATCGGAAACGATGGGAAGCCCTCAATCCTCCCAAGGTCGTGAACGGGGCGGATGGGCGCAAAGTGAAGCCCCACCGCGGCTCCATCTCCTGGAACGCATACCGACGGAAGTGGGTTTCCGTATTCTGTGAGAATGGGGGAGATCCCTCCATGCTAGGGGAACTGTGGTATACCGAGTCAGACTCTCCGCTGGGACCGTGGGGGGAGGCGGTGAAGGTGCTGAGTCACCGCAAGCTGACCTTCTACAATCCACGACTCCATCCCGAATTCACTCCCGAGGATTCTCCCGTGCTGCTCTTCGAGGGGACCTATTGCCAGACCTTTTCCGGTGAACCCCGGCATACTCCAAGGCACGACTACAACCAGATCCTCTACCGACTCGATCTCGATGATCCAAGATTGGCCCCGGCGCGTGGCGAATGAGATCTGGTCAGGAGAGCGAATCGCGGAAAGCCGCGAATTCCTTTTCGTCCATGTCGACAAGGTGACAGGCTTCCGGGAAGCGGCCCTCCCTCACGTCGGAGACATACTCGCGGAAGGCGGCGATGCGTTCTTCCTGGAGACGTCGGTATTCGGCGAGGAAATTCCGGTAGGCCTTCGCGTGGCGGGGGAGACGTTCGTCGTATTCACCGAGGAGATCGTCGGAAAAGAGGAACTGGGTGTCGCATCCGGTCCCGGAACCCAGTGACATGAGGATCAGGCTGGTGTTCTTCGAGAGAAAACCGGCGAGCCGGTGCGGAACCACCTCGAGTTCGGCGGCATAGGCTCCCGCGCTCTCCAGTTCCTTCATCTTCCCGTAAAGAATCCTTGCTTCCCCGGCCGTTTTGCCGATGGCCCGGTAGTTCGTCCAGGTGACGTGGCGTGGGATCATTCCAAGATGTCCGACCACGGGAATGCCCTCGCGGGCCATGCCTTCGATGATCCAGGGGCTCGCCGAGCAATAGACGGAACTGGCCCCGAGTTCGAGAGCCTTGAACCCGACTCGGATGGCCTCCTCCCGGGAAGCGAGGCCGTGGGGAGTGGATCCGGAGAGGAAACTCTGGGGGGCTGCGGCGACGAGGAGGGGGAGCCGATCCTGAGCCGCTGGAGTGTCGAAGGGGCAGCTCATCAGGTCGACCCCGGCGGCTTCGGCGGCAGCGGCCTCTTCCGGCGACTTCACATGGATGTGAGTGAGGACGCGCTTGCCCTTGAGCTGACGGAGATCCTGGACGGTGTATTTCTTGCGGGGACGGAGCATGGCGGGATCGTAGGAAGGCTGGAGACGCCTGGCAAGCATAGGATGCGTTGGGCTAGGCAGCGGGGAACAGTGGATTTGCCATCCGCTCGTTCTTTTCCATCGACGTGGTTGCCTCTCGTGTCTATCCTCCGATCAGCCCCATTGTCTCATGAAACGCCCGACTTCCCTGATCTTCGCCTGCCTTGCTCTCTCCGCCTCCTTCCTTGCGAGTTGTGAGTCTCTCTCGACCGATCCGGCCCCGGGGGGGATCAAGGCTTCGGAAACAGGCATGAATCTGGAGTCCCTGAAGGACTGGCAGGATCGCTCCATCCGGCAGCTGGCGTATTGATCGGCCACGCCAACGCCGTGGTGATTCGTTTTATAATTTCTAGACATTTCGGAAGGCTTAAGCGAAGCTCTTGAGAGTTTTCGCATGTCCCCGCAATTTCTATTCGAGGTGTTTCTTCCGGCCATGGCCTTCGCGATCGGGGCCTGCATCGGATCGTTTCTCAATGTCGTCATCTACCGCGTTCCCAACGGGCTCAGCGTGAACGAGCCGCGCCGTTCCTTCTGCCCGAAGTGCAAGACGCAGATCCCGATCTGGCTCAATATTCCTCTGGTGACCTGGTTGATGCTTAGAGGCCGCTGCAAATGGTGCGGGGCTCCCATCGCCTTCCGGTATTTCCTGGTTGAACTCCTGACCGCGATCTGCTTTCTCGCCCTTTTCCAGCACGGCATCGCCCGCTACGATCTTCAAGGAGTGGTGGCGCTCTGGGTGCTAGCGGCCTTGCTCATCGCCGCCACCTTCATCGACTTCGACCATTTCATTATTCCCGACTCGATCACGATCGGTGGAACGGTGGCGGGGTTGCTTGCCAGCTTTGCGATTCCCGCGCTGCACGGGGAGACAATCTGGTGGAAAGGAGGGCTGATCGGAATCCTCGGCGCGGCGACCGGGTTTTCTTTCCTCTGGCTGATCGTTCTCATGGGGAAAATGCTCTTCGGAAAAATTCACCATCGATGGGAAGAGCAGGTTGAATTCGAGATTTCCCAACCGGGCGGCGAGGAAGCTCCCATCCTGATCCGCCTGGGCGAACACACCTACGAGTGGGGGGACGTCTTCTTTCGCAAGTGGGACCGCCTCGAGTTGGAAACGCACGAGCTCTTTTTCGACGACGTGAAGCAGGAGTTCGAGACTTTTCGTGTCCTCGGTGACTGCCTCGAGGTGGATGGAAACCGCGTGGAACTCGACACGGTGAAGAAGGTCACGGGAAAGATCACCTCTGCCGTGGTTCCCCGCGAGGCCATGGGTTTCGGCGACGTGAAGTTCATGGCCATGATCGGTGCCTTTCTGGGCTGGCAGGCGGCTGTCTTCACGATTTTCGCTGCCTCTGTGGTGGGTGCGATCATCGGGCTGCTCCAGAAGGGAGTCTTTCGTGAGCAGTGGTCAAGGCCTTTGCCTTTCGGCCCTTACCTGGCTTTGGGAGCCTTTGTCTGGATCTTTACGGGTCCTACCCTCTGGTTCTGGTATGTCGGGCTCCTGCGGTCCGCGATGGGCCGTTGAGTGGTCCGGGATTTGTGGGAGAGTAGGGCATGCTCGTCCAAGGCCAACCCTACCGCACCGTCTGGCTCGAACCTGACGGGGAAACGGTGGGCATCATTGACCAGACTCTCCTTCCTTTTGCCTTCGAGACGCTTGTCCTGCGTTCGACGACGGAAACGGCCCGGGCGATCGGAGATATGCTCGTGCGTGGCGCCGGTTGTATCGGGGCGGTGGCGGCTCATGGGATGTTTCTTGCGGCACGAGAGTGCGCCGCGCAGGGGCTTCGGGGCGGCTCTTTCGACCGGGCGTTTGCTGCAAAAGGGCGAGAGTTGTGCGCAACTCGTCCCACCGCGGTGAATCTTGCCTGGGCAGTGGAACGCCAACTATCGGCAGTGGCGATGGTTGACTCCGGAACGGACAAAGTCACGATGGCCCGGGAAACGGCCTTGGAGATCGCGGATGAAGATGCGGACTTCTGCCGTCGAATCGGCGAACACGGACTGGCTTTGATTGAGGATTGTTTTCACGAAAATGGAGGAAAAGATTCGGTTAATATTCTGACACACTGCAATGCAGGTTGGTTGGCTTTTGTGGATTACGGGTCGGCGACAGCTCCGATCTACGCGGCCCACATGGCCGGGATTCCCGTGCACGTGTGGGTCGACGAAACCCGTCCTCGAAATCAGGGGGCACGTCTCACGGCTTGGGAACTTGGCCAGCAGGGCGTGCCCCACACGCTCATCGCCGACAACACGGGAGGGCACCTGATGCAGCATGGAATGGTCGATCTGGTGATCACTGGCACCGACCGCACGACCTGCACTGGTGATGTGGCTAACAAGATCGGGACCTATTTGAAGGCGCTGGCGGCAAAGGACAATGGGGTGCCGTTTTATGTGGCCCTTCCCTCATCGAGTTTTGACTGGGAAACCTCGGACGGTATCGCCGCGATCCCCATCGAGGAACGTGACGGATCCGAAGTCGCCAAAATCAAGGGGTTGGCGGGCGACGGGGAGATCGAGGTGAATCTGGTTGCCAAAGGCACCCCGGTGGCGAACTTTGCTTTCGACGTGACGCCCGCGCGGCTCGTCACCGGACTCATCACGGAGCGTGGGATCTGTCCTGCGAACGAAGCCGGAATCCGCGCGCTCTTTCCCGAGAAAGTTCCGGCGTCCGGCCACGTTTGATTCCGCCATGCCTGTCAAGATTGATCCACAGTTGCACCAGGAGCGCAAGCCACCCTGGATCCGTGTGCGTCTTCCGAACAACCCGGTATTCTGGGATACGAAAGGTCTTATCGACGACCTCAAGCTGGTCACGGTTTGCGAGGAGGCGCAGTGTCCGAACCGATGGGAATGCTGGGGGCAGGGGACCGCGACCTTCATGATCGCCGGTGACCGCTGCACCAGGGCCTGCGGGTTCTGCGCGGTGGATACTCGCCGTCCTTTGCCGCTCGAGGCCGACGAGCCTCAACGCGTTGCCGAAGCGGTAGCGCGAATGAAATTGAACCATGTCGTGATCACCGCGGTTGCACGCGACGACCTGCCCGACGGAGGCGCCTGCCACTTCGCCAACGTCATCTACAAGGTTCGCGAACTGAATCCGGAAACCGTGATCGAGGTGCTGGTGCCCGATTTCATCGGACGCGACGACTCCCTCTGGATTGTGATCGAAGCGGCTCCGGCCATTTTTAATCACAACCTCGAAACCGTCGAGCGACTCACTCCGGTAGTCCGCTCCCAGGCCGAATACTGGAGGTCCCTCAAGGTGCTGCTGACGGCACGCGAGATGGCGGAAAGAATGGGGCGGCGTTGCGCGACCAAGAGCGGTATCATGCTGGGACTGGGGGAACGCGAGGACGAAGTTCTCAGGGCCTTGGACGATCTTCGCGACCACCGTGTAACCGTCCTGACCCTGGGACAATACCTCCGTCCTTCTCCCAAGCATCTCCCCGTGGTGGAATATGTCGAACCGCAGGTTTTCGAACGTTACCGCGAAATCGCTCTGGAAAAGGGTTTTCGCCACGTCGCTTCTGGGCCGCTTGTCCGAAGCTCCTACCACGCGAGCGAATTCAAGCCGGAACTGGATCCTTTGGCATAGGGTTTCCAAAATCGCACCTCCCGGAAGGTGGGGCGAAAATGCCATGGGAAAGCGGTTTTGTATGGCGGGGAATGTGCTATGTTTTGCCGCCTTTTTTGGAAACAATGAGTGTTTGATGGACTTTGGATGAACCCGGCAGCCCTGTTTTTCAGAACCTTCCTGCTAGCGGTATTCACGCTCTCCCTGCTCGCGGGGGCCATCGTCACGGACTATTATCTGCGCCATGAGGTAACCCGGAAGGCCAAGCGTTTCCTAGCGGAAAGGGGAGTCGAATTGTCTCCTTCCAGTGCCATCGAATCTGCCCGGCAGGGAGAACTGATTCTTCTAGAAAAGCTGGAGATCGCCGGAATCGACCTGGGAACCGGTGATGATCGTGGATTCACGCCCCTGCTTGCCGCCGTCAAGGCTGGAAACCGTCCGGCCATCGAGTTTCTCATGTCCCGTCAGGGTGTTCTGGGAAATCTCAACCGCATGACGGAACCCGAGCGCGAGACTCCTCTCGTGGTCGCCCTCCGTAACCGTGACTTTGACCTTGCAAGCCGGCTTCTGGAAAGCGGCGGCAAACTTGAGGTGGATGCCGAAGCTGGACTACCTTTCCTCGCCGCCGCGGTTCGATCGGGTGATGGTGAAATGATCGACTACCTTCTCACCAAGGGAGTTGAGGTCGATTACCGGGGTGCCCAGCCCATCACTCCCTTGGCGATGGCTGCCGAAATGGGCGAGGTTGGACTCATGAAACGTCTCGTCGAGGCGGGCGCGGATCCGAATGTTCTCGGAGCCAGTGGCAAACCGCTTCTGATCGAGGCAGTCAAGGAGGGGAACGAAGGAGAGTTCACCCTTTTGCTGGATGGTAAGGCAGACGTCAATGCCGTCACCTCTGACGGGCGGGGAGGAGAACTGTCCGCTTTGAGTTTTGCGGTGGCGGATGATCGCGTGGAGATGCAGGAGAAGCTTCTGGGAGCAGGTGCTTCACCCGACGCAAAGGGAATCGGGGGAGATCCCTTGCTTTATGAGGCGGTGGTTGCCAACGATCAGGCACTGGTGGATCGTCTTCTCAAACACGGCGCGAAGTGTGAGGTCCTCTCCAGTGATGGGGGTAGCCCTCTTCTCGCAGCGGTCAAGCTGGAGGATATCGATCTGGTCGATCGCTTTCTCGCCAAGGGAGCTGATGCCTCGTTTGGTGAAAGCGAAACCGCCGCGCCGCTCTTGGCTGCCGTGGAGTTGGGGAATCTCGCTCTCGTCAATCAGCTGATCGCCGCTGGCGCCAAGTACGATCCGCAGGAGCTACTCGCGACATCGTTCCTCAAGCGGGACGATCCCCTGATGAACCTCCTTCTCGCAAAGGGAGCGAATCCGGAGTCCACCTTCCCGGGAGGTCCGGAACGGGTCTTTGACGCGGCCGTGCGTGAGGGCGCCACGGGAGCCGTGCGAACGCTCCTTTCCGCCGGGGCAAAGATCGGTGACAACCTCTGGGCGGCATTGCTGACCGGGCAGGATGATCTGATCCGTCTCATCTTGGCCGCGGGCGCAAACCCCAGACAGCCGGGGCCCGACGGTCAGGATCCGCTTGATTTCTGTCTTACGAACGAGCGGTATGCGGCCGCCCGGATCCTGCTCGATGGAGGGGCCGATCCCGACGCTCGCTTCGACGAAAAGGAAACCTGGCTCACAAAGTCGGTCCGGGAAGGCAATTCCGAAGTCTCTCTCGCCCTCGTGGAAAAAGGTGCCACGGTGAAGGGAGTCAAGGCCACCGACGGGCATTCATTGCTTGGTTGGGCGATCGCCAACAAGATGACGGAGGTTGCCGTCGCCCTCGTCAAGGCTGGAGTCGACGTCGAAGCGGAAGAGAAAATCCCTTCCCGTACTGAGTTTCGCGAGAAGTTCGAAAGCACGACGTTCCGCTACCATCTCCAGGTGGATGGCCGGATTCGTCCCATTATGATGGCTGCCGCGCAGCGGAATCACGAGGTGGCGCAGGCGCTCATGGATGCCGGTGCCAATGGAAAGGCCTACTCGCGCAAGTACCTTTCCGGGGCCATCATCGGCTCCTGGTACAAGGACACGCAGATGCAACAGATCTGCCTGCTTGGCAAGGTTCCTAACCCGCAACCACGCATGGTCATTGTCGATCTTTCAAGCCAGCGGGTAACCCTTTATGAAAACGGTGTCGCCACCTTCTCAACCTCCTGCTCAACCGGGCGTTCCGGTTATGGCACCCCGGCGGGGGAATATGTGATCAGCGACCGGAACCGCCACCACGTCTCCAACATCTATCATTCGAGCATGCCATTCTTCCAGCGATTCAGCTTTGCGGCCTTTGGGCTGCACCAGGGACACCTTCCCGGTTATCCTGCTTCGCATGGATGCATTCGCCTCAGTTACGAAGGGGCTCGGTATCTCTGGGGGAAACTGGACGTGGGAGATCTCGCCATCGTCCAACCCTGAGATTCTCAGGCTCAAGATTCAGGCCACGTAAGGAGCTCTCGCCCGAGGAAGAGGGAGAATTTCTTGTCCTGATCCTGAAGCCTGACTAGAATCGTTCCGAGAGACTCGATGTTCTGGAAGCTTGCTTTCAGGGCTTTCGGGATCCGCTCGGTCTCCGGTGTCAGAAGAAGTCCGTCCCGGCCTATCAACTCGGGATTTCCCTTACGGTTCCACATTTCGTATTGCGAATCGATCCCGGGACGCAGGTCGATATTGTAGACCCGTGGCTGGTCCGGTAGCCCAAACGCGAGCTGGCTGGCAAGGTCGCGGTGTCCGACAACGAGCAGGAAGGGAGCCGCGCTGCCTTGTTCGAAACGGCTGCGCACGGAAACGATCTCAGTTACGAGGTTTTCGTAGCCGACAAGACGTCGATTGGGATCGAGGGGATGTCCCTCCTTGCCCAACAACTTGAAAAGAGGAGGGGCGGCATAGAAGAAGGTGCAAAGCAGAAAACCAACAGCGAGCGTCAACGGCAGGAGAGGCTTCCAGGATTCGGGAGGAAATCGGGCCGGAATCCGATTGGAGTACCAGGCGGCTGCGAGGATGAGTCCCGATAGGTAAAATACCGCCGCCCAGTTTGGTTGAAGTTCCTGCCTGAGGGCGAGAAAAAGCATGACGGTGAGCGGGAGGGCTCCGAAAACGAGGAGAAAACGATGGGAACGCGGTGCCCGTTTCAGGAGGTGAAGTCCTCCCAAGGAGAGGACAAAAACGAGGAAGGCCGTGCCTGGTGAGAGGACGCCGAGTTGTGTCCCGAGAAAGGAGGCAAAATCCTCAAGGCGCTCGACAAACGCGTTTCCACCGGAATCCGGGACTTCGAAATGGTGCCCGGTATGCTGGAAGGTAATCCAGTCGTTACGCGCATTCCAGAGCAGCGGAGGAACCAGCGAGAGATAGGAACCGAAAAGGATCAGCCAGAGAGAGCCTCTTCGCAGGAGGGGACGGGAATCGGATGAGGTGGCGACGAAGATCAGGGCAAGCAGTGGGAAAACCATCATCATCTGCTTGCACAGGTGACCAACGGCCAGTGCAGCGAAGAGCAGAACCCCGAATTTCGCGGGAGAACGGCCTTCCATATATCGCCAGAAGGCTAGCAGCGCGGTGGACCAGCAAACCACGAGAGGGGCATCGATCGTAAGAAAAAAGGAGAGAACCGAGTTCGCCGGAGTGGCGAGTCCGAGCAGGAGAGTGATCCATGCGGTGCGGACGTCGAAAAGATCGCCCGCGAGGCGATAGAGGATGAGAAGGGAACCCGTTCCCAGGAGTGCGGCCGTAGCGCGTATGGCAAAAAGTGACCCTCCGCCGACCAGGTCGACCAAGGCGTAGAGCCATGCAATCAAAGGAGGCTTCGAGTAGTACCCATAATCGAGAC
>JAGRPC010000009.1:0-6951 GCA_020439925.1 Verrucomicrobiia bacterium | reverse complement strand
ACTGCCGAATTGCGAGCCTTTTGCTAGCCCATTTCACTCCGACTGAGAAATCAGCGGATTCGGCTGATGATCTTGTCGGCCGCGGAAGAGGAACTGGCGTTGACGTCGTCCCAGGAGGAGTAGGTCTTGACTCCATTGACAACCTGGGGAGCTTGGCGCGGTCCGTTTGACCCGGATTCGGGCGTCGATGCAAGCATGGCAGGGTTGTCGCGAGCCACGATCTCTCCGTCGGCAATGATCGTTTCGGCCCCGGTAAGATCGATCTCCTTCTCTTTCCGGGGAGGGCGGATCTTCGCTATGGGGTTGAGAAGGCCGTCGTGAGAGCCATCGTTGTCCTTTTTGCCTTCCGTGGGTTTGCTGGGATCTCGACGGATTTCGTATGTCGGGGTTCCCGAAGAGGTGCTTTCCGCAACCGAAGCAGGACTGGACTGGGTTGGTTGCGAGGATTCGGAGGATGTTATCGCTGCTGGTTTCCCTGCCTCGCCACTGACGGGAGTGGCAGCGAGAGCGGGGGAAGCGGGGGGAGCGGAAGACTTTTCGGGATCATCGACGTTCTTGTGACGATTCAGAAAGGGGATGGAGGGCAAGGAAGGAAGCCAACCGGACTTTTCATTCTTGGTGCCGCCGGCGAACTCGGGTGTGTCCGCATTGCGGGTGACCGCAACGGGAACGTCATTCGCCATCTCCACCGGTTTGTCATCCTTCTTCGGCTTCGAAGTGGAGACGACAGGCGAGGCCGCCAAAGGAGGGGCGGGTTTCGGAGCCGGTGAGGGGGATGAAACGGGATTGGCCGCAATCAGGGGCATGGCAGCCGGAACCGGAGTAACGACGGGATTGTCGCTGCCGGAATCGTTCTTTTTGCCAAATCCGAGAAACCCTTTCTTTTTTTCCCTGCCGACTTCGGTGGCCGCAAGAACGGGAGCGGCGACGGGAGCGGAAAGCGGTTGCAGAGCGGTGGTGGGTGCGGGGGCACTTGAGGATATGGGAGCAGCGACGGGTGTCGAGGGGGAGACAGGACGCTCCACGCGTCGGCCGTTTTCGATCACGTAGGAAACGGCTTCCACTTTTTGAGGTTGTCCGGACCGAAAAATTCCCTCGATGCCCTTTCTCGGCAAATCCGTGCGAGTCGCACTCGAAGAGAGCGATGTCGACCCGTCGTTCGCATCCGGGAACAACCCGCCGGAAATCTGGTCGGATGAAGACGCTCCGAAGCCGAAAAGTCCTCCGCTCCGCTTGGGGGTGTCAGCCGCATGAGCAGATAGGAAAATCAGCGGGACGAGAGGGAAGAGAAGTTTTCTCATCATCTAAACTATAACGGAGTCATGGCCGAGGTTCAAGTGGCTGCCTCGCGGTGCCACTCTAGTAACGGATAAGGGAGCGTATCAATGGCCCTTTTTCCCTTCTTTTTCCTTGAGCGATGAGAGATAGGCGATGAGATCGCGAATTTCCGCCTTTTGAAGGAGAGCGGCCATGGGGGGCATGGCGGAAACCGGAGGCTGACGCGAAGCGATTTCGTTCAGACTCACAATCCTTTCGATCTGGCGCTGGGGATCGGCCGGATCGGGAATCTTGAGGATGATTTCCCGGTCGTTCTCCGACATGAGAATGCCACCAAGATTGTCGCCATTCTTCAGAGTCACAAGCGTGATGCCATATCCGGGGACGACGGAAGCACTGGGGGCGACGAGCGATTCGAGAAAATAGGCAGCCTCGTGTCGAGAGCCTATTCCTGACAAATCCGGGCCGGCGATCCCCCCGTCGCCGTCGATCTTGTGGCATTTCGAACACTGTCCGGCAGCATGTGTCAGGAAGATCTCTCTGCCTTTCCGCGGGTCGCCACCCTCGTTGGCAAATTGGAAGGCAGCGAGCGGATTCGCTGGATCCAGTCGCGACTCCCGCGCCTGCAGAAGCTCCCTGATCCCCGCATCTTCCTTTTTCGAAGCGCTCTCCACGAGATCGAGACGCGCACCCGGAAATTCTTTGTCGAGGATGGCGAGACGTTTGCGAAGATACTCCGTGGATTCTTCTTCGGTTGACTGCCCCAGGAGATGATATCCAGCTTGGACGAGGCGAAGCTTTCCGCTCTCGACCATGGCGATCGCCGCTGCCGCACCTCTGGCCGGGTCATGATCAAGAAGCAGGGAAACGGCAGCACTCCGCAGGACGGCATTTTCGGAGGAAAGAAGTCGGTCCCATAGAGGAGCTACGGAAGCGGCGTCCTGGCGAAAAAGTCCTTCCAGGGAACTGACTCGGGAGGCATCAGCTGCATTCTCATCGAGGACCTGTGCCTTGAGAAGATCGGCTGGTGCGTTGACTCCGTAGTCCAGGGCGAGGCGCGTAGCGAGTCCCAGGAGTTCTCCTTCGGCCGTGTCGAAAACGGCACCGAGACCGCTGGCGATCGGCTCTCGAATATCCGGACGGGAGTCAGGGGCAAGGGGACGGAATTCCCCGGTCACCGCATCGACGGGATTGGGACGACGCCACTCCAGCAAGGCGAGAAGTGCCTGCTCGCGCAGGATGAGGGGGAGTCGTGGTTGAGCTGCATAGGCAAGAAGGGCGGACGCCCGATCGGGACTTCCCGTCCGGAAGTTCGCGTTGATGATTCGGGTGTGGAGCATCCAATCGCGATGATCAGAGGGCCATATCAGGTCGGGAGAGCCAACTGCATAACGATCGATCTCCCGGGCAAGATCGGGAAGGGCAGTGACCAGATCGAGGTCGTGGATGGTCCGAATTGCTTCAGCCCGGATCTCGGGATCCGAGTCGGAAAGAAAGTACTTCACGCGAGGATCGGATAGTCTCCTGAGCGTGAGGAGTACGCCGAGCCGGATCGCCGAGGATTCGTTTTTTGCCTCCTTGAGCATCTTTTCGCGCTCATTGAGATACCACATTCCCTGGACGCAAGCGTGGCGGAGGAACGTGTCGGCATTGTCGTTTTCCGAGAGAATCTCGAGCAGCTTCGGCAGGGCCGTTACGATGCCGCATTTGCCCACTCCGATGGCGGCAAAGCCTTTGGCCCGGGACGATTTATCCTCAAGGAGGGGGAGGAGAGATTCCCCGGCGGACGTGAACCGGGAATCCGCGAGAACTCTTGCCGACTGGGCGCGAACCTCCGGGTCTTGATCCCCCAGAAAACTCCCAAGGATGGCAACAAGAGACTCGTCAGTCCTTGCCAACTGGCCGAGCGCCCAGATCCCGTGCAGTCGTTTGTAGCGGTTGGCGGTCTGGGTAACGGCAAGAGTGAGGCTGTCTTTGCCCCCCCTTTTGACCAGTTCGAATTGTGCGCGTTGTCGGACGCGCAGGTCAGGATGGGAAAGGAGATCGGAAAGGGTGCGTTCGTCATGTCCGTCAATGGGAGACGTCAACAGGTTCCTCGTGGACGAAAGAAGTTCGGAGGACTCGGCCTCCTTAGAGGAAAGCACGTAGATGTTACCGAGATCCTGCTTGTACCAGCCACTGTTGTTGAAGCAACTGAGATACATTTTTCCGTCCGGGCCGAACTCGACATCGGTATTGCCGAGTCCAACCATGAAGACCTCTTTCCGATCGAGAGCGAAACCAGCTCCGCTTGCCTTTACCGAAAAAGCTTCGAGGTCTCCGTTGGCCCCCCCGAAATTGCAGACCCAGAAGTGCCCGGCATACCGCGAGGGCATGGCGGTTGCCCCATAGTTGTAGACGAGACCGCTGGGGCCCCACGAAACTTTCTCAATCGGGGGAAGCGCATGGGCGGGACGACCCTCGTGCTGCGGTTCCCAGAGGGCTTCCGCCGTCCACGCATTCAAGGGAATCTCCTTGTGGCCGGGATGGGAATAGTTCGGTGTCCGCAACTTGAGCTGGTTCCGGAAGTTCATCAGCACCTGGTGCCCGTGATGCCACCCGGAGTCTCCTCCTTCGATCAGGTAAACAAGACGTCCGGTGTCCCACGCGTCGGCATTGTTGTCGCAGGTGAACAGGTTGCCAAAGGCGTCGAAGGCCAATTCCTGGGGGTTGCGAAGACCGGTGTAGAACTCCTCCAGGTTGGAACCGTCCGGATCGCAACGAAACACGGCTCCCGAGTAGGGACGGTGATAGTGCCTACCCTCCTTCGTGGTGAAAGAATAGCCACGGTCACCGATCGACCAGTAAAGTTTGCCATCCGGCCCCCACACAAGCCCGTGCATGTCATGGCCCGAGATACTCATGCGAACGCCGAAGCCATCCTGCAGAGAGACTCGTTCGTCGGAGACTCCGTCCCCGTTGGAATCCTTCAACTTCCAGAGGTTCGGGATATTCGTGTAATAGATCGAGTTGTCGTTCCCCGCGATGATTCCGATTCCGGGACCGTCAAGAACATCGTTGAACCCCGAGGCAAAAACAGAACGCCGATCCGCCCGCCCATCGCCGTCGGCATCCTCCAGTCGGACGATCTGGTCGGTGAATTCAGTATAGAAGGAGAGGGGACGGGTCGTCTGGTCGCGTTCATACATCGCGAGGCGGTCGGCAATGCTTTGATTGTCGATATCATCGAGAAGGATTTGCTGTTCATTCCGGATATCCTGAACCCCCGCGCGCCAACGGTGGATCTCGGCCACGTGAAGCCGTCCGCTCGAATCGAAACAGATGGCGCTTGGGTTCTGAACCTGGCTGGAATCGGCAAACAGGCGAGCCACTACTCCGTCGGGGAGTTTGAAGTTTGCGATCCTTACCTCCGCTTCCGCGTCGTAGGCCTCTCTTGTCTGGAATTCGACCGGTGAAACAAGGGTTCTACCGCTTCCGCCATCCTGAGCCTGGAGGTTCTCAACGGGGAGGGCAAGGAAAGCAAGGATCAGGCTTTGAGCAAGTTTGCGAATCATGTACAGGGCGGGGCGATAGGGCGTCCACTCTGCCACGGAAGACTGGTTATGCCACGGAAGATGGACGACACCACATCCCGGAAGCGCGCCGTGTCCAACGTCCATGAGCTTTTCGGATAAAAAATAGTTATTATTATAAATGATTTAAATAAATATTAGCTTTAACGATGAAGATGTCGCTTTTGGGCATCGGGTTTTGCGGTGAAAACTGCCTTGAGTTATTCTCTCGGGTGATGTTCAGAGAACTCTTTTTAATGGCAGGAGCAGTCTGGATTGGGGTATCGGCCGATGCCGCTGGACCTGAGGGAACTTCTCAGGAAAGAGTCTGGAAGGTCGACGATTTCGATGCGGTTCTCTTCACCGGGTTGGAGAGTTACCGGAGTTTTGACAATGGCCGAAGGGTATTCAGATCGGCTGGTTGCGCCAAATGTCATCGATTCGCCGGCGACGGGTCGATCGATTCGGTGGCAACCGATCTGGAAAAAGTGATCGGGAATCTGCCTCCTCGGGAGATTCTCGAAGCCGTTCTTGAACCCGGGAAAAAGATTCCGCCGGAGCTGGCTATGAGTCTTCTCTCTCTGAATGACGGTCGGACCGTGAAAGGACTGGTGATGAAGCGATCCCAGTCAGAACTGGAACTGGTTCCCGATCTTCGCAAACCCGGGGAAAGGATCACCGTTCGAAAGGCTTCGATTCGCAACGAGGAAAAGGTGGAAGGCAGCCCTATGCCGAAAGGGATGGTCGATCGGTTTCGGGAGGAGGATGTGCTTGACCTGCTTGCCTACCTTCTCTCCGGAGGGGATCCGAAGGATGCCGTTTTCAGGAAATAATGCCGCTGCGAAGGCGGTTCCAGATCGAGCCGAGTAGGCGTGTGGATCGCCGATCACTCGAATTTGGTCGGACGCACGAGGAACTTCCTGAAGGCGACGGGACCGTGGTCTCCCTGCACAATCAGTGGAGCGGAGGAAACTTCAGGGCCATTGGCGCCGCCTCTCGTGGGGCCGGTGACTTCGACATCCTCGTGGATGACTACGCCGTTGTGTTCCACGCGGATGAAACGGGCATTCTCCACCTTTTTGCCATCGGCATCAAAACGGGGTGCGCGAAACAGGATTTTGAACGTTTGCCAGGTTCCGGGAGCGCTGCAGGCGTTCGTCGCTGGAGGGGTTCCCTCGAAGCCCTGCAGTCCATTTGGCTTTGACTCGTCCCACCGTTCATAGATCGCGCCGCAGTCATGGACGCTGATCGCGTTATCCGCCTTTCCATAGCTGTCGAGAATCTGGATTTCGTAGCGACTCATGAGATAGATCCCTGAATTGGAGGATTTTGGAATCATGAACTCCACCTCGATCTCAGCGTCACCATGATTTTCTCTGCTTGTGAGGTTCAGAGTTTTTCCTTCCTGACCGTTGAAGAGGATCGACTTGCCTGGTTTGATCGATTTCCACTTCATTTCCTGAGTGCTGCCCTCGATCTGGTCGGCGAGCGACCACGCGCCAATTTCTGCCCAGGCCTCGGTTCCAACCAGTTGGAAAGGTTCGGGAGGGCTCTCGGCCAATAGAGGAACCGTAGCAATGCAAGCCGTGGTCAGAAGCGCGAGGAGGGAGGGGATTTTCATCGCTGCGAGATTCGCTGTCTTACGATTCGCTGTCAATTGGCGGCTTGCAGAGCTTCGGGAAACCGGCAGCACAGCCTCACAAGGGGGCAGTGCCAAAAATTGCATTTGGTTATTGACCTCGTTTCGAGCTCTCCGGTAGTCTGTATACGCTTATGAAAGTCCCTGCAATATTGGTCCTCACCACTGGGTGTTTCCTTTCTTCTATATCGGGTCTTCGGGCGGAGGTGAGAGAATGGACCCGGGCCGCTGACGGGAAAAAGATTTCTGCCGAGTTCGCAGGAATGAAGGACGAGACCACCGTGAAGATCAAAATGGCGAACGGGCAAATCTTCGAAGTTCCCATGGCGAGTCTCTCTCCCGATGATCAGGTCTTCCTCAAGAACCAGAAAACGGCTATGGCGGGTGGAGAAAAGCCAGGCGGAGGACCCGCGCCCGAAGGAACCCCCAAGGGGGGCGGAACCGCCGCTCTTCCGGAGGGGGAAGTGACGGTGACTTTATCCA
>JAGRPC010000152.1:6246-6452 GCA_020439925.1 Verrucomicrobiia bacterium | reverse complement strand
CGCGCCGTCTTGCGGGCCTTGTTTTCATCCTCGCCCTCCTTCGCGAGGGCGGCGTATTCCCGCTCGATGCTCCAGCCTGATTCGGTGTGGGAGGCGCCGCTGAAATGATAAACCGTACCCGATTGGACCGGGATCTGGTCGGCCCGGAGACGGGCCTTGCTCAGGAGACAGTCGCACATGGGGTCGGAAAACCCGCCGACGTGCCC
>JAGRPC010000152.1:0-6203 GCA_020439925.1 Verrucomicrobiia bacterium | reverse complement strand
GTGAGAATCGAGCCATCCAGACCGACGATATCTTCCCGCTCCTGGACATTTTTCCGCCACCAGTATTCCTTGAGATTGCGTTTGAGTTCGGCACCCAGCGGACCGTAGTCCCAGCAACCGTTGAGGCCTCCGTAGATCTCTGCCGATTGGAAAATAAACCCCCGGCGCTTGCAGAGGCTGACGATTTTCTCCATCAGGGCGGTATTTTTCTCGGATGCTTCGCTCATGAGCGTGGATTTCGGGGGGAAAAACAGATAAAAAGGGGGGCACAAGATAACCGACGGGCCTTTTCCGCAAGGGGAAAGTCCGCTACCGGGGCAGCCCCCGGCGTCTTCGGCGTGAAACCGGGGGAGATCGCGATTTCCCCTTGACCCAAACGGATTTCCGAGGACATTGCCCGCCCCGCAGGTCCGGCTCCCGGCTACACGGATTGCCCCGACCCGCCACGAAACCTTCCAACGGATCCCAGCCATGTCCAGAGTTTGCCAAATCACCGGAGCGAAAGTTAAGACCGGTCGCAAAATCCACCGCAGCGGACGCGCCAAGAAAAAGGGCGGGATCGGCCGTCACGTGACGGAAACAGTGAAGCGCCAGTTCAAGCCCAATCTTCGTGACAAACGCGTCTGGGTTCCCGAGCTCGGCAAGTACGTCCGTGTCCGCGTCAGTGCTCGTGGCCTCAAGACGATCGACAAGAACGGGGCCTTCAAAACCCTGAAGGAAGCGGGACTCCTTTGATCCCCCGGGTGTCGGATGTCTGACACCTCCTCCCACCTCCGTCCGGCATCTCCCGGCGAGCTCGATGGCCTCTCGCTGGCCCGTCTGATCTCCCGATTGGGTGTGGTGCCCTCTTCCCCCGGCACCTTCCTGCCCGGCGTCCCTGCCTCACTCGCCACCGCTTGGCGGGAATGGGTGGACTCGCTTCTTCTTCCCCTCCTGGCCTCGCCATTCGCTGCTGCCCACCGCCTCGCGGGTGGCATCCGACCGAACGAAATCGCCCATATTGACCGCGATCTCGACGCGCGGCTCCCCCTCCCCCAGCGAACCCGGAGCCTGTCCGCGGCCAGGGCGTTTTTCGAGGGCAAGAACGGCATGAGCGGCCACCGTGAATGGTCCCGATACGCGGCGATGGTCGAGCAAGGAGTCTCTCCCGGACACCTCCCGGTCGTGTTCGCCGTTCAGACGGCCCTCTACCATCTTCCCCTCGCCACCTCTCTCGCAGCCTACGCCTGGTTCGAACTGGAATCCGCCCTGCGAGCATCCGTTCGCGACGAACCCGGAAGCGGTAACCTTTGCTTGGAGTTGTTTGCCTCTACCCTTCCCGCGCTCCAGGTTGCGATAAACCCCGAACCGAACGAACTTCCGGGCGACGCTCCGCGTCTGCGAATCGTTTGAACCCGACCTGCCGGATGACCCCGGACCTCGACGAAATCTTCATCACCGAGACCGAGACGCTCGCGGAGCACGACGCTCCGTGGAATGTCCTTGTTTACGACGATCCGGTGAACCTGATGAGTTTTGTCACCCTCGTCTTTCGTCGGGTCTTCGGCTATCCCCAGGAAAAAGCGGAGGCGTTGATGCTGGAAGTTCATCGCAACGGCTTTTCCGTGGTCTGGTCGGGGAATCGAGAAAAGGCGGAGTTTTACGTGCAGCAATTGCAGTCCCACCAGTTGCTCGCGGCCATGAAGAAGGCCTGATCCGGGCCGGAGTTTCGACCTGCGCGCCCCGGGACTGAGGTTTTGCTGGCCCCATGGCCCGCCCGCCGCTAGGCTCGCGGGAATGGAATTCGTGACGATCCGGGAATTGAAACAACAGGCAGGCCAGGTGACACGGACCTTCCGATTTCATGCCCAGCTCGACCGCCTCCTCGCCAAGACGACCAAAACCGGTAATCCCTTCTACGAGCTGACCTTCGCCGACGCCGAAGAAACCCTCGTCCTCCGGGTTTGGAACAACGCCCCCATGTTCGCCACCTGTGAACAACTGCGCTCCGGCCAGTTTTTCGAGTTGAGCGGGGAATTCGGACTCGGCGGCGACAACCGTTCCATCGACGGCAAATCGTGGACCGCCCGCCTCCTTGACGAGGCAGAAACTGCGCTCGTGCTCGGAGGCACGCCGGAGTTGCGGGACAAACAGGAGAACGACTATGCCTTCATCGAAGCGAGCGTTTCAGGGATCGCCGACCCGCGTCTTCGCGCTCTCTGTCTCGCGTTTCTCGAGCGATACGGGAAACGGCTCCGTCGCACGGCGGGAGCCCGAGACTACCATCATGCCCGGCGCGGCGGTCTCGTCGAGCATGTCGCCCAGATGATGCGGGCGGCCACGCAGATCTGCATCGTCTATCCCATTCTCAATCGTGATCTGCTCATTGCCGGAATCCTCTTCCATGACGTCGGCAAGCTATGGGAAAACGCGTTCCTGGAGAACGGGTTCTCCATGCCCTACACGGAAGTAAGCGAACTGCTCAGCCACATTCCCCTGGGAGTCGAAGTGGTGAACAAGCTCTGGCGCGAACTGCTCGACGAGGGAGCCGACAAGATGGAATGGGCGGACCTCGAGCCGCAAACGGAGCGTGTCCGGCTCCACCTCATCCATCTCATCATCTCTCACCATGGGGAACTCGAGTTCGGATCGCCCACCGTTCCGAAAACTCCCGAAGCGCAGGCTCTGCACTACATCGATAATCTGGATGCGAAGATGGAGATGTTCGAGCGCGGTTACCAGGTCGCGGCCGAACTGGGCAAGAACGTCTACGAACGCGTTCGTCCCCTCCCCGGCCGTCTTGTCACGCCTCTGCCGGCCTACACTGCCAAGGAAATCGAGGAACCGGAGAATAGCCCGGGGACTCTTCCCGAGATCCCGGACGCGGAAAGCGCGGACGATCCCTTCTGACGCCTCCGGCCCTCCACGAAAGGTCTCACTGGTCCGCCGGCTTCAAGTCGACCATGAGATCGTGGGCGATGGCCTCGACACTCTCTAGCAAGGCAGCGGCTTCCAGCGATTCGGGAGCGGAAAGAGTCGCCGCCGTTTTGAAGATTCGTTCTCCGGTCCAGGGCGCGTGCCCGCAATCGGTGGCGAGTTCAAGAACGTTCACTCCCAGGCGCGCGAGCGCACCGGAGATCGCACTGACAATGCCCGGACGATCCTGTCCAACCACTTCGAGTTCATACAGCCTTCCGCCGCCTTCGGCCTCCTTCGAGGCCTCGGCACGATGCAGACGGGACTGCAGCCCCGCTTCCTCGAGTTCGACCAGAGCGGACTCGAGTCCCGCCAAGGCGGACTCATCGACGGCGACCTGCACCATACCCGCGAACTGCCCCGCGAGCCGGAGCATGCGACTGCCTTCCCAGTTGCCTCCGGCGCGGACGATCACCGAGGAGAGCCGGTCGATCAGGCCCGGTCGATCGGGGCCAATCACACTGACGATGACGGAGATCTGCATGTCGGCGAGTTTAATCGAGAGGAACCGACCGGTCCACAGCGAGTCAGTCCGCGATCCGGACGCTGCGCTTCTTGTCGAGTTTCAACACCTGCCCCGCCGTCCAAGCAGGCTCTGCCTTGGGATCGGTGAGCTTTTCGCCGTCGAGTTGGACACTTCCCTGCTGGATGAGTCGGCGCATGTCGGAACCGGTTTTGGTTTCGGAGAAAACGGTGGCGAATGCTTCACTCACGACGCCGAGAACGTCACGCCGTTCCCCTGGAGAGAAGTCGGGTAGTTCCGCTGAGGCGAGATCCTTGCGACTGAACATGGCGTCCCAGTTCCCTCTGGCGGCGGCGGCCTCCTCGGCCGAGTGGTAACGGGTCACGATCGCGGCGGCGAGCGACTTCTTCGCCTCCATCGGGTGGATCGCCGGATCGATCTCCTGACCCAGAAGCAGCACGGCATAACGTGCCATGAGCTCGTCGGAGATGCTCATGAGCTTGCCAAACATTTCGCCGGGCGCTTCGGAGATACCGACGTAGTTATTCAGGCTCTTGCTCATCTTCTGGACCCCGTCGAGGCCCTCGAGGATGGGGAGGCACATCACGACCTGCGGCTCCATTCCCTCGGTTTTCTGCAGATCCCGACCGACGAGGATGTTGAAGAGTTGATCGGTACCGCCCAGTTCGACGTCGGCGCGGACAACAACGGAATCCCACCCCTGCACGATGGGATACTGGATCTCGTGGAGACGTACTTCCTGATCGTTCGCGATGCGGTTCTTGAAGTCCTCCCTCTGCAGCATCTGCTGCATGGTGACACGGGCGTTGAGTTGGATCACTTCCGAGAAGGACATCCGGTTGAACCACTCGCCGTTGAAAACGACCTCGGTCCTCTCGCGGTCGAGGATGCGGAAGGCCTGGTCGGTGTAGGTCTGCGCGTTTACGAGGATTTCTTCTCGGGAAAGCGGAGGACGCGTCTTTGAACGCCCCGTGGGGTCGCCGATCTGGGCGGTGAAATCGCCGATGATGAGAACGGCCTGATGCCCGAGTTCCTGGAACTGGCGAAGCTTCTCGAGGACGACGCTGTGGCCGAGATGGAGATCCGGCGAAGTGGGATCCACTCCGAGCTTGGCCCGCAGCGGGACCCCTCGCTCGAATTTCTTGAGCAGTTCTCCCTCACTGAGGACACGGGCGGTGCCTCGGGTGAGAATCGAGAGTTGTTCGGCGGGAGATTTCATGACCGGAATGGAGGGCGGTCAAGAAACATGCCCGGACCGGGTTCGTCAATCCCCGGCCAGCCACTCGCGGAACTTCTCGAGAGCCCTCGCCCGGTGGCTCATGCCGTTCTTGATCGCCTCGGACAGTTCGCCAAAAGAGGCGTCATGCCCATTGGGGACGAACAGGGAATCGTAGCCGAATCCGCCGGTGCCGCTCTCCGCCGAAGCGATACGACCTTCGACGGCGCCATCGAAGCTGGCCAGGATCTCGCCGTCGCGTGCAATCGTGATCACACACCGGAACCTCGCGGTGCGGGGCTCGGCCGCGACCTCGGGGCGGGAGAGTTCAAAGAGGAGTTTCGTCCGGTTCGACGCATCGGTGGCCCCCTCACCCGAAAAGCGCGAGGAATACACGCCGGGCGCTCCGCCGAGGGCGTCAACCTCTAGCCCGGAATCGTCGGCAAGAACCAGCACCCCGGGCCGTTTACGGCTCGCCTCGAGGGCCTTGATCGCCGAATTCTCCGCGAAGGTCGTTCCCGTCTCCTCCGGCGGCTCCATCCCCGGCACCGAGGTGAGGTCGGTCACCTCGTCGAAATACGAGGCGAGGATCGCCCGCATCTCGCCCGTCTTGTGAGCGTTGTGAGTCGCGACGAGGAGCGTTCCAGGCATGAGAATGACGCGCGGTCGGGGGCGAAGGATCTGTTGCACTCGGAGAGGGTTCACCCGACGGGCAAACCCTCTCGCGTTTCGTAGCCAAATCCGGTCGCCTCAGTTCTGGATTTCGAGGAGTTCGACCTCGAAAACCAGAGCGCTGTACGGCTTGATGTCAGCCCCGGCTCCACGATCGCCGTAGGCAAGATCATAGGGAATGAAGAAACGGTACTTGGATCCCTTCGACATCAACTGCACCCCCTCGGTCCAGCCGGGAATGACGCGATTGAGCGGAAACTGGGTCGGCTCGCCCCGCTCGACACTGCTGTCGAAAACCTTTCCGTCGATGAGGGTTCCGTGGTAGTGCACCGAGACGGTGTCGGTCGCCTTCGGCTTCGGCCCTTCTGCCTCCTTGATCACTTCATACTGGAGACCGCTTGCCGTGGTCTTCACTCCCTCCTTCTTCGCGTTCTCGGCGAGGAAGGCGAGTCCCTTCTCGAGGTTCTCCTTGTCGGGACCGGTCGCGTTTTTTGCGTCGAGAACCTTCTGGTTTTCTGCAAAGGCTGCGGATACCTCGTCCTCGGAAAGAAGCGGTTCCTTCTTGTCGACCACGGCCTGGAACGCACTCGTGAATTGTCCGAGATCGATCTCGATTCCCCGCTCGCTGAGCTGGCGGGCGATCATGAGCCCGTAGGAGTAGCTGATGCGTTCGGTGAGGGATTCGGGCTTCTTTGCGTCCTGGGCGCGGCTGGTATCGGCGGTCATGTGCAGGGAGGACAGCGCGACAAAAAGACACGCGATCCGCGATAGGGTGGAGGTTTGCATGGTCGTTGAAAACGTGGTTTCGGCCGGAACCCCGGCAGACCCCAACCTAATCCCGATGAGAGTAGGGTCAAGGAAGCCGGAACGCTGGAG
>JAGRPC010000151.1:245-17320 GCA_020439925.1 Verrucomicrobiia bacterium | reverse complement strand
CTACCTCCCCCCGAACCCCCACCGAACCCGGGCCTTCGGTGGGAAGGGAGCCGAGGCGATGAGAAAGGGATTTCCTAGCAGTAGGATTACAAAAAAAAAGCACACAGAGTGCGTCGGAATGTCGTAAACAAAGGTATGCACGAATGCCAATGTAAATTTGAGTTTGTTGCGAGCTACGGGGGAGTGCAATGGCTCCTCGGAGCCCTGGGGTAACTGTGTTCTAGGAACAACGGTGACACCCGGTCCGCTGAAGAAAACCTACAAGGAAAACCTTTGCTAATAAAGTTGAGGATCAAGTATGAAATGCTTGTTTATTTTACTATCGACTTCTCTCATTTTTGCTTCTAATTTTTTTGGAGGTGAAAAAGAAGAGTTGCTGAATACTCTTTCGCGGGATTGGCCTCCATTTAAGGGTCGGTGGAGTGTAACGAGAATCGATAACGCGAATCAAGAAATAGTTAAGACGTTTGAAGAGAACTACAAGAGAGAGCTTCTGAAGGAGGGGTTAACAAATGAGGAAAAAGCCCTTCTGAAGGAAAACCTTGTGGCAGACCTTGCTTTTTTAGGCAAAAATCGAACTCTGCTATCTAAAGTTGAGGCTCAAGTGCTGGGAATTGATCGCTACGCAATCAGGGAAACGTTTTTAGAGGAGAAAACCACGGTAGGTTACTTCATGGCCGGCGGACAGCAGCGGTATATGGTTTTCGAGGATCGAAAGCAGATACACATTTTCAACGATAAAGACAAACAAAACGTTGCAGAGGCAATGCTTGGATTTCCGCTTGTTGCCTTGCCTTACATCCTGTCACGTTTTGACATCGATGATCTCAGATTTGACGAAGATGCGGTGCGTTGTTATGGATCTCAGGCTGGATCAAGTGAGCATTTAACGGCTGTTTTTGAAAGGAAGCCCGTGACGCGGTTGCGAGATTTAAAGATTAGTGAGTCTTCAGATGAAAAGGCTCCCTTTATTGTGCACTGGGTCGCAAATTATGACGATCTAGCGAGCGAGGAACAAAAGGGTATACCGAAAAGTGTCCGTTATGTCGTTGGAGACAGGGTTGGAGGGACCTCAACCGAGTCAACCTGGGAGCTTCAAGAGGCTGAAATTCTCAAAGTAGAAGATTTTGATAATTTCAAGATGCAACCGAGCTTTCTGGTTATAGATCACACGGGGATCGAACGAAGAACGTTTATGTCCGATGATATTTTGCCGAGAGATTAACTAGAGTATATTTATATAGGTTAGCTCGCATGCCTGAGTTCTCTCTTAGGATTCCGAACCCCCACCCACCCCGGGCCTACGGTGGGAAGGGAGCCGAGGGGATGAAAAAGGAAATTCTAGCAGTAGCTCTCGCTGTGGCCTACGAAATCGGGAGAGTAGCGGCAATGTATCTCGGCAACACCATTCAAGAGCCCGTTGCGCAGCCGGGTCCTCACGCTCATTTTTTTACGGGACGTGGTGGCGGGTCGGTTTTGGGTATCACCCAGCGGCTGCTCCTTTCATGTTCCAAAACCAAGGTGACTGATTTTTCGTCTATGGTTTCAAGGCGGTAGCGAATTCGGCTATCAGGCAAACTAAAAACCTCACCCAGTTTAATGAATCGTTCGTAGGCATTGACGCGTGAGGGCCTCACAAGATGGGCATAATACCACCGGGGCGTAATGAACTCTCCAGGAGCCGCTTTCACGGGATCTTCAGATCCCGTGACTGAGCAGATGATTTTCTCCCCCTCTATCGCGTTGATAACAAACCCACGATCGGATCTTTCGAGAAGTCTGACCGAAAATCTCTCGGGGAAGCATACGAGTGCTCCGCGTCGGTAGAATGAGTAGGTGCCGTCGTCGTTTTTTCCAGTGAACTGGAAAGTAACCTGCTCGGTGAGTTCTTTGACAAACTGCAAGTCTTTCAGTTCTTTGTCCGCCTCGTCTGCAATCGCGCTAAAGGAGATTGGAATCAGCGAAAAAACGTAGGTCAGGATACGCCGTCGGGATATTGCACCCTTTTTCATCGGTGAGGATTCTAGAAGCACTCGTATCAACATGTAAAGAACGACTACTAAAGAATCCTAACTCTCCCCGCCTTCAACCCCACGCTGCCGCTGCGTCTGTTGAATTCGGGGGCATACAGGCATTAGATTTCGGCGACTCCACTCCGGTAATGCCCGCGCAACTCCACCCGCGCACCCGTCGCCCCCCACCGACCCCGGGCCTACGGTGGGAAGGGAGCCGAGGGGATGAAAATGGGATCTCCTAGCCGTTGGGTCGAAGGGATTCGGGAGCTTCATCGCTGCTCCGAATACCACTGGAGATACCGTGAAACGGCCTTCAATTCCTCCAACGGAGCCCGAACGATCAGACGCGAACTTGATGGATCGTAGACGAGGTTCGACGTTCCGTGAAAGGAAACTCCCGCGCTCTCCAGCGCGTCCATGATCCTTGTCCGCGGCGTTTCACGGTCCACTTTCACTTCTGAGGCAAATGGATCGGAGGCAGATGGGGCGCTCGCCTCAAGTCCGGGGTTGGCCACGAAGTCCTCCTCAACGGCAAATGCAACGATGGCGTCGACCGGCTTCGGGACCGAATTGGGATAGATGCGGACCGCATAGGGTGTGACTTCAAACCAGCAGGAGAACCTTGCCGTGACTGCCTCGAACAGATCATGAACCGACCGGTTGACGAAGACCTCCGAAATCGTCGCTTCCGGCTTGTCCGTAGCCGATTGCGCGGATCCGTCTGTTTCGGAAGAGAACGGATCGTTCAAGGCCGGATCCCCCACGGTCTTTGTGGCGAAAGGGTCGGGTAAGGAAGTGGTGTTTGTTTGCTTGATGCCCGGCGATCGATCTAGGATTACCGATACGCCCCGCCTTTCAGGCGAAGGTTCCGGGGAATACTCGACCGAACAGGCTTGAATCGCAGCGATTACCTCGGGAAAGGTCGCGCCTTCGAATTCGAGACGCGGGACAACCGAATCTTTTAATACTTGTTCGATGACTCTCACCTCCGGCACATCCAGTTCCGCGAGCAACCCGGCATCCAGATCGCGCTCGACGACGAATTCGCCTAGGGGAGGTGGCGCCAAAGTCACTGCGGTGGCACCCGGACCGGAGTCGGTTTGTGAAGAATCGGACAGAGGTTTCCGATCCTTCGAGTCGCACGAAACCAGGGCAAAGGTGAGAATGCAGATCCAAGAGGCGGCTGGCGATCCGAGCCGGAATCGTTGGCCCGGTCCCCGCGGTAGCGCGTCATCGGCAAACAGCCCGGTCATGGCGCGCGGACGGCGACCGTCTCGACGGATCGGAGCTTCTGCAATGGGATCGGCTCTCCCGTGAACCGCTTCGCGCCGCATGACGCCAAGTTCACCCGGAAAGACAGCGGAAGTCAATTCCTCGGAAGCGGATCTCGGCTTTCCGTGCCTTCCGTGTGTTCCGTAGGCCGTCTCCGACGCGCTCCGATTGTAGACACCCCATTCTGGACTTAGGATGAGGGCGCTCCGCCCGCCTGACTCCATCGATGAAACGAAAATACGTCATCCGCCTCGCCTACGACGGCACCGACTTCTGCGGGTGGCAGACCCAGAACGGAGTGGGGGACCGGGCCAATCCGAAACCGTCCATCGAGCAAACCCTCATCGCCGCGATCCGCGACCTCACCGGCGAAGTCGTCACCGTCACCGCGAGCGGCCGCACCGATGCCGGCGTCCACGCGAGCGGGCAGGTCGCCCACTTCCGGCTCGAGTCGCTCGCCTGTCCCGAGGAACGGCTGCGGGAAGGGATCAACCACCGACTCCCGGAAAGTGTCCGGCTCCTCGCCCTCGGGAGAGCCCCGGACGACTTCCATGCCGGGCGGGCCATCGCCAAGCAATACAGCTATTACCTCCAGGTCGGTCCCGCCCACCTTCCGAATCTGCAGCGATACACCAACTGGTGCCGTCGTCCCCTCGACGGGGCCGCGATGCACGAGGCGGCCACGGCCCTCCTCGGCAGCCACGACTTCGAGCCCTTCGCGGGAGGAGGGTCCGCCGTCAAATCGACCATGCGGGAGATCTATGAAGCCGAGGTCACCCGCGACCGCCTCCACTTCCCCGGCGCCTTCGGATCGGATGTCTCCGTCGTCTGGCGTTTCCGGATCCGCGGATCGGGTTTCCTGAAGCAGATGGTGCGACGCCTCGCCGGGACCTTGAAGCAGATCGGCGAAGGCCGACGTCCCGCCGACGAACTCGCCGCCATCCTCGCCACCGGCAATCGTGAAACGGTGGGACCGACCGCGCCGGCTGGCGGCCTCTGGCTCGAGCGGGTCTGGTATGCCGAGCCGTTTGGGTTGGAGGAGGATTTGGTTAGCAGTGAGCAGTGAGCAGTGAGCGGATTGGCCCGCATTCCCGAGCATCGGCCCCATTCGCGCCCTTCGCGTTGGCCTCCCTGCTCCCTCCCGCTTGACCCCCGGTCTCACCGCGCCACGTACATTCCCTCCGTGCTCGCTGAGGTGTCCACCCCCACCGCGTCCAGCGCCCGCGCCAGGTCCACGTGCGGGAACGCCTCCAGGCGGCTCCCCGACGTGCAGTTCCACACCCGCAGCCCCGCCGCGTCGAAATGCGGGCGCAGCGCCGCGAAGCACCTCGAGAGCAGCCGGTAGCTCTGCTGCTTGTTGCGCACCGCCGCATCCCTCCGTTGCTCCGGGAACCAGTAGCGGCGGTCCGCCGCCATCGCGAAATCGCAGCCCACCAGGCACACCCGCCGATAGCCCAGCAGCCAGATCAGGCGCAGCGCCGCCAGCATCACCGAGCGGCCCCCGCCGCGCGACTGGTGGTTGCCCCGGTTCACCGTATCCTCCCACAGCCAGTCCTCCGGGCAGAACGCGTCGTTGCGGCGGTAGCCCACCACGTTCGGGAAATCCCGCACCCGTTCCCGCGAGAACGCCCCCGCCTGCCCCGACTTCCCCCTCGTGCCTTCATCACCATGACTCATGACCCGTGCCCCATCACTCGCGACCTCCTCCCCGTGATCCCACACCGGCCGGTTGCCCCCCCCCACCGACCTCGGGCCTTCGGTGGGAAGGGAACCGAGGGGATGAAAAAGCGATTTCCTCGCAGTCAGTCAGCTGACTTGACCGACCTCAATCCAACCCCAGCAGCGGCAGCGTATCGCGGAAGATCAATTCCTCGATCTAGTCGGTCTTCAGGCGAGGCAGGGCGGTACCCTCGAGCATGCCGTTGAGACCTCGCAGTCCATCGACGATCTGAATTTCAGACCATCGTCTGTTTTGGTCGAAGATTTTGTCGTCTTCCGGCCGTTATGCATGATGGCCGTTCATATAAACCGTTTTCATGTCCTCCATCCACCGCCCGTGCCGCCCCCGTGAGTTGCCACCGGAAAACTCCCTCTCGGATCGCTTCAGAATTTCGTGGACACCTCAGATCCATCCGCCCAGTGGAACGTTCAGTTCGACGATCAGCGTTTTCCGTTGGAAAAAAGCTGCGTGAGCTCTTGTTTTGGGGATGGAAATCCGCTTTTACTCGAAGTCTCCGGACTACGCCTGGCTCTCCAACTTCGCGGAGCACGGCGGGTTTTCACTGGGGGGTCGCGCCTGGAGGAGCGTCGAGCATTTCTACCAGGCCCAGAAGTTCGAGGATTCCGAGATGCAGCGGCGGATCCAGGCGGCAGAGACGCCGCTCAAGGCACGGAAGATCGCCTCGAATCGCGAGATGTCTCCAAGGGCCGACTGGGAGGCCATCAAGGAGGGCGTCATGAAGGAGGGGCTTCGTGCAAAATTCGGCCAGAACCGGCGACTTCGGAAGCTGCTCCTCGACACCGGAGAGGCGCAGCTCGTTCACGTCTCCTCTTCCGATCTCTTCTGGGGAAGGAACGAGGCCGAGGAAGGGCAGAATCGCCTCGGAGAACTGCTTGCCGAGGTCCGGGAGGAACTCCGGAGAGAGAAAGGAGGCTAACATCCACGTGGTCGCAATCCACGGCTCCACGTCCACAGCGTCATGCGTCCACGGTCCATGGCATCCACGAGGTCAGGCAACATTTCTTGACAAGCTCTCCCCCTGAACCCCCACCGACCAGGGTCTTCGGCGGGAAGGGAGCCGAGGGGATGAAAACGGAAATTCCTAGCAATCAGCTAGTCGATCCTTTGTCCGATTTGTGAGAATACGTCCTCCAGCCATTCGGCATCGTCTACTTTCGGCTCCGGCACCGCCCACCACTC
The DNA here is from genome assembly GCA_020439925.1 of Verrucomicrobiia bacterium. Lineage (GTDB taxonomy): Bacteria > Verrucomicrobiota > Verrucomicrobiia > Verrucomicrobiales > DEV007 > Arctic95D-9. The sequence continues at coordinate 11,113 of JAGRPC010000151.1, read as the reverse complement.
GTCGTGACGCATCGGGGAAGTAACGGGCAATCCGGTCCTTGCGTCCCAGATCCGCGCAAATCCATCCATGGAGACCGTCAGGACGTGATCGCCATCGGGGGTGAAATGCGCAAGCGTCAGGGTCATCTCACTGGCGACGATCTCGCAGAGAGGCTGCCTCGTAGCCGACTCCCAGACGCGCACCTTACCGTCTCGGGCTCCCGCGAGAACCAGGCCCTCCCCTTTCGGGCTGAACTCGATCCATTTGATGCGGCCACCGAACTCCACCTCATCGACCTGTTTCCACGAATCGCCTTCAGGCTCCCAGAAGCACGCCCTCATGTCAGCCCCACCGGTCAGCGCAAGGGAGCCATCCGACTTCACCGCGGCGGCTTCGACAGGGAAGTCTCCATGATCCAGAGCCTTCCCGAGCGACTCGCCTGTCTTCAGCGACCATCGAGTCAATTCTCCCCATCCCTCCCCGATCAGGATCGATTCCCCATCCGGCTCGAAGAAGACTTCCCAGGCTTTCGGGAAATCCTGATTCTCGACTTTGATTCCCCGGTCCTGACAATCCCACACGATCAGCCCCTGCTTCTCATGAGTCACCAAGAGACGCTTGCCGTCCGGAGTGTAATTCACAAACTGCCTGCCCGGTTTCTCCGATATCGTTTCCCGGACCTCGAGGCTCTCCGGATCGCACAGCTGGACGATCGTGTTGGCTCCCTGGAAGACTACCAGCGCAATCTCCGATTGGTCGGGAGTCACGGCAAAATCCCACACCTGCCAGTCGTCGGGCATGTTCACACGCCCTTCCTTTGTCGAGATGTTCCCATGATAGTCATTGCTTCGCTGGAGTCGGAGCCTCCAATCGGGCGAAAGGCGATTCCGGGTGGTCAGGTAGTCAACATCACCGGAATGATGTGGGTTGGTTAGTCCCACCGAGAAGACTTTCACTTCCCCGGTCGTTGAGACGGTGGCCACTTCGTCCCTCTGCGGATGAAAGGCCACATCAAGAATAGAGCCATCTTCCCGAACAGGCTCGGCGAGGAACTCCCCCGTCGCTGGATCGACCACTTCGACGCGACCACCGGCAAGTGCCAGCACGCAGCGGTCACCCCTTTCATTCAACACCGAACCATACACGACCATCTTTCTTGAAAACGCGTCGCCCAGTGGCTCTCGGGTGCGGGCATCCCACAATTGCAGTCCGTTGTCCCGTATCCTCACAAGGAGGCGGCCCCCATCGCCGGAAAGGGCGAGTCCCTGCACTCCATCGATCTTCACCTCACCTAGCAACTCCCTGCTGGAAAGGCTCCACCATTGCACCTTTCCTGCCAGCGGCAGGATGGCCATTTCACCTTTCCGATCAAGGGCGAATCGGTTTTTGTTCGGGGGCGTATCCAACGTCAGTTTCTCGACCGTGGCATCACTTTCCACATCTCGAATGCCGAGGGCCGTAGGTTTCTTTTCGAGGATCAGCGTATCAGATAGAAGCCTGATCTCCCGCACCCGAGTTGCCCCCTCACGAGAGTAGATCAACACAGGAGCTTGCCCCGAAACATCCCATAAAAGATAATCATTCTCCGATCGCGCCAGGAGCCTCGTTCCGTCTTCGTTGAGATCGAGATCGTTGATGATCTTCCCATAAACCACCGGATCCCCGATCGCCTCACCGGTATCGGCATTCCACACCTGCAGGTTGCCGTTCGCCACCGCGGTCGCAAAACGCCTTCCGTCGGCGGAGTAAACGACCTTGTAGGCGGGGCGCGGGTGGGCGATCACCGGAAACGCGGGCACGGGAAAATTTCGTTTCTCCCATTCATAGGTGAGTCGTTCGGCCGCCACGCGGTTGTCAGGATCTTCCTCCAGGACGTCCAGCAGGTAGCGCATACCCTCCCGCTGGCGGCCGTTCGCGATCTCCATGTCAGCCCGCTCCAGCAAGTGACGAACGTTCGCCTCCTCCAATCGCGCCGCCGAATCCTGCGCGACATCGCGACTCTCTTTCAAATTCCTCTGATAAAAGACGTTGGTGACGATGAATGCGACGACAGAAGCGACTAGCAAACCTGCCATACCGGCCCGGCCCGGATATCGCTTCGCCCATTTCACCGATCGCTCGAATCCGGTGACCGGTCGCGCGGTTATGGGCTCCCCCATTTGCCAACGCCGCAGGTCGTCGGCAAACGCGCGGGCCGAAGCATACCGCCCCCCGGGATCCCGCTCGAGACATTTGAGACAGATCGTTTCCAGGTCTCGACTGATTCCCGGACGCAGCGATCGAGGCGCGGTCGGCGATTCCTCCGTCACCTTGCGCAGGACTTCCAGCGCGGTCATTCCTTCGAAAGGTGGCTTCCCCGTGAGGCAATGATAAAGGATCGCACCGAGACCATAGACATCGACCGCCGTCGTGACCTGATCACGATCGCCCCTCGCCAGCTCGGGAGAAATGTAGTTCGGCGATCCGAGGACCGAACCCGCCATCGTCATCTGGCTGTCCTCCTCCACCAATCGAGAAAGTCCGAAATCGCTGATGTGGGGATTGCCCTCGCTATCGAGGAGAACGTTAGACGGCTTCAGATCACGATGAATGATCCCCCGCCGGTGCACCTCCGAGATCGCATCGGCCAGCTGGATCATCAACGTCACCGTGCGTTGCTCATCATCGAGGAAGCCCGACTCCCGCTCCACCAGACTGCCCCCTTCGAAGTACTTCATCACGAAGTAGGGCTGCCCCTCCGCTTCCCCGACATCATAGACCGGAACGATGTTCGGATGATCGAGACGCCCCAGCAGCTCCGCCTCGGCTTCAAATCGCGACAGTTCCTCCTCCCCGGCCAACCCGCCCGATCGCATCACCTTGATCGCCACCGTCCGGTTCACCCCCGGCTGCCTCCCCTTGTAGACGATCCCCATGCCGCCGCGATCGATCTCCTCCTCGATCTCGTAGTTCCCTAGCATTCCCCCCACGGCATGCTGATCGGTCGACAGGGGAACACCCGCGAAAGCACTCATGCTTTCAAAAAGCTTCTTCACCGGCAGGCCCTCGATGAGGTCGGGGTTTTCTGGATCGTCTTGATACATCGTTTCAGCCAGTTCTACGCAATCCATTTTCCCGTGTTGCAAAAAACTTTCAGGAAAGTGATCGAAGCAAATAGGACAGCTCGCCGTCAACGTCCGCCGGGTCATTCACCGTCCCCGCGACCTCTTCTCGCAGCAGCGCGGCAAAGCGCGCCCGCATCCGATGCACCTGCGTGCGGACGCCGCTCTCCGTCATCCGTAATGCCGCCGCAATCTCCCCGTAGGCCCCTGTCGCCGGGTCGTCGAGCAGGCAGGGTTTCAGCCTCTCGTATCGCTCCATTTTCCCGGTTCGTCGATACTCATCCAGCAATCGGTCGAAGACCTGCTCCAGCACCGCCCGCGCCCAGCGTCGGTCGAATAGCATTTCCGGGCCGTAGTCATCCCCCGCCGGTTCGTGCTGATAACGCCCCTCGGCATCTTCCGCATCGAGGGAAAAAGGCACTTCGCGTCCGCCACGCTTTTCCGCCGTCTCCTTCCGCCATTCCGATCGCATGAAGTTCTGCATCGCCTGCAGCAGATACGACCGAAACCGCCCGCGCGAGGCATCCACACCCGAGATCGATCCAGTGGAAACCAACTTCGCGAAGAGTCCCTGCGTCAGGTCCTGCGCGTCTTCCTTCGACTTTCCACTGCGGCGGACAAACGCATAGAGCGGATACCAGTACGCCCGACAAAGGTGCTCCAGCGCCTGGGACGATTCATCCTCATTCTCCAGATCGCCCGCTCGGAGGACGAGGCTCCAGCGAGTCGACAGGAATGCCGCCTTTCCCGCCGCCATCGACTGCTTTCCCTCGTCATTTCTGTCCGCCTCACCGAAACGCATTCCTGCTACCGTATCGGCCATTCCCCCCTCTCACAACTGCCCAAAAACAGGCGAACGCCGAGAAAAACGGATAAAGTCGAGAAAAAGTGGGACACGCCCGAATCGATTGCGTGGAAAGGGGTATGAAGAAGCCATTCCTCCTGTTCGCTACCATCTCCCTGCTCCTCTCCGGATCCGCCTTCGCTGGGCTCAAGACCCACCAGGCCGCCGACCTCGTCCTTGGACAGCCTGATTTTATGACGGAGGCAGATAACCTCTCCCAGACCGGGATGAATGGGCCCCGCGACGTCGCGATCGATCCAAGGACCGGAAAAGTCTTTGTGGCTGATAGTGGTAACGATCGCATCCTGCGTTTTGCGTCCTATCTCTCCCTGAGTAACGGAGACCCTGCCGAAGCCGTCCTTGGCCAGGACGACTTCGATACCAACGATTCCACCGACCTCGCCCAGAACCGGATGAATTCCCCGACCCGCCTCTACATCGACGTCGATGGGCGCCTCTGGGTGACGGATCTTGGCAATAACCGTGTGCTGCGCTTTGAGAACGCTTCGTTTCGTCCGTCAGGTTCCCCGGCAGACGGAGTGCTGGGACAACCCGACTTTACCAGCAAAGGGGCCGGCACCACCGCCACGACGACGGACACTCCCTTCGGCATCACCGGCAGTCCCAACGGCACAATCTGGGTCGCCGAGCGCGACAACCACCGCGTCCTTCGCTTTGACAACGCGGCGCTGAAAGTCAACGGCGCGCCCGCCGATGCGGTACTGGGACAGCCCGACTTCACTTCGAACGGGACCGGATTCGCCGCTACCCAGATGAATACGCCAATTGGAGTCTTCTTTGATAGCAATGGCAACCTGTGGGTGGGGGAAAATGGAAACAGTCGTGTCCTGCGCTTCGATAATGCGGAAAACATTGTCGTCAACGGAGCGACGGCGGACGGCGTGCTGGGCGCACCAGACTTCACCGCCCCCGGCGCGGACACCACGACCGTTTCTACGATGCGCAATGCCTCCGATCTGGTCGTGGACAGCCAGGGAACCTTGTTTGTTTCGGATAGTTTCTCACGCCGGGTTCTCGGCTTTTTAGATGCCGCGAACAAAGTGGATGGAGCCGATGCCGACATAGTTCTCGGCCAACCCGACTTTACGACGAGCAGCGCCAACTTGACCGCCGAGGGCATGATTAATCCCACCGGGCTCGCAGTGGATCCTCTTGGCCGGCTATACGTAGCTGACCAAGGCTACCACCGCGTCACCCGATACTCGCCCGACGGCACACCGACCATCACGATCAAAGGCAAAAAATCCACCCGCAGCAGCAACCTCACCCTGCGCGGCACTGCTCTCTCCGATCTCCTCGTGACGAAGGTCCAGGTGAAAGGCAAGCGTGGTGGATTCAAAAACGCCAACGGCACCACCAACTGGACCTATCGCCTGCGTGGCCTCGATCTCGGCACCACGAAAGTGAAAGTCAAAGCCACCTCCCTCGATGGCAAAACAGCTATCAAAACCGTCCGCGTTCGCCGCCGGTAAAAAAGTTCAGAAAAAGTGAGACACGGGGAATTGGATTGCGTGGAAAGAGGTATGAAGAAGCCATTCCTCCTGTTTGCTGCCATTTCCCTCCTCCTGTCCGAGTCCTCTTTCGCCGGCCTCAAGACCCACCAGGCCGCCGACCTCGTCCTCGGCCAGCCCGATTTTGAGACCGAACTTCCAAACCTTTCCCAGACTGGGATGACCAGGCCCCGGGATGTTGCGATCGATCCCACGACCGGCAAAGTTTTTGTGGCGGATAGCTTCAACCATCGCATCCTGCGCTTCGCTTCCCACCTTTCACTATGGAATGGAACTCCTGCCGAGGCTGTTTTTGGGCAAGACGATTTCGTTTCGCAGAATGGAAACCAGGCTCGCCAGAATCGGTTCGACTTACTTGCGCGTCTCTACATCGATCACGAAGGACGTCTTTGGGTCACTGATCAGAACAACCATCGCGTTCTACGATACGAAAATGCGTCTCATCGGGTCACGGGCACACCGGCTGATGGAGTCCTCGGACAACCAGACTTCACCTCTTTTGCAACCGGCCTTGACGACTCCTCAATGAATATTCCGATCGGTATCACAGGCAGTCCCGACGGAACCATTTGGGTCGCCGACCTGGAAAACCACCGGGTGCTGCGCTTCGACAATGCCGCACTCAAGATCAATGGTGCGCCTGCTGATGCCGTTCTCGGGCAACTTGACTTCCTATCAAAAACCTCTGGCACCTCCGCTACGAAAATGAAATCCCCGACCGGTATTTTCTTTGATGACGACGGCGCACTTTGGGTCGCCGAACGGGATAACAACCGCATCCTCCGTTTCGACAACGCCGCCTCGCTCGGGAATGGCGCCGCAGCCAACGGAGTTCTCGGGCAGGACGATTTCAGCACGGCCAGCGGCGGGCTGGGCGAATTTAAACTGCAAGACCCCTCAGACGTTGTTGTCGATTCCCAGGGCACTCTCTACGTCTCCGATTACCGCAACTTCCGTGTCCTCGGCTTTCTCGATGCGGCGAAACTTGCCGATGGATCCGCTGCTTCGATCGTCCTTGGCCAAACCGATTTCGGTTCGGGTGAAGTATCCCTCACCGCACAGGGCGCTTACTATGTTCAAGGCCTGGCGCTTGATGAGCTCGACAGGCTGTATGTCTCACAGACCAACTTCAACCGCGTCCTCCGCTACTCCCCCGACGGCACACCCGCCATCTCTATCAAAGGCAAGAAATCCACCCGCAGCAGCAACCTCACCCTGCGCGGCACGGCCTTTTCCGATCTCCTCGTCACCAGCGTCCAGGTCAAAGGCAAGCGCGGCGGCTTCAAAAACGCACGTGGCACTTCCAGCTGGACCTACCGCCTCCGGGGCCTCGGCTTTGGCACCACGAAAGCAAAGGTCAAAGCCACCTCCCTCGATGGCAAAACAGCTATCAAAACCGTCCGCGTTCGCCGCCGGTAAAAAAGTTCAGAAAAAGTGGGACACGGGGAAATCGATTGCGTGGAAAGAGGTATGAAGAAATTCTTCCTCCTGTTTGCTACCGTTTCCCTCCTCCTGTCCGGGTCCTCTTTCGCCGGCCTCAAGACCCATCAGGCCGCCGATCTCGTTCTCGGCCAGCCCGATTTTGAGACGGGTGGAGCCAATCTCTCCCAGACCGGGATGATCAATCCGTTGGACGTGGCCTTCGATCCGACCACGGGTAAAGTCTTTGTGGCTGATGGTGTTAACGATCGCATCCTGCGCTTCGCATCCTACCTCGCTCTCTACAACGGAGCCCCCGCCGAGGCCGTCCTTGGCCAGGACGATTTCGATACCAACAAGGCCACCGACCTCGCCCAGAAACGGATGGACCTCCCGGCCCGGCTCTACATCGACGCCGATGGCCGCCTCTGGGCAACGGATCTTTTTAACAACCGTGTGCTGCGCTTCGAGAACGCTTCCTTTCGTTCGTCAGGGTCTCCGGCGGACGGCGTACTGGGACAACCCGATTTCACCAGTAAAGGGACCGGCACCACCGAGACGACGATGGACTCTCCCATCGGCATCACCGGCAGTCTCGATGGCACGATCTGGGTCGCTGACCGGGACAACCACCGCATCCTGCGCTTCGACAAGGCGGCACTCAAAGTTAACGGCGCACCCGCTGACGGGGTGCTGGGACAACCAGACTTCACGTCGAACGGGTCTGGATTCGACGCCAACCAGATGAATCAGCCCTTTAGTCTCTTCTTCGATGACAAGGGCAACCTGTGGGTGGGGGAATATGGAAACAAACGTGTCCTGCGTTTCGACGATGCGGAAAACATCGTCGTCGATGGAGCCGCGGCGGACGGCGTGCTGGGCGCACCAGACTTTACCGCCCCCGGTGCCGGTGGGACGAGCGCCTCGACGATGAGTCAGGGCACCGATCTGGCCGTAGACAGCCAGGGAACCTTGTTTGTGTCCGACTTTGACACAAGACGGGTTCTCGGCTTTTTGGATCCCGAGAACAAGGCCGACGGAGCCAATGCCGACCTTGTTCTCGGCCAACCCGACTTTGTGACGAATGATGCCAACTTGACCGCCAAAGGCATGTTTCAACCCACGGGCCTCGGAGTGGACCCCCTTGGTAGGCTCTACGTGACCGACCAAGGCTACCACCGCGTCCTCCGCTTTTCACCCGACGGCACGCCCGCCATCTTGATCAAAGGCAAAAAAACCACCCACAGCAGCAGCCTCACCCTACGCGGCAACGCCTTTTCCGACCTCCTTGTGACGAAGGTCCAGGTCAAAGGAAAGCGCGGCGGTTTCAAAAACGCCAACGGCACCACCAGCTGGACCTACCGCCTCCGGGGCCTCGATTTCGGCACCACGAAAGTGACGGTCAAAGCCACCTCCCTCGACGGCAGGATTTCCCAGAAAACGATCAGGATTCGGCGAAAATAAGCCGACCTCAAAAGAGGAAGGCAAACAAAATCCCGCCTTGGATAGCCACGGCGGGATTTCCTTTTCCGGTACTTCCGCCCCGAACCCCCACCGACCCCGGGCCTTCGGTGGGAAGGGAACCGAGGGGATGAAAAAGCGATTTCTTCGCAGTCAGTCAGCTGCCTTGACCGACCTCAATCCAGTCCCAGCAGCGGCAACGTATCGCGGAAGATCAGTTCCTCGATCTTGTCTGTCTTCAAGCGCGGCAGGGCGGTACCCTCGAGCATCCCGTTGAGTCCTCGCAGTCCGTCGATGGTGGCGTTGACCGTGGTGAAAGGAAAGTCGGTCCCGAAGAGCACCTTGTCCCAGACCCCGTATTCCTGCACGAGCATGAGGCTTTGATAGAGCTGGAAGGGCCGGTAATGCAGGGCGCTCAGGTCCGCGTAAACGTTCGGATGCTTCCGGATCGTGACGACACACTCCCCCTCCCAGGGGTGTCCGAGGTGGGCGAGGATGAATCGGATCCCCGGATGTTTCAGAGCGACCGGCTCGATGAGCCGGGGAAAGGTGCAATCGAGCGGAGCCTGTTTCACGAAGGTCGTGCCGGTGTGCATCAGGACCGGCAGCCCGTGCCGTTCGCAATATTCCCACAACGGCTCGAGGACCGGGTCACAGACCTGGAAGCCCGCATACATCGGCAGGAGCTTCACCCCGCGGAGGCGCAGGGTCTCGTGCCCGTGCCGCAATTCGTCCTGCCAGCCCGGCTGCGTGGGGTCGACACAGAGAAAGCCGATGAGCCGGTCCGGATCCTTCGCCACATAGTCGGCCACGTAATCGTCCTCGACCCACACGCCGGAAAGCCTCGCCTTGCCGCCGAAAACGATCGTCCTCGTTTCCTCCGGAGCCGTCGCCCGGTAGTCCTCGTAGCGCACCGAGATGTCGATGGTGGTATCCGCCTTGGCTCCGGAAGCCTGCCTGATGAAATCTTCGCTGAAGGCCTCCGGAAAGGGCCAGGCATGACTGTGGACGTCGATGATCATGAGTCGGAAACGGCTTCCTGGATGCGATCGAAGAGGCGGTCGACCTCGCGACGGGTCTCCTCGTCGAGGATGAACCCTCGCGGCCCCCGCACGATCTCGTTGCGGAAAATCCCCTGGCGGCAGAGGAGATGTTTCTCGACCGCAAGGAATCCGTCGAGGCTCGTCTGCAGCGAGATGAGGGCGCTGAGCGGTTCGTGAATCCGGGCCGCGGACTCGAGGTCGCCTTCCTCCAGGGCATTCCACAGCGGAACGATCGCGGTGATCAGGTCGGCCCCCGGCATCGTTCCGCAGATGCCACGCTGGTAGGAGTCGATCAACGCGATCCCTCCCGTGCCCTCGAAGACACGGGCCTCCGCCCCCGTCGCGTCGCGCAGGGCGGAGAGACGCGGCCCGATCGGGGAAGCCTCGGGCTTGAAAAGGACCCGGTCGGGCCCGAACTCGTCGAGAAGACGCGCCTGGAAGGCGATCGACATCGGCCGCCCCACGTAACCCGAGGCATCCTGGACGATCACCGGGATTTCCACCACCTCAAGGAGACGGCGGTAGTAGGTCGCGAGTTCGCCCTCGTCGACCGCGATGGAAACAGGGGGAATCGCCATGAGCCCGCCGGCTCCCGCCTCCTCGGCGTGCCGGGCATGACCCTCGGCGATCCGGCTGCTCTCCGCCCCCACGCTGATGATCGCGGGACCTTTCCCCGAGGCAAACCTGCAGGCAAGCGAGGCGAGGTGATCCCGCTCGCGGTCCGAGAGGCGCAGGACCTCGGACACCATCGCCATGACGATCCCGTGCGCTCCCTGCTCGAAGAGCCAGTCGATCTCCCGCTCGAGGGTTTCCGCGTCGATCGACTCGTCAGAGAGATAAGGGGTCTGGAAAACCGGAAAAACGCCGGCGAGGGACTGGCTCATGCGGCTTTTCTGTTAACCGATTCCGACAGGCCTCGACAAGAGCCAAATGGCGCGGGTTTGCGCAGGGCCGGTCACGCCGGGAAGACGCCGGTTCCGCCTTTGCGGCTTCGATTGTCACCCTTCCCCCGTTGCCAAAGACGGGCGAATAGGGTTGGATCTCCGACACGACCCTGTCGGGTCTCCACCGCTTTCCCATGAGACTCCTCGTCATCGGCACCGGCTCCATCGGCGAACGGCACCTCCGTGTCTTCCAGAACCTCGACCGCTGCGACGCGATCGCCTTCTGCGAAACCCATTCCGCAAGACGCGCGGAGATCGCCGAGCGCTACGGCATTCCCGAGGCTTTCGCCTTCCCCGACCTCGACACCGCCCTCGCCAAGGGTACCTACGACATCGCGGTGATCGCGACTCCGGCACCGACCCATCTCGGGATCGGAACTCGACTTGCCGAACTCGGCATTCACCAGCTCATGGAAAAACCCCTCAGCCTTTCGCGCGATGGGGTCGAAGGTTACGCACGTCTCGTCGCGGAGAAAAACCTCACCGTCGCCGTCGGTTATGTCCACCGCGCCCACCCCGCCGTCTCCGCGATCCGTCGGGAGAT
>JAGRPC010000151.1:0-199 GCA_020439925.1 Verrucomicrobiia bacterium | reverse complement strand
TCCTTCGCCCAGATGCGCCCCGCCTATCGCGAGGTGTATTTCGCGAAGCCCGAAATGGGCGGCGGGGCGATCAACGACATGATCACCCACATGTACAACGTCGGCGACTGGCTCGCCGGCCCGGTCTCGCGCCTCGTCACCGACGCCGCCCACCAGGCCCTCGACGGCGTCACCGTCGAGGACACCGTTCACACCCTGA
>JAGRPC010000150.1:12179-13521 GCA_020439925.1 Verrucomicrobiia bacterium | reverse complement strand
GGATGTTCGCCGTCCTCGTGGGCGTGTCGTCGCCGGGCATGTTCGCCTCGATATCGCAGCCCGTGATCTGGAGATTGCGCACGTTTCCGTCGCGAACGACGATGCCTCCTCCGCGGTTGTAGCTGATGTGGGAGTTGGAGACGTTGATCTGGTGCAGGTTCACGTCGTCGAGGTGGAGCCCGATGCCTTGATTCTCGTAGAGGTTGACGCCGGAGATCGTGACGTTGCGGTTGCGTTCGAAGAGCCGGATACCGTCGCGACACCAGCGCACCGCGACCTTCGATACCACCGCCTCGAAGGTGCGAACGAGTTCGATGCCGTCCGCTTCGGGATGGTTGCCGATGATCTCGATATTCTCGACGAGGGGCATGCGCTCGTGAAAGGTCTTGGGCTGGAAGGACTTGGGTGAGGCCGTGCCCTCATGCGACCCGACGATGCGGATGGCAGGTCCGGGGCCGTCCATGATCAGGGTCGCCGGCCCCTCGGCGGGACGGATGAGGGCGCTGTGCTGTCCTGACAGGGCCACCTCGAGGGTTCCCGTGATGCGATGAACGCCGGGTTCGAGGAGGAGGGTTCCGCCGTTTGCGGCGAGACGTTCGCGGAACTCGGTGGTCCGGTCCGGCATCGCTGACAGGTCGGGGAATTGAATCGAGGCCTGGGGAGGTTCGGAGGCCTGGATCAGGCCGGTAAAAAACAGGGGCAGAAGAAAAATGGAGGCTTTCATGGGAAAAAAGAAGGGCGGCCCGCTTCGGCAGGACCGCCCTTTTTTGTTGGGAAGGTTTCCGCGGGGCGGCCGTCAGGCCTTCTTCTCGACCCCTCCGATTCCGGGGATCTGGTAAACACCCGGCACGGGCACGTCGTGTGGCTTGTAGCTCTGGGTCCACTGGAGATTTTCCTCGCCCTGGAAGAGGTCCTCGCCCGCCGACATCGCTTCCTCCCAGCTGACTTCCTTGCCGGTCTGGGCGGACATGCGGCCCATGATCGCCATCATCGAGGAATTGATCATGCGCGGGCCGTCGTTGATGTGCTCGCCGGTGCGGATGGACTTGAAAAGGTGATCGTGCTCGACCTGGTACATGTTGGCCTCTCCTTCGCGCGGCTTGCGGTAGCGCCAGAGGAGCTTGCCGTCGTTGTCCTCGATGTAGGGATCCCCACCGCGCCCGAGGACGAGGGTGCCCTTGGTGCCGCGCACGTAGTCCGCGTTTTCGTTGAAGCACCCTGGAGTTTTGCGGGAGCCGAGGTGGCACCAGATGTTGTTCGGGTATTCGTAGGCGATGTGATAGTGGTCGAAGATGTTTCCTCCGGCCTGGGGAGCGGCGAGCCCGCCCGTGGCGCGGCAGCG
>JAGRPC010000150.1:0-12077 GCA_020439925.1 Verrucomicrobiia bacterium | reverse complement strand
AGCCAGGTGTAATTGTACCAGTTCCGGATCTGCCACTCGATGTCGCTCATCCCGTCCATGCGCAGGCTCGGGGCGAGGTGCGGCTTGGAATGATTCGAGTAGTAGGTCGCGTAGACCGCGACGACATCGCCGATGAGACCTTCCTCCATCACCTTCTTGTAGGCTTCCCGGCGGCTGGGAGAATAGCGCCAGCAGAAACCGGCGACGATGGAGATGGGCTTGCCTTCGGCCATCTTGAGGGACTCGAGACAGTGACGGGCTCCGGCGGCGTCGACGGCCATCGGTTTTTCGGCGAAGACATGCTTGCCCGCCTCGATCGCAGCGCGGAGGTGGACGGGACGGAAGCCCGGGGTCGTGGTGAGGAGAACGACATCGACACCGGAATCGAGGACGCGCTTGTAGGCATCGAGCCCGACGAACTGGCGTTCCTTCGGAACGTCGACCTTCTGGGCCACGTTCTTGTCCTTGGCGAGCTGGGCGAGAGCGCCGTCGATGCGGTCCTGGAAGACATCGGCGACGGCGTGCAGGGAGATGTTGTCGTCGGCCGAGAGCGCCTGGACGGCGGCGCCGGTTCCCCGGCCACCGGTGCCGATGAAGCCGACTTTGAGTTTCTGGGAAGGATCGATTCCGGCTCCCCGGGCGGCCCCGAGGAAGGCTCCCGCGGCGGCGGCGGTGCCGGCGGCGGTGCGGATGAAATTACGGCGGTCCAGCTCGGAGGCGGGTTTTTTCTTGGAGCTCATGGTCAAAAAACGGTTCGCAGGGTCCTTTCTTAGGAGTCGTAAACGACAACAGAAAGCTCCGGCGGGGACAAGGCGAAAGCAATCACGTGATCAGGCTGGCATGAATTTTCCGCGGCCTGGGGCGGGAGGTTGGCAGGTTTCGCCGCGGACGAGCCCGCGTTCCGGTTGCGCAATGGAGCTTTCGCTTCCTAGTTAGCGAAATGCCCCCGATTCGTCGAGATTTCAGGATTCATGCAGGCCCCGGTCTGGTCGCGTTTCTTCTCTGGATCGGGATCCTGGCCTCTCCGTCCGCCCACGCCCACCGCGTCTCCTCGGTCTCGCTGATTTCCTACCTCAACACCGACGACCTCACCTACACCCTCGATGCGGCCATGGAAGTGGTGCCGAGCGAGGATCCCGCCGTGAACGACCAGATCTCTCCCGAGGACGCGGCGAGGGAGTTCGCAAGCTACCTCGTCGTGATGTTCGATCAGGCGGAGCAGAAGCCGGAGATGGAAATCTCGGTGGAGGAGACGAGCGACGAGAACACACCCGAGGAACTCCGCCGTCGGCAGGTCCTGACCAAGTTGAAGGGCAAGATTCCGGAGGGGGCCAAGGAGTTTCTCCTCTATCTCGATCCTCGTTGTCCCATGGCCGTGGTCATGGTGGTGGTGAAGGATGAGCAGCCGAGCCGTCGCATGCAGGTGATCCTTGCCGGGGAATACAGCCGTCCGGTGAACGTGCTGCCGATCGAAGAAGGCGACCCCTTTGCGGCGGGGGCAAAGGCAGAAGGCTCGCCCGCTCCGAAAGAAGCGGATGCGGTCTCTCCCGACAAACCCTCCGGGCAGGTGAGGGCGGCAGCGGCCCGGAGTTCCGGCGGCTTTGTGGCCGGTTGGAGATCCTTTTTCGCCGCTTCGATCCTGCCCTCCTGCCTCGTGCTGGCCGTGCTCCTGATTTCCCTCGAGAGAAGACCCTCGCTCTGGCAGGCCGCGCTGCTCCTTGCCGGAACGGGTCTTGCCGTTTCCCTGGTGCTCTGGGCGCTGCTGCCCGCGGTGTCGTGGGCGATAAGAGCCTTGGCCCTGTCCGTGGCGATCCTGGCGATCGAGGCCACCTTGCACGAGAAAGTGAAACCTTGGCGATTCGGCCTGGCTGCGGTGGGTGGCGTCTTTCTCGGCCTTTTCCTCGCCGGGACCGGTCCCGCACGGGAATGGCTCGCCGGTTCGGAACCGCTCCTGGGGCAGGGGATCGGCTTCGTTCTCGGGGCCGAGGTGGCGGCGATTGTCGTCCTGCTTGGAATGGCCGCGGTCCTTCTGGTCCTGAGCCGTTTTACCTGCTACCGCAAGGCGGTTGTCCTCCCTCTGTCGGTGCTGCTGGCCGGTTATGCGATCTTTGCCGCCATCGAGGTCTGGTTGTGAACCGCATTTCCGATTCGACAAAACCGGGTTTTGGCTCCTGAATGCCACCGGTTTGAACACGAACCCGACAGACCCGTCCCGATCTCTCGGACGCGGAGGCCTTCTTGTCGCCTCGACCCTGGCCTTGCTGGGCCTGACCGCCTGCACTTTCTGGAACGGACCCAGGTTCGAGGCGGCGGCGGCGCTGGGGGATTTGCCTTCCCGCTGGACGGCGGGCGGCGGGATTCCTGCGGAGTCTGTGACCGGCTGGCTCGATGACTTCGGTTCGCCGACCCTGCGTTCGATCGTGGAGGAGGCGGTGGGGCGGAACTACAGCCTCGCCTCGGCCCGTTCGCGCGTGGGACAGGCCCTCGAACGAGCCCGTATCGCCGGGGCCGACCGTCTCCCGGCGATCGATGCCGCGCTCTCCACCTCGCGTTCGCAGAACCTGCGCGGTTCGGAATTCGCCAACACGCGTGCAAACAATTTCAACTTCGGCCTCGATCTTTCCTGGGAGATCGACCTCTGGGGACGCCTCAAGAACCTGCGCGACGCCGAACTCGACCGGGTCGCAGTCGAGTCCGGACTCTACGAGGCCTCGCGTCTTTCCCTCGCCGCCAACGTCGTCAAGACGGCTCTCGCCGTCGTCGAGTCACAGGAGCAGATCGAGATCTCGCGGCGCACCCTCGCGAGCCTGAGGACGAACCTGAAAATCCTCGATTCACGGATGGAGGCCGGGGACCTCGCCGAGCAGGCCGCCCTCGAGATCAGCCTGAGCCGGGCCGACATCGCCCGGGCAGAGCGGACCATCCTGCTCTCGCAGCGCCGACTCGACGGTTCCCGGCGGACCCTGGAGACGCTTCTGGGACGTTATCCCGCGGGAACGGTCGAGTCCATCGGCGGATTGCCTCGCATCACCCGCGAGATTCCCAAGGGAGTGCCGGGCGAACTCCTCCTGCGGCGTCCCGACCTCCTCGCGGCCGAAGCGCGCGTCGACGCCGCCCTCAAGGAGCTTTCGGCGAGCCGGAAAGCCCTCCTCCCGGCGCTGCGGATCAGCGGCTCCATCGGCACCGCGAGCACCGATGAGTTCGGAGACATCTTCGACATCCAGAAGATGGTCTGGGCGGTGGGACAGAACTTTGCCCGTCCGCTCTACCAGGGAGGACGACTCCGGGCGAACATCCGACTCGACGAGGCCGAGCGGGACGAACTCGTCAACGACTACGCCGAAACCGCCCTGACCGCCCTGCGCGAGGTGGAAACGGCTATTGCCGCGGAGCGTTACCTGAAGTCGGAAGTGGCCGCGCTGTCGACGGCCGTCACCGAATCCCGCCGCGCCGAGTCGCTCAGCCTCGGGGAATACGAACAGGGTCTCGTCGAGATCATCACCCTGTTGGAGAGCCAGCGCCGCGCCTTCGAGGCGGAAAGTGTGCTGCTGGCGGCGAAATTCGAACTGCTCTCCAATCGCGTCGATCTCTATCTGGCCCTCGGCGGCGACTTCGACCACGTCCCGGTCGGCAAGGAACCGCTCCCCGAGGCCTCGGCCAGCAAGGTGCGGGAGTGAATTCCAGGGCACCCGAAAGGCCGCCGAACCTCCCCGCAACGGGAGCCTGGACGCTGTTTTGGCAGATGGCTTCGTTGATTCCCGGAAACAGCTTCTGGTCCCATCCCTGTCGGTTGAAGTGAACTTCCGTGGCGGTAATGTCAGGGAGGTCGAACGATTCTAAAGTGACGGGTCCAGCCGTCTTGGTCGAGGCACCTTTTTCCTGCAATATCCTTGTCAGAATGGGGACTTTCGGAAATTCTCGGAATCGGCTGCCTCAGGTGGTTCCACTTGGGGTGGACTGTGAATCAAAACGGTTCGCCTGAGAATTGCTACCAAGATGACAATCCGACCGCTGACACACGCCGATCTCGCTTTTGTTTCGGCTTTGGGGATCTCATCGAAGGCAACCTGGGGATACAGCGAACAGGAGATGAGCGTATTCCGAACGGAACTGACACTCTCCGAAACGAGCGTTCAGGAATTGATGGCTGCCGAGGTCGCTGTCATCAACAACGAGATTGTGGGATACTTCACGATTCGCAGGCACGCGGATGGGGTTGTTGAGCTTGAGCATCTTTTTGTCGCGCCTCACCGGTTTGGACGGGGGATCGGATCCGCCCTTCTCCGCAAGGCGCGGGTGACTGCGGGGTCTCTCGGCGAACCAACCCTGAAAGTCATCGCTGACCCGAATTCGGCGGGGTTTTACGAGCGGACGGGCGCTACCCTCGTCGGTAACCACAAGTCAAGTATTCCCGGGCGCACGATCCCGATCTACGAAATACTCACCGTAACTGGCGAAGAAGAACAGGGTGTTGCCGGTCAATCGGCTGACCGTGCTCAGTCAAAATGAACTCGGTAGCGAAAACTTTTACTTTGCAGGCAAAGGGGCTCCGTCGGGAGCCGGTACCATGCCGATGACGTTCCCAATCCCATGAAGTTTCTGCCGAACCGATCCGTGATCCTGTCCGCCACCACGATGTTGCTGTGGCTCAACAGCTCCTGCAAATGGGAGGAACCGGTTCAGGCCCCTTTGACCTCCTCTTCGCCTGGTCGTGAAGTCGAGAAGTCGTTGCCGGTCGCCACGAATTCGGAGCTTCCGGAAACGGAGTTCGAAGGGTTTGTCAATATTTCCGCCCCCATCTCCAGTGAGGTGGGACTCGAAGCGGTTGAAGTCACCGAATCAAGAATCACGATGCCCGTCTTTCGAAGTTCGGGAGCGCCGACCGAAGAATCGGGCAAGGGCAAACCGGTCGGAACTCCGATTCCCTGATCCGTCACAAGTTCCAGTCGCGATGACCGGCCAAACCCCAACTTGCAGGCGAATCCTCTTTCCCGTTGGGGGCGGCGTCGGTTTTGGTTCGATCCTGTAACGATGAAGACTTTCAAGTGGACGGTCCCTGAGTTCCCGCTGACGAATCGCGAGAAGCATCCACCAGGAAAAACGATGAAGAGTCGCCCAGGCCTCGGGTGGCTTATCCTCGGAGTTCTCTTCTCGCTGATGGGCCTGACCCATTTCTCGACCGCGAGCGGCTTCACCAAGGGAATCAGGTCCTACTTCTGGGCTTCGGGAAACGGAACGATCCTGTCGAGCGACCTGCGCGCTTACGCGAAGTCGGGCGGTGGAATGGTGACGTATTCGGTTCCGATCGACGGGGCCGTGGTCGTAGGCACGACCGAGGTGTTCGAGAGGTGGTCGGGCGATCTTCCATCGAAATACGAAGCATGGTCGTCCCGATATGTCCCCGGCAGCTCCGCGACGGTTTACTACAACCGGTCCGGCGAAACGTCCCTTGGTCATTGGCCTACCGAGTATTCCTACCGCTTCGGTGTCCAGGGGATCTGCACCTTGTTCATGGGCCTTTCCTTCATCTTCTCGGGAACCCGACTACTCGGGGCAAATCAGGCTGGTCCTGGGGATACGCGCGGACAGGAGCGATGATCACCTTGCGGCCAGTGGATCGGGAGAACTGGGTGGCCTGCAGCAGGCTTTCCCTTGGTGAGGGTCAGGAGGGCCTGGTCGCGAGCAATCTGGCGACGATCGCGCAGTCCAGGTTCGAACCCCACTTTCACCTCCGGGCGATTTACCATGAAGACTCGCTTGTCGGGATGCTGGCTTATTGCCACGAAGACGACCCTGAGGATCTCGAACTATACTGGATCTTTCGTTTGATGGTCGATGGGGTCTGCCAGGGGAAAGGATATGGATCCGCGGCGGTAAAAGCGGCTGTCGACGAGATGGAGGGTTTGGGCGCGACCAGAGTTCGCACGATGCACAAACCGGAGAATGCGGTTGCCTCGTCATTGTACGGGAAACTGGGATTCGAACGCACCGGGGAAGTTCTGGATGACGGTGACATTGTTTTGGAACTGAACCTGGCTCCGGACCCTGACCGGGAAATGCGGAAAGGGAAGGGCGGGGCCTGATAGTCCCGGGTCGAACGATGGAATCGGATTTCAACCTCGATCTCTCATCGACCGCGCCCCGGTCAGCCCTTTCTCATGGGTGAGCTCCTCCCGAGAATAAGAATATGAGATGCTCACGATGTGAAAGTAGCGACGTCATCGACGGTCTGAAGGTCGTCGATCGAGGCGAAGACAACGCCAAGTATGCTCTCAAGGGGGAACTCAAGATGAACCTGGACGCCGTCTTTCTGAAGGGCGCGGTTGCTGCGGACCTGTCCGCAGCGGTCTGCACCATGGCCGGAGATTCTCTTTCGGAAGACTCGGTCACAAGGCGGCCAGTTGTGCCTTCAACTTCTTGAGCGTCTTCTTCAAGGTCTTGATCTTGGCGGTATTCTTCGACTGTTTCGCTTTCGCGAGGGCTTTTTTCACGCTCTTGGTTTTCCTCAGCAGCGAGGCTCTCTGAGCAGGGGTGGGATTTGAGAAGTAAAGCACCCGATTATCCGAGTAATCGCAAATGAGGAGGCCTCCACCCTTGGCCACGGTGAGTCCGTAGGCTCCATAGAGGCTGCGATTAGTCGGGTGCGTCTCGTTGAAGGAGGTCAGGTTGGTCTGACCGAGGACATCGTTGGCACTCGCTCCATTCGCTCTTGAAGCGCCGTTCCTGAACCCGATGGTCCGGCTGTTTCCATAATCGCTTGCCCAGAGAGTTCCTTCCCAATCTACGGTCACGTAGTAGACGCCGCCGAACTGCGTGGTATTGGTTGAGGTAAGGTCAGGCTGGCCGAGGACCCCGTCGGGTCGGAGAGTACTGGGTCGTGTCGGTGCGTTGTTCCAGCGGAGAACGCGGGTGTTGCCATAGTCCGCCACCCAGAGGTGGCCTCCCCGATCCACCCAGAGACCCCATGGGCTGGAGAGGACTCCTGTATCCGGATCGCCATCGTCGGGATCGGTGCCGGCGCCGAATCTCGTGAAATCTTCCTGTCCGAAAACAGCGCTGGCCCCAGCGTCGACAATCGCCGCTACCATGCTGTCGGCCAGCGATGGGGCATTGTCGAACCGCAGGATTCGTGGATGGGTGTAGTCGCCGACATAGAGATTGTCCTGCGAATCGATCGCCAGTCCCCAGGGTCCCGAAAAGCGGGTATGAGCCGAGGCCGTTCCCGGGTCGTCATTTTTGTCGAAATCGGACTGACCAATCACGACATCGGCGGGAGCCCCGTTGGTTGCCACGGCCGAAGCATTCTTCCAGATCAGCACGCGGCGGTTCCCATAGTCGGCCACGTAGAGATTTCCAAGTGAGTCCACTGCCATTCCGCCCGGTCCATTGAGGGACGAAGCGGTCGGTGGGGAAGCCGCGGTTTCTCCGTCAAACGAGGTCTGTCCGAAAACGACCTCCGCGTGTGAGAAATTCTGATAAGCCCCCGTGTCGGAGAAGCGAAGGATGCGATGGGCGCCGTAGTCGCAGACGAACACTTTCCCGGTGGTGGGGTCGACACAGATGGCCTCAAGAGCTTTGAAGGTCTGGTCCGTTAGAGGGGTGTAGGAGTCGTTGGTTTCGAAGTCCGGTTGCCCAAGGACGCTCGAAGCGGCCTGGTGAGTACCCGGCCCAGCCCAGGAAGTCGAGAAGGAGAGGAAACTTGCGAAAAAAAGAATGAGTCGAGCGCGCATGGTTTCAAGGTTGGAGCCGTGAAAAGGATGGTTCCGACCAAAAGACCATGAGGTTCCGGAACTGCGCTCGCAATCAAAAATCGGCCAAACTTCGTGGCTCCTTTTCCGCGGGACGACCTCCAGGCAGGAGAGGTGCTTCGAATTCGGTGGCGCTGCAGCCTCATAAAACTCCGAAAGGGGAGCCGTCGGTTTGAAAGCAGCGCGGGGAGAGATTCTCGCGAAGAGAGTCGTGGGGGAGCAGCGGTGAGCCAGGGATCACTCCGTGCCCGTGGCGGCCGGAAGGGTGACATCCTCGACGCGGAGCTGGCAGCGGAGGAATTTCACCTCGTCCACCTTGCCGGGCACGAGGATGGTGGCCTTGTTCCATCGGAAGTTGGCGATCTTGGTGGAGATCATCGACTCGAAGGGCTGGAGCGAGCCGGTCCAGGCGGCCATTTTTTCGGCATACTCCTCGGAGGTGGCGCTTTCTTCCCGTTTGGGACGGGACGGGCCGTAGTCGCCGAGGATGCGGCATTGATTCAGGGTGAATCCGTAGGGATTGCCGATCTCGAGGTGCAGCTTGGTGCCGACCTCGCTCTGTTCGGCGCCCTTCACCGAGACGAGGAAGGCGCCGTAGTCGGTTCGCAGGACCGAGGCGGCCTTGGAGTCGACCTCGATGTGGGCGAACTGGCTGCCGGCGGAGCCTCCACTCCCGGAGTCCGGCCGGGATAGCTGGGCATTCTCCACGACCATGCTGAAGCGGATCATCTCGAGATCCTCGCGGGTGTCGGCGGCGATTTCGATGTCGAAGGGAGTCCAGGAGAAGGGTTCGAGGGTCTTGTTGACGCGGTATTCGAAGGGTTTCAGGGACTCCTGCCAGGCCTTGAGTTTCTCGTTGCGCAGGTCGTAGGATTCGCCCTCGGGCAGTTCGGGGGTTCCGCCGCCGTGATGACCTCGCAGGGTGAACTGCTGGATGGAAATGGCCTGCGGATTCCCGATGTTGAGATGGACGGTGTAGCCGCCGGTGGCCAGGTTCAGGTCGAGACCCTCCATGCGGACAAGAAAGGTGCCGTGATCGGTGAGAAGGGGGGCGTGGCCCTGGAGATTGGTGCGGAGATAAACCATCTCGTTCTCCCGCGTGCCCCGCGCGAGGACTTCGCTGAAGGAATCCTCGAGGGATCGGATGCGTTCGTCGAGGGTCTGGCCGCCACTGGCGACACCCACCAGGTTTTCGGCGGAGATGACGCGCGTCTTCAGTTCTTCGACCGTCTCGCGGGTGTCGGAGCGGACGCCACGCAGCTCGGCCTCGAGCCGGTCGAGACGCTCCTCGAGGTCCTTGTTGCAGCCGCTGAGGCCCAGTCCGAGAAGGATCAGGGCGCCTTGGCGGAGGGAGTGGAGGATACCTCTCATGGAATCAGGACTATCGCGCCGCTTTTTCCTGCTTCAACCGGGTAAAACGATTCCGGCCGCTCACTGTTTGGCGAGAATGGTGGGAACGGAGAGGATGCCGGTGGGACCGACGTGGCGGATGGCAACGGCGGGAGGGGTGCCGTTGAGCTGGATGGTTTCCTGTTCGGCGGGAAGGAGGCGCAGGGTGACCCAGTTGTTGCCGCTCTGGACCTGGATGACCCGCCAGCGTGCCGTCGGTTCCGGCTTGAAGGTGAGATGGAGGCCTCCCGAAGTGATCGCGGGGGCGACGTAGACGGGGGCGGGCGCCGCCGAGCCGAGCCAGGGCGAGGCGGGGGGAAGGGCGTTCTCGGCGTAGAGCGAGCGAAGTTTTCCGCGGAGTCCGCCCCGGTCGTTCTTGATGGCTTCGATGCTCCAGTGGAGGTGGCCGGGTCCGGCCGAAGTAGGGCTCTGACGGGTGATCTCGATCTGCTTCACCGTTTCCGTGGCGGGGCGGCTGCGATCGTCCGAACTGAGAATCCGGCTGGAGGCGATGCCGGGGAAAAGGTGGCGTCCTCTCTTGTTTTCGCCGCTCCACCACCGGTAGAGGTCGGCGTAGTTCTGGTCGGAATCGATTCGCCAGTAGAGCTGGGGGGAGAGGTAGTCGAGCCAGCCCTGGTTGAACCACAGGCGGGAGTCGGCACAGATGTCGTCGTAGGCGTCCAGTCCGGCCTTCACCGTGGAAGGATTGCCGGGACGCCAGATGCCGAAGGGGCTGATGCCGAAATCGACGTAGCCTTTCGTCGACTTGATCGCCCCGTAGGCGGAGCGGACGAAGGAGTTGATGTTGTCGCGGCGCCAGTCGCGCAGTTCCAGCTTCCCGCCCTTGGAGCGATAAGCCTTGTAGGAAGAGGAGTCGTTGAACTGGTCGACGGTCTTTCCGTTCACCGTCTTCGGGTAGGGGTAGAAATAGTCGTCGATGTGGATCCCGTCGACGTCGTAGCGGCGGGTCACGTCGACCATCACGTCGATGGCCCGTTGCCTTACGAAGTCGGAGGCTGGATTGCCCCATTTCATCGATCCCGCGGAGAGCATCAGCGAGGAGTGGGTGCGGGTGATGTGCTTGGAGGACTTGTTCGAGCGCTCGGTGGCGCTGGCGCGGAAGGGATTGAACCAGGCGTGCAGTTCGATGCCCCGCTTGTGGGCCTCGGCGACGGCGAAGGCGAGGGGATCGTAGCCGTCGGAGGGGCCGACTCCCTGATTGCCGGTCAGGAAAAAGGACCAGGGCTCGAGGCTGGAACGGTAGAAGGCGTCGCATTCGGTGCGAACCTGGAATACCACCGCGTTCAGTCCGGTTTCGGCGGCGAGGTCGAGCAGGGCCACCATCTCGGACCTCTGCTGCTGGGGAGACAGGGTGTAGGTCGAGGGCCAGTCGAGGTTGTGGACGGTCGCGATCCAGGCGGCGCGAAACTCGCGACGCGGTTCGGGCACCTTGGCGTTGACCGGGGTGTAGTCCGCCCACGACCAGCCCGTGGCCAGCAGGAACAGGGCGGAAGCAAGAAAAGCAGTTCGCATAGCCATAAATTTAAGAATCCTTAAATATATCGCGAAACGCAGTCATGGCAACACCTGTCGCTTTGCGGGGATGCGGGTCGGATCGGGACACTTTCGATGAGATGGATTGAGAGCTGCCTTCGCCAAGCGTTTGCCAACCGCTTGTCGCTTGGACGCGGCATCGACGAGATCGATCCGTTTTCGGGAGGCGAGAGGAGGTTTCCACGAGAAAGGTGGGCCAGGCGAGGATTCACTTCAGGGCTCCGGCCTCGCGCAGGACCCCGCCGACGATACGGGTCCATTCGGCGTAACCTTTCTCGCTGAGGTGCAGGCCATCGTCCCGGAACCACGAGGGATCGGGCATGGCGTCCCCCTCTCCGAGCATCGGGGTGGCGATGTCGACGAAATGGAGTCCATTGCCGGAAGCGCAGAAAGCCGCCACCGCCTCGTTCACCTGCTTCATTTCCGGCCAGAGATTCCAACGTTTCACGCTCGGCTTGATCGCGAGGATGAGGACGGGGATTCCGGGGTGGGTTTTCTGCACCTGTTCCGCGAGGGTTTTGAAATCCGCAGTCGTTCCCTTGATGCCGCGGCCCTTGCTCATGTCGTTGTCGCCCGAATAGATCACCACGGCACCGGGATGATAGGGTTCGATGAGCGTGTCGAAATGCCGGATGGCATCGGCGAGAGTCGACCCGCCGAAGCCGTTGTTGACCATCGTTTCATTCGGCCAGGAGGCCTTCAGATCCCAGAGTCGCACCGTGGAGCTGCCGACGAAGAGGACAGCCCCCTCGGGTGAGGGCGACTCGGCCTCACGCTCCCGGAAAGCGCCCATGTCCTTTTCCCAGCGGGAGGGTTCTTCCGCCTTCGCCGCGGTCGGGAAGAGCAGGGGAAGGAGAAGCAGGAAACCGTGGAGGGCAAAGCGACGGGAGATTCTCATGGGCAGACCTCTTCTTTAGCGCCTTCGGGCGATGGTTTCAATTCCGAGGCCGGGGCGTGCTTGCGGTCATCGCGTGAGGAAGAGGTGAAACTCGTCGCTCCGCGAAGAAGATTGGGAATGCTGACAGGTTTGCCTGCGGCGTCTTGGGATCGGTGGTCCGGAGGAGAGTGATCCGAAATTCCAAATCTGAAATGGTCCAGCAATGGAGGAAATGAGCCTGGCGACCCGATCCTAGGTCCCGATCACATCCTTCTGCAGGTCCCGCAGCACCCGCAACTCACCCCAGTCCGCGCCCCGCATTCGTCGCGCCCCCGTCGTTCGTTTCCCGCCGAAGCGCCTTCGCAGGGTCTGTTCCCGCTCGAAGACCGCGTTCACGAAAGCCGCCGATCCCAGTACCGCCCCATCGCAGAAATATCGCACCCGGTGACGCAAGGCCTGTGGCAAGGTCAGGGTTCCCTCCCGTTCCACCACCGCTTCGACCTCGGCTT
>JAGRPC010000149.1:1655-16074 GCA_020439925.1 Verrucomicrobiia bacterium | reverse complement strand
AGAACATCTTTGTGAACCATCCCCGTAATCCGAATCTCTCGACCCGCCACGCCCTGAAGCGGGCCCAGGAACTGCTCGGCACGGAGGAGGCGGATATCCGCATCTTTTACGACCCCACGAAGAAGGCAAACTGACCTGCTTTCCCTCCATGACCGTGATCTTCCGCGAGCCTCCCGTTCTCCTTTCCGTTCTTGCGGGCCTCATCCTAGGATCCGTTCTTCGCGGCGCCGACGCACCGGCTCCCGTCATCGCGACCGTCGCGGAACAGACCGAGGGAGTCCTGCGCGAGTTCCGCTTGACCGGCACGGTTTCCGCGAGGCGCGAGGCCCGCCTTTCTTCCCGAACCGACGGACTCGTCGAGGAAGTGCTCGTCGACGAGGGCAGCCTCGTGAAGCCGGGCGAAGTACTGGCAACCCTCGACACGCGTCTGGCGGAGATCACTCTCGAGATGATACGGGCCGAAATCGCCCAGGCCGAGGTGGAGCTGTCCGAGGCGAAGCGCCGCGAAGAAGAGGTTCGCGAAATCAGCGAGACCGGGGGTTTTGCCAAATCCGAGGCGGAGTCCCGGAAGACGGCGGTACGCATCCGCGAAGCGGCCTTGCGTAGACTGCAGGTGAGGGCCAAAGAACAGGAGGAACTGATTGAACGTCACCGTCTCATCGCGCCCTTTGGAGGGGTCATCAGTGAAAAGATCGCCGAAGCCGGCGAGTGGGTCGAGACCGGCACTCCCGTCGTCCAGCTTGTCGAAACGGAGAACGTGCGCTTCGATCTCAAGGTACCCCAGGAATTCCTTGCCCGGGTTTCCTCGATCGAACGGACCCAGGTGATTCTGGACGCCTTTCCTGACAAACCGCTCGCAGCCAGTGTGCAGGTCATGGTTCCCGTGAAGGACACAGTCTCGCGAACGTTCCTGACCCGGCTCGCGTTGGTGGATCCAGAAAAGCTCTCCGCCCCGGGAATGTCGGGAACGGCCATCGCCAGCTACCGCACCGACCACGTCACCAGCGTGCGTCTTCCCCGGGACGCGGTCGTCCGCTTCCCGGACGGGACCGCCAAGGTCTGGATCGTGATTGGAGAAGGCGAAAACGAAAAGGTTACCTCCCGAACGGTACGAACGGGAGGCACGCTGGGCGAATTCACGGAAATCGTCGAAGGACTCAAGGGGGGCGAACGGGTCGTCCTGAAGGGAAACGAGGGACTTAGAGAGGAACAGGCGGTGCGTTCCAGCCTCGAGGCGGCGGCGAGCGGGCGGCCCTGAGATCTCATGATCGACCGGATTCTCAGTCACGGCACCCTTGTCACCGTCATTGTGGCGATGCTCCTCCTACTCGGGATCGTCGCGGCTACCCGTGTGCCGGTGCAGATGATCCCCGATCTCGATTCCCGCATCATTTCGATCGACACGCGCTGGCCCGGAGCCACTCCCCAGGACGTGGAAAAGGAAATCCTCATCGAGCAGGAGGACTACCTGAGGGGATTGCCCAACCTCAAGCGGATGACCTCGCTTGCCTCTACCGGCGCCGCCGAGATCGAGCTCGAGTTTCCCTTCGGGACGGATCCGAACGAAGCCATGCTCCTCGTCAACAACGCGCTGAGCCAGGTCCCCTCATACCCCGAGAATGTCGACGAGCCCGTCCTCGACACCGACTCCTTTTCCTACCACCCCTTCATGACCTTCCGCGTCATACCGGCGCCCGGAAACCCGAAGGGCCACGACGTGCATGCCCTCCGCGACTTCGTCGACGACAATATCCGGCCCGTCATCGAGCGGATCGACGGAATTTCCCAGGTGAACATCGGCGGAGGTGCACAGCGGCAGATCCGAATCCAGGTGGATGCCGCAAAACTGGCCGAACGCAATCTCACGCTCGGCCGTGTCCGAGATGCCATCCGAAGCCGCAACGTGGATATCTCGGGAGGGGATCTTGACAGCGGCAAACGGCGCTACCTCCTCCGCACGGTCGGCCGTTTCGAGAAGGTCGAGGATCTCGAGGACCTCATCCTGGCCCGGCGCGGCGACTCCATCATCCGGCTCGGTGAAGTGGCCACGGTCGAGCTTGGACTCGCGGAACTCCGCAATCTCTCCTATTCCGACGGAGACGCGAACATCCGTGTCAGCCTCGTCCGACAAACCGGATCCAACGTGATCTCGATCAAGGAAGCGGTCCTGCCCGAGGTCGCTCGCCTCAACCGCGATCTGCTCGAACCGGAAGGTCTCCGCATGGAACTCAGCAACGACGATGTCCGCTACGTCGAGGAGTCCGTAGACAATGTCGTACAGAACATCCTCATCGGTGCGATTCTCGCCGCACTCGTCCTCTTTCTCTATCTCAGGTCCGGAACCGCCACTCTCATCGGCATGACGGGGATGCCGGTCTGTATCGTCGCGGGCTTCATCGGCCTGCTCCTTCTCGACCGGACCATCAACGTGATCTCGATGGCGGGTATCGCCTTTGCCATTGGCATGACCGTCGACAACACCATCGTCGTCCTCGAGAGCATCGAGATCGAACGCCGCAAGGGCAAGAGCCGCTTCGAATCGGCCCGCGACGGCGTAAAAAACGTTTGGGCAGCCGTTCTCTCCGGCACGATGACAACGGTTCTCGTCTTTCTCCCGCTACTCTTCGTGAAGGAAGAAGCAGGACAACTGTTCTCCGATATCGGAATTGCCATCTCGGCGTCCATTCTCGTCTCCATGCTCGTCGCCTGCACCGTGGTGCCGGTGGCTTATGCCAACCTTCCCGAAGGACGGGGCGCCGACGACCTGCCGCCCCCACGGCGCCAGGTCCTGCTCGGACCGCTGGGATGGATCCTCGAGAAGGGATGGCGGCGCGCCCTTTGCGTCACCCTTTCACTCGTCGCCACGGTCGGCGCCTTTCTCTTCCTGACGCCGCCGGCCGAGTACCTCCCGGAAGGAGAGGAAGCGAAATCCTTCTCCACTCTCATCGCACCACCCGGTTACAGCCTTCTCGAAATGGACCGCATTGCCATGGAGCTGCAGGAGGAGACCCTCCCGGCGCTTCAGGCGGATCCCGCCGACTTTGATTCGGGTAAGGACAAGATCCCGGCCCTCTCCCGCATCACCTACGTCGTCGAGCCCGAAACGATGCGCATCATCGCGGTGACGAAAGATCCGAAACATATCGACGCCTTCATGGCCCTGACCAACGAAAGGCTCCGCCATTTTCCGGGAATGCGGGCATTCTCGGCTCGTGGATCCATCATCTCGAGCAACGACGGTGGCACCCGTGCCGTCGCGCTCGATATCAGTGGAGGAAACCTGCCGGAACTTTATGCCGCCGCCACCGAGGTCTATCGCAGGGCCGGCGAAGTGATCGAAGAAGCCCAGATCAATTCCGTCCCCTCCTCGCTTGTCCTGGGCCAGCCCCTCCTCGAAATTCGTCCTCGCTGGGAGCGGCTCGAAGAACTCGGCTTCGTGACCCGCGACTTCGGATTCGCCGCGGCGGCACTTGGTGACGGTGCGTTCGTCGACGAGTTTTATCTCGACGACGACAAGATCGATATCTTTCTCTTCAGCGAGGCCGGCGCGCATCAGGACCTCTCCAAACTCGACACTCTTCCCGTCTACACTCCGCAGGGCACAGTGATGCCTCTCGGTGCCCTCGCGGAGATCCGCGAGACCGTAGACACCGCCGAGATCCGACGTGTCGACGGAAAGCGGACCGTCACCCTCTATATCGTGCCACCGCGTTCTCTCGCCCTCGAAACTGCCGTGGAACGGGTTCGGGAAAAGGTCGTCCGTCCGCTTCGCGAAGAGGGTGTCCTTCCAAACGGGGTCGGCGTGGATCTCACCGGAGCGAGTGACCAGCTCGAAGCGACCCGGCATTCTCTCGCCAACAATCTGTGGATCGCCGTCGTCCTCTGTTATCTCCAACTGGTCGTGATCTATCGACACTGGGGATATCCCTTCCTCATTCTCGTGACCGTTCCATTGGGAATCGGGGGAGGCATCGTCGGTCTCTGGCTGATGAACTATGTCGGAGACCTCCTCCCGTTGATCGGTCTCCCCGCGATCCGCCAGCCCTTCGACATGATCACGATGCTCGGCTTTCTTATCCTCCTGGGGACGGCGGTGAACAACCCCATCCTCATCGTCGAACGGTCAGTGCAGAATTTTCGCGAAGGAGTCCTTTCCCCGGTCGAAGCGGTTCGTGACGCCATCGCCTCGCGCCTCCGTCCGATTCTGATGACCACCAGCACGACCGTGATGGGACTCTCTCCCCTGGTTTTTCTTCCCGGCGCCGGAACGGAACTTTACCGGGGCGTCGGAGCCATCGTCCTTTTCGGACTCGGCTTCACCGCCTTCATCACCCTGACCTTTCTTCCCTCCCTGATGGTCGGGGTTCTGGGATTGATCGCCAGATTCAATCCTCGATCTCGGCAACCGGGTTCTCCGGCTTCGTGATCAGGTAAAGCATCGCCGCCACCACGACGATACCGGCTGCAACCAGCGGAGCGACCAGTCCGCCTTCGTTCTGCCACGAAGAAGCGATGCGAACGCCGATGAGCACGAGACAGACGAGCGTCCCAAGCACGGGGACGATCACGGGGACCTCGAACGCACCCTTCGGCTCGTCAGGGCGGGACTTGAGCACGACCAGAGACACGTTCACCACCGAAAAGACCAACAGCAGAAGAAGAACGGTCGACTCTGCAAGTTCCTTCACGCTTCCACTCAGGATCAAGGCGGTCACGATGGCGAAGAGCACGAGAATCGAAATGTGCGGAGTGCGACGGACCGGGTGAACACGCCCGAGTATCGCGGGCAACAACCGCTGCCGGCTCATACCGTAAAGCAGGCGCGATCCCATGATATAGTTCAGAAGAGCCGTGTTGCCGATCGCGAACAGGGTGATCACCAGGTAAACCGAATCGATATTGCGGAACCATGGCGCCGCCGCCTTCGCCACGTCCATGAGGGGAGCCTTGCTCGTGGCGAGATCCTGCCACGGCATCACCGAAACCGCGGTGATTGCCACCGCCATGTAGATCAAGGTCGCGACGACCATCGCCGAAATGATGCCAAGGGGCACGTCACGTCTGGGATTCTTGACCTCTTCGCTCACGTTGAGGACATCCTCGAAGCCGATAAACGAAAAGAACATCACCACCGCGCCCTGCAGGATCAGCATGATCGGAAACGCATCGACGACACCGTCAGCCCGAACCGGCGTTTCGAGATAGTCCACCCCTCCCCAGAAGCGCATTCCCACAACAATGATGAAGATCAGTCCCGAGGCCTCAATCACCGTGCAAACCATGTTCGCCCACATGCTCTCGCGAATCCCCCGGAAAATGAGGATGCCGACCAGGAACACAATGCCGATGGCGACGAACTTCACCGGCAACTCCATGCCTAGCCCCTTTGCTATGGTCTCTGCCATGGCCTGCGACCCCGTCGCCATGCTGGTGAGGCCACTCATCATCACGCACAATCCCACCACATAGCTGAGCCAAGGCTTCCCGAGGGCCCGATGGGTGACAAATGCCGCTCCTCCCGCCTTGGGATACCGACTCCCCACGCAGGCGTATGACAGCCCCGTGAGCAACGCAACGATCATTGCGGCAAAAAAAGCGAGCCAGATCGCGTTACCCAGGGTATCGGCTGCCTTTCCCACCAGCGCGTAGATCCCCGCCCCCAGCATCGAGCCCAGCCCATAAAGTGCGACCTGCCAGGCGGAGATGGATCGGTGGAGCGTATGATCGTCGTTTTTGTTCATGTCAGGGCCGGTGTTTCCTTGGATCTCCCGTTCATTCTGGGGGAAGCCACCGGACCGATCAAGGAAGCTTTTTGCCGAAATCCTCCGGCAGGTGCAACGACCACACTTCGCTCGAGAGCGGTCGCGCATGTCCACCCACGACCCAGAGTTTGTCATTGAGGACAAAGGCCGAATGTTCGTGCCTCGCCTTCCAGCAATTCGCGGTCTCGAGTTTCTCCCAGCTCCTGCCGTCAACCGAGTGCCAGACGTCACCGAAGTTGTCGGACTCCTTTGCCCAACCACCGAGCACCCAGATGCGGCCACGATACACCTCCGCCGCGAACCAGAGCCGGGGCGACCAGGGGGCGGCCTCCGTCTCGAGTGTCCAGTCGACACCGTTGTCCGACGACCAGACATCGTTCTTCGCCTGGTATTCCGGCACGTAGTTGCCGCCGCCGAAAAGATAGATACGCCCGTTCAGAACCACGGCCTGGTGATAGGCCCGCGGCGTCCATGGGGCCCCGACCGTTTCCAGCCTCCACTCACGGCCGTCGGTGGTCGACCAGACATCGTTTTTCAAACTGTTGTTGTCTCCAAAATAATAGTTCTCGGTCCCCCCAAGCAGCCAGATCCGATCCTTGAATGCCAGAGCCACTCCCGCCAGGCGCGGCGACCACGGGGCCGCGGCCGTGTAGCGGTCCCAGGTGGATCCATCGACCGAGGCCCAGACCTGGTTGCTGGCTGAGTGGCCGGGCAAACGACCGTTGTACCAACCTCCCAGGTGCCACATCCTTCCCCCGAATACCGCATTCATCGGAAGGTCGGTGTGGAGGATGGGAACGGGATCGGCGACCTTGCCCCACTTCACCCCGTCGGAAGACGACCAGACATCGCGCGGAGGCGCTTCATCGGAACGAAACCAGCCACCCAGGATCCATAGCTTCCCGTCGAAGGCATATTCGGCCTGCGAGTCCCTCGCCCGCCAGGGAGCAACGGACTCGAGCTTCCAGTCAGACGAATGCGCCGGGATCCATGCCGGGAGCGAAACCAGAAGAGTGGCCAGGTATCGATTCATTTCACTTCCGAACGCTGCTTTCGAACCATTCGTCGAGCCTGTCCTCGGAGGGCAAGTTGGTCAGGGAAGCAAGGCGCAGCGCCAGCGCCCTGCCGGATTGCCGCCCCTCAACATCGGGTTCGAACCAGGCAAGCTCGCCATTGGCCAGCTTCCGGGGATTTTCGGAAACCAGGGCAATCCGTATCCCTACCGTCCTGCCGCCCTCGGTCCCGGAGCCCACCAGGGGTTCGACGGACAAAAGAATCCCCTGATAGTCCGCAAGAGATCGGACCGTCTTCTTTCTCCCCACCTTCCAGTCGGTCATTTCCGTAACCGTTTCCCGAGAAACCTGCACCGAGACCCTGGCCATCAGGAGCCACCAACCAAGCGGGAGAAAGATCGCGCCAAGGAAAATGGCGATCAGGGTACCGGCGATCAGCTCGGTTCCCGAACCGCGCAGGATGTCGATGAGATTCAACACCACGAGGACGCACAACGCGAGTCCGGCAAGGAACAGGGGGGATCCCGATGACGTAGCGAAGCAAGCGGGAGGCACCGCCGAGGCGCCATGAGAGTCGGAGACTCCCTCCTTCCGCTTCCACCCTGGTCGAAATCCCGGCCATGCACTGGGAAATCAAGAATTCGGAAGTCTCCAACCTCGGCAATCGCGTCCGTCAAGAAGCCGCCAAAGCCTGGTCGAGGTCGGCAAGGATATCGTCGATATGCTCGATCCCGACCGACAAGCGCACCAGACCGGGAGTGATTCCGCCGGCAGCCTGGGCCTCTGGCGAAAGCTGGGAGTGGGTTGTCGTCGCGGGATGGATAGCCAGCGACTTGGCATCCCCCACGTTGGCGAGATGGGAAAAGAGCTGGAGACTCTCGATGAATCGTTTTCCGGCCTCGGCTCCCCCCTTGATCTCGAAAACCACCATGGAGCCTCCCTTGCCCTTGAGATACTGCTGATTCTTCGCGTATTCGGAGTCGGTCTCGAGGCCGGGGAACCGGACCCACTCAACCTTGTCATGAGCCTGGAGATGTTGTGCCACCGCGAGCGAGTTCTCACAGTGCCGCTCCATTCGCAGGGTGAGCGTTTCGATTCCCTGAAGCAGGAACCAGGCATTGTCTGGAGAGAGGCAGGCACCAAGATTCCGCAAGGGAACCGTGCGCATGCGGAGGATGTAGGCGAGCGGCGCAAGCGGAGCCGGTAGATCATGTCCCCATCTCAGTCCATGGTAGGAATGATCAGGCTGATCGAAGAGAGGGTGTTTGCCTCCAGCCCAGTTGAACTTGCCCGAATCGACCACGACCCCTCCCAGCCCGGCTCCGTGCCCTCCCATCCATTTGGTGAGAGAATGAACGACAATGTCCGCCCCATGCTCGATCGGCTTGGTAAGGTAAGGGGTCGAGAAGGTGGAGTCGACAATCAGCGGGAGACCATGGTCATGGGCCACCTTCGCCACCGCTTCGAGATCGGTGACTTCGAGCGCGGGATTCGAGACGCTCTCACAAAACAGCGCCCGGGTTTTTTCGTCTATCGCTTCGGCAAAGGCCTGCGGGTCCTGCGAATCGACGAACTTAACGGTGATACCGAGGGCCGGAAGGATATCGTTGAACTGCGTGTAGGTTCCCCCGTAAAGGTTGCGGGCCGAGACGATATTGTCACCGGCACTGGCCAGGTTGATGATCGCGTAAAACACGGCCGAGGTTCCCGAGGCAAGCGCGAGCCCTCCCATTTCCGGAGCACCTTCAAGCAGGGCGACGCGCCGTTCGAGAACGTCCGTGGTGGGATTCATGAGCCTGGTGTAGATGTTGCCCAGCTCCTTGAGTGCGAAAAGGTTCGCGGCATGCTCGGTCGAGTCGAAGGTGAAGGAACTCGTCCGGTAAACGGGAACGGCTCGGGAATGGGTGACAGGATCGGGGGTATGCCCGCCGTGGAGGCAGAGAGTTTCGGTTTTCATAGACTGGTCAGCAGGTTGGCAAAGCCGGACCAACCTGGCAAGTCAAACTAGCCTCCTCATGCCATTCGAAGCGGCAGGAGGAGGATCACGCATTTTTTGTCATTCGAAGTTCACCTGGCGACCGGGGATTGCTCCGACGGCAACCCTCGTGATACTCTTCTGACGGAACCCCATTCCCCGCTTGCCATGCCGCCCCGAAAAGCCACTGACAAAACCGCCAATCACAAAAAAGGGAACCATCGCGGATCCGCAAGGAAGCTCCCGGCAAAAACCGGAACCGGAAAACGGGCCCAAACCGGGTCTTCGCCCCGTCAAAGCCGTCTCGGAGACACTTCGCCACTTCTCTCCCTGTCGGGAATTCGCGAGCACGAGGTCAGTGAATCCACCTCCTCCGCACGGGAAGCGAAGGCAGCCGCGGTGGAAGACATCCTCTCCCGCAACGCTGGAGGACGAAGCGACGAACTGCTCAGCGCCTTCGAGGCAATCCTCAAGGGAGCTTCTCCGGATGACGTCCTCGCGTTGAAAAACCTCTTTTCAAAGCACGTCAGCCTCGCCAAATCCGCAAAGCGGGAACGCTCCGACTTCGAGCTTTCCGAGGAGTGGCGCGAAGGCGGATATCCCTACAAAAACCTGATGTCCCGGCGAAATTACGAGCGGGAAAAATACAAGCTGCAGGTCGAGTTGCTGAAACTCCAAGCCTGGGTCAAGACGACCGGCCAGCGGGTCATCATTCTTTTCGAAGGACGGGATGCAGCCGGCAAGGGAGGAGCAATCAAACGCTTCATGGAACACCTCAATCCCCGCGGAGCCCGCGTCGTCGCACTGGAGAAACCAACCGAGGAGGAAAAGGGGCAATGGTACTTCCAGCGATACGTCGAGCACCTCCCGACCCGGGGCGAGATCGTTCTTTTCGACAGGTCATGGTACAATCGATCCGGCGTCGAGAGAGTCATGGGGTTCTGCAGCGAGGAGGAGTATCTCGAATACATGAGGCAGGCACCCGAGTTTGAACGCAATCTCGTCCGCAGCGGAATCCACCTCATCAAATTCTGGTTCTCCGTGAGCCGAAAGGAACAGCGCAGGCGTTTCAAAGAGCGAAAATCTCATCCACTGAAACAGTGGAAACTCTCACCGGTTGATCTGGCATCGCTCGACAAATGGGAGGATTACACCGCCGCCAAGGAAGCGATGTTCTTCAACACCGACACGGCTGATGCACCGTGGACGGTGGTCAAATCCGACTGCAAAAAACGCGCCCGCCTCAATGCCATGCGTTATGTCCTGCACAAGCTGCCTTACGCCAAGAAGGATTCCAAGCGCATCGGTCCGATCGACCCCCTGCTCGTGGGACGGGCCAACCTTGTCTACGAGCGGGGAGAAAACAACGATATCGCGATCCTCTGAAACCGTGATCGGATGGAAACGCTCAACGGGAGGTGATCTTGGATGGGTTGTCGCTATCAGTCCGCTTCCCTCCTTCCACTCTCCAATTCTCGCGAAGCACCTCTCCCGTCTCCGCGGAAACATAGACAACTCCGATGCCAACCTGCGCCCGGTTCAGGAAGCTGATCAGCCAGACAGGTTCGTTCCCGGCATCGCGAACGCGGAGCTGATAGCGGACCGATTTGAACGAAACCTTCTCATCTTTCGCCCTCGCCACGGCGGTCTCATAAGCGTTTGCCGTGGTTACTTTCAGTCTTCCCCTCTCGATCGGAAGATGAGGCAGGTCCTGGCCTGCGAAGACTTTAAGAGTCCTCTCTGCAAGAATCTTTCCCTGAGCGAAAACGGATTCACGAAGTCCCGCCCCGAAGTCGTCAGGTTTCCCGGTCAGAAACAGCCACTCGGCAGGAAGGGCTTGACCGCAAAAGCCCACCATTCCCAGAATCTTTTCATCGGGACCCAGCCCCCCGCCTTCGAGGAACTCGTCAAAAGCAACCAAGCCCTCTTCACCCGAATGAACCTCCCTCGGAGCTGCCAGAAGAATGCCTCCCCACCCGATCGCGATCACAGCGAGGGTCATGATGAGCAATTGTCTCATTTTACACGTATCGATAGCAGGGTAACCTCCCCAAGATCGGCAACACGGGATTCTTAAGCAATTTAAATATCTGATAAATACGGAATTTATTCCTGCATCTTTCCACTCATTCGACCCGTAGCCCTGAACATGCCCGTATCGAAACCGGACAGCGCCCTTCTCATCCTCGGTCACGGTTCGACCGAAAATCCCGACTCGTCTCAGCCTTGCTGGGATCACGCGGACACCATCTCGGCCAGCGGCCAGTTTGGTGCCGTCCATTGCGCATTCTGGAAAGAGGAACCTAGTTTTCGCCAGATCTGGCCCATGATTGAGCAGAACGAGGTCTACATCGTGCCAAATTTCATCAGTGAAGGTTATTTCACCCGACAGGTCCTTCCCCGTGAACTGGAGATCACCGGACACACAACACGGCGCGGAGAGAAAGTGCTCCACTATTGTGATCCGGTCGGGATCCATCCGGCGATGACGGGCCTGCTCACGAAACGGGCGCTCGAGATGCTCGATGCACCGACGAAGCCGGAGGAGACTTCCCTGATCATCGTCGGACACGGAACCGGATTGAACCAGAAATCCACCGAAGCCATCAAGGTTCAGGTCGAGGCCATTCGTGAATCCGGCGCCCCCTTCGCCAAAGTGCTCGACGCTTACATGGAGGAGGCGCCCTTCGTTGCCGACTGGCAGAACCTGACCGATACCCCGAATGTGATCGTGGTTCCGTTTTTCATCGCCGACGGCCTTCACAGCTATCAGGATATTCCAGTGCTCCTCGGCATGGAAAAGGAACCCACTGCCGCTGCGAGCCAACAGGAGGTTTTCCGAAAAAATCCCCACCACTTCGGAGACCGGACGCTCTGGTACAGTTCCGCCATCGGAACCGATCCCTCCCTTGCCGAAGTGATCGTCGACCAGGTCCTCTATTTCGACGAGCATTACCGATCATGACTCTCGCAGAACACCTCACCGCCATCCTGCCCCCCGGTGGCCGGCTGCATTTTGGAGAGCTGGTTCTCCGTCGGGACGCGAACGGACATTTTTCCGCATGCCACGTTCGGGATGAGTCGGCTGTCGTTTCCCTGGAACCGGCAGACTCGGTGCGGGAGTTGCGCGATCTGGCAAAATACGATGCGGAAGGAAACTACCGCCCCCTCAAGGCGGCTCCCGGTCTTCGCTCGGGATGGATCACCTCGACGTCGGTTCCGCAAGAGTTCCTGAAACGCCTCGACGCCATCTATCCAGGCCTTTTCGCCACCTGGGTCGCCTTCGATTCCGGAAAACTGGCGGCGGTTCCACTCCGCGAGACCTTGGAGCGTCAAACGGGAATGTATCGGGCTGTCGGTTCAATCACCGATGAAATGGCCACTCGGATTCTCTCCGAACTCTGTCAGCCCGGCTGCCTGAGGCGGATCGTCTGGACCATCGGAGCCGATGACCTACCCGTTTTCGCCAATCGCGGGAGCGGAGAGATTCCGCTCTTATGCACCGAAGCCTGTACCTTTGCCGTCAGCCGGGCAAGGGAACTGGCAAAGGAAGCCAATTGAGATTCCCTCGTAGGAGATTACCGGAAAGCGCTCGCGGGATGAGGCAAGCGTGGAAGGATCATTTCGGATTCACTCCGCGCCAAAAATGGCTGGATTCACGGTCTCCCGTGGGATCCGCTTCAGGAATCTCGCTCTCGGCCCGCCTTTCCGCATGACCGTCCAGGAACGCCACGATCGCCTTGCCTCCGTTCCACCGCTTCTCGATCGTCTCTTCAATCAGTTGACGATCTTCAAACTTCACCACGTTTGCCTCGATACAGTCGATGTAGAGCATGGCCTTCGGAGCGAAGAGCAGATTCGACATCGTCTTTTCCGTCAACCACGGGTCGGGTGAGCTCACCGTATCGTAAATACGGTCATATTGGAGGTTGGCGTTCATGGCATAACTGTTCTTGTGCCAGTCCTTCTCGAGCGGGTCTCGCTTCACCGAGATGGTACTTTCAAAAATGGTACCCTTGAGGTGGTCGCCATCTTCATTGACCTCGTATTGGGTGACTTGCCCGTCCTTGTCCTCCTTCATGTAAACCTCGGCAAAAATCACCCCATCCAGCCACAGTCCGGATTCACCAAGGTTGTAATACTGGGGAAAATAGTCTTCCTCGGAGACACCGGGAGGAGGCTCCATTCCTCCGGGATACTGGGGAGAGGGAAGGCGAAGCCCGTGATCAGCCACCCAATTCAGGGTGGATCCGGCAATCTGCTTCAAGTTGGAGGTATTTTTCGCAGCTTCGGCCATCTCCTTGACCTTCCCCAAACCGGGAACGAGAAGACCGATGAGAATAGCAATAATGGCGATGACAACGAGCAATTCGACAAGCGTCATGCCGGTGCGACGGGAGTTGCGGGAGGAAAAAACTTTCATTGCTAGGGGGTAAATCACCGGGAAGCCGAGAGTATGCCGAAAAACCTCTGTTTCGGTCGTCCCTCTCCCGGAGAGCCCCTGCATGCTAGCGGATTCCGTGAAACGCGGTCAAGCTTGAATTCTTCGGGATCCCCGAGAAACCTTGGTCAGATTCCGAGATGCGGCAGGGCGCGGAGATTGCCTCCGCGCCCTGCCTGACCAACGACCAATGGAATCTTCTTCTCGCAGCAATCAGGCAGCCACCGGCTGCTCGATCACATTGAGGCGCAAGGCGGACCACGCCAGTTTATCTGCGCCCTGTGCACCTTCCTGTCCGACAAATGCCGTAAGCTTGGCGGCTCCCCCCAGCGAAAAGGCAGGGTAAAGAAAGATCTCTCCCTGAATACGGACACTGCAGACGAAATTCTGGCCAAATCGATAAAGGGTCAGGTCACACGCCACCGGCGTTCCCGGAGGAAGGGGCGTGTTGGCGAGATAGCCGATCACTCCCGCGCCGTTGCACAGATCGCAAACCTCTCCTGTCGCCGGGTAGATGCCGACCGCGATTCCTCGCTTGCGGGATTCATCCATGATTCCGACGACCACTCGGCGGGTGACTCGAGAAGGTTCAAGATCGACTTTGAAACTGACTTCGGCATTCGGCTTTTCAACGGCCGGAGTCTGGCCGAGTTCCTCGAGGGAAAACTGACTCAGTTCGGGAATGGCAACGTTCATGCAGTGAAGAGTAGTGGATTCAATGAGAGGCAACGGGCAAAACGCCGGACGGGCCAGGGCTTTTGAAATATTAACAATTTAATACGGAATTTCAAACTAATTATTGTTTTTATCGTTAATTTTTAAAATTGTCACCTCATTTTCTTTGATTCTTTCCCTTGGAGGAGCGCCTTCTCTCACGCAGAATCTCCGATTGAGCCCGAATCAGTTCGGCCACAAAATTGATGGAAGATGACCTTTTCAGCGATTCCGCCCCCGATAAAGCGACTTTCGGGAATGCTTCGGAGACGGGAATAACCGAATTCGGCATTCATCCTGCCATGCCTCTGGCTGCCCGGATGCGCCCGCGTTGCCTCAATGAATATATCGGCCAGCGCCATATCCTGGGAGAGGGACGTCTTCTTCGGCGGGCCATCGAGGCCGACCGTTTCACCTCCCTGATCTTTTACGGTCCACCCGGCGTCGGAAAGACCAGCCTGGCCGAACTTATCGCCCGCCACACTTCCTCACGGTTTCTCAATTTGTCCGGGGT
>JAGRPC010000149.1:0-1499 GCA_020439925.1 Verrucomicrobiia bacterium | reverse complement strand
TTTATCGGGGCCACGACCCACAATCCCTTTTTCTACATCAACAGTCCCCTCGTCTCACGCAGCCAGGTTTTTCAACTGGAACCTCTTTCCGAAGACGATCTGAACGAACTCCTGGAATCCGCCATCCGTGACCCGGACCGTGGCTTCGGCAAGAAGCAATTGGTCGTGTCCCCAGAGGCGGCCCGGCACCTCGTGACCCGATGTGACGGCGATGCGAGAAAGCTGCTCACCTCCTTCGAACTTGCGGTCCTCACGACGGAACCCGACCCGGACACCGAAGAAATACACATCGATCTCGCCGTGGCCGAGGATTCAATCCAGCGTAAGGCCATCGTTTACGACGCCGATGGAGATGCGCATCACGATACCATCAGTGCCTTCATCAAATCCATCCGGGGCTGCGATCCGGATGCGGCCCTCTACTGGCTTGCAAAGATGCTGCACGCCGGGGAAGACATCCGCTTTATCGCCCGGCGCCTCGTCATTTCGGCGAGCGAGGACGTGGGCATGGCCGACTCCAATGGATTGCGCGTCGCTGTCGCCGCCCAGCAGGCGGTGGAGTTTGTCGGCATGCCCGAGGCTCGTATTTCCCTCGCCCATGCCACCGTTTACCTCGCGACCGCCCCGAAAAGCAACCGGGCCTATGCAGCCATCGACGCCGCGTTGAAGGACGTCGCCGAAGGGCGCACCCTTGCCGTTCCCCCTCACCTGCGGACCAAGAGCCGGAAAAAGATCGGCGAGGCCAGCGGAGTGATCGCCGAGGGCGAGGCTGTCTACCTCTACGGACACGATTACGAGGAGGGATATGTGCCCCAGGCTTACCTCCCCGAGGGACGAATCTACTACCATCCCTCAAATCATGGCATGGAACAGCGTGTCGCCGAACGACTCGAGCACTGGCGGCGCAGATTCGAGGAAGAAGGCAAGTAACCGCTCACCGGGAGCGGGTGTAGAAAGGGCACCCGCACAAAAAAAACCGGACGCGCCTCACGACGCGCCCGGTCTTTCGAAAACGTCTCTCCGTGGAGAAACGGAGGGGCATTACATCATGCCGCCCATGCCGTGGTCGTGGCTGTGCTCGGCACCGGCTTCCGCCTTCTCCGGGATGTCGGAGATGAGGCATTCGGTGGTCAGGAGCAGACCGGAGATCGAAGCGGCATTCTGGAGAGCGCTGCGGGTCACCTTGGTCGGGTCGACGACACCGGACTTGACGAGGTCTTCGTAGGTGTCCGTAGCGACATTGTAACCAACGTTGGCCTTCTCGTGCTTGACCTTCTCGACGATGAGGGCACCCTCGCGGCCCGCGTTGGCGGCGAGCTGGCGGAGGGGAGCTTCGATGGCGCGGGCAACGATGCCGGCACCGGTCGCTTCGTCACCGCAAAGACCGAGGTCACCGAT
Source organism: Verrucomicrobiia bacterium (assembly GCA_020439925.1). GTDB lineage: Bacteria > Verrucomicrobiota > Verrucomicrobiia > Verrucomicrobiales > DEV007 > Arctic95D-9. Next base: position 101 of record JAGRPC010000149.1, on the reverse strand, counting down.
GAGCGCCTGGGCACGGATAAGAGCGGTACCGCCACCGGGGACGATGCCTTCCTCAACCGCTGCGCGGGTGGCGTGAAGGGCGTCTTCGACGCGGGCCTTCT
>JAGRPC010000148.1 GCA_020439925.1 Verrucomicrobiia bacterium | reverse complement strand
GGACGATTTTTTTGGGGGATCGCGACCGGGCGAGGTTCCTTTTCTTTCAATTCCCGTGCCGGGGCGTGCTTGCGTTTTCCGGTAGGGACGCGAGGGTGCCGGCCTTGTTTCATGGGTGAATCCGAATTCAACAGCCGCGAGCCGGTCGATGTCGAAGCCATTCTCGAGGCGCTCGAGAGCGGCGAGACGGATCAGATCGTCGCGATCGCGAAGGAGGCCCACCCCGGCGACGTCGAGGTCGCCTTCGAACGCCTCGAGGACGAGGATCGCGAGCAGGTCCTCGACCAATTGCCGGCCGAGGTGCTCTCCGCCTGGGCCGATTACCTTCCGGCGGCCGACGTCGAGCATCGTCTCAACACCCTTCCGGAGACGGAACGGCGTGAAGTTCTCGAATCTCTCTCCGATGACGAACTGGTCGACTTTCTCCAGGAGGTCGACGAGGAGGATCGCGGTCAGTATATCGAACTGCTCGACGAGGAGACCAGGCAGATTTCCGAAGATCTCCTGAGATATCCCGAGGAGAGCGCCGGCGGGCGCATGACCAAGGCCATGGCCGTGGTGCCGGTGGACCTGACCGTGAGGCAGGCCCTCGACGTGCTCGCGGAGATCCGCGAGGAGGCCGAGCTCCTCAGCCGGATCTACGTGGTCGATGAGAAGCAGCGCATCCTGGGAAAACTGCGTCTCCGCGATCTGGCCTTCAGCCGGTGGGATACTCCCATCCGCGAGCTGATGGATTCCGACCAGATGTCGGTCAATGCGATGGCGGACCAGGAAGAGGCCGCCCAGATGATCGCGCGCTACGACCTCCTTGCCCTGCCGGTGGTCGACGACGATGGAAGGTTGCTCGGCGTGATCACCCACGACGACGCCCTCGAGATTCTCGAAGAGGAATCCACCGAGGACATGGAGCGTCTTTCCGGCATCGGAGGGCAGAGCGATTTCGCCTACCTCCAGACTCCGGCGATGACGCACTTCCGGCGGCGGTTCGGGTGGGTCCTGACCCTCGCCTTTCTCGCCCTCAGCTCTGGGTTTGTCCTGCACTCGCACGAGGCTGTCCTGACCAAATACTATATTCTCGCCCTCTATCTGCCGATGGTGGTCGCCGCGGGAGGCAACACCGGCACGCAGTCCGCCACGATGGTGATCCGCGCGATGTCCCTCGGGGAGCTCGACACCCGCGAGTTCTGGCGCGTCATCTGGAAGGAGGGCCGCATCGGCCTGCTCCTCGGAGCCCTTCTCGGGCTGTGTGTGGCGATCCAGATCCAATTCCTCATGCCGTCCGGCCTCACCGGCACATCGCTCACGCCGTTGTCGGTGGCGCTGGTGGTGGGCACTTCCCTGATGGCCCAGGTCCTCACCTCGACCCTCATCGGAGCGGCTCTGCCGATCGGAGCAAAAAAGGTTCGTCTCGACCCCGCCGTGGTCGCCTCTCCCGCGATCACCACGATCGTCGACGTGAGCGGCTCGATCATCTACTTCAGCCTCGCGGGGATCATCTTCGGCTGAAGAGGGGCAGGGGTGCTTGGTGCTTGGTGCGGTGATCGGTGATCGGTGATCGGTGATCGGTGATTGGTGATCGGTGATCGGTGATCGGTGATCGGTGATCGGTGGCCTGTACCTGGGGGATGATGAAAAGGCTTGAGTGAGGGGGAAGGCGGGCGTATCGCTGACTTGGGAAGGGATTCTTCCCCAAGGTCATGAAAACCCCCGTTTTCCGGATAGCGGCCGGGATCGTTCTGTCGCTCGCGGCGGTAGGTGCGTCCGCGCAGGAGATCCGATACCAGGCCGAGATCTCGCAGGCCGACCGGGTCAATTCGAGGGGCGTCCCCCTGAAGACACTCCGGGATTTTCTGCGCCAGGACCGCTACAACGTCAACGGTGGGCATCATCGGGATCCGGGCGACACGCCCGACAGCCGGTTCGCGACGGTGGAGGCCCGCGGCCTCATCGACGGAGCCCGGCTCGTGACCGCTCCCGGTCTGGAGGGAAAGGTGCTTTCCGGGCAGATCACCCGTCTCGAGGTGACGGTCTCCGGCTCCGACCGTTCCCTTCTGTTGCGGGTTGCCGAATTCTCCCCGGGGGGCACTCCTCCGGAACCTCCGCCAGCGATGCCCGCCACCAAAGGCACGCCCGGCGATTCCCTTCCCCCCGCACCGGCGGAAAAGGTTCACTTCCGGGTCACCTGGCTCACCACGCTTGGCCCGTCGGACTGGATGGATTCGAACGGGAAAGCACTCGATCGATTGCGCGAGGTCCTCAAACAGGACCGGGCGAACGTCAATCGTTTCGGAAAGGCGGACGCGGGCGACGAGCGGGACCCGCTGTTTCTTTCCGCTGCGGAGAGGAGCCGATTCGACACCGCGCTCCTTTCGATCGATCCCGTTCTTCTCGATCCTTTGTCACGCAGGGAAGCGGTGAAGGTGCTCGTCAGGATGACCCAGGAAGGCAAGCTCCTCGTCACCCGCCCGGAGCCGGACCCCGGAGTGCTCCTGGAAGACGAGGCTTCCCTGTTCGAGGCGAAACGGTGGAAGGTCGACGGGCTGGTTTCCTCCGGCGATCCCGGTGCGGAGAAGGGGCTCCGGGAGCTGATTGCCCTCTCCGTCCTCCTCCACGGGAGGGCCCACGAGTCGTCGGTGCTCGCGAAGGTGCTGCTTGCCAAATGGCTCATCGAGGGAGGGCGTGGCGAGGGGGCGAAAGGCTTGCTGGAGGAGATCGAGGAGGATTTCCGGTCGGCTGCGAGTCACGAGGTCGATCCGGCCACGATACCGGCGGTGATGGGTTTTCTCGTAGAGGCGCAGCGGGTGTTGGGAAATCCCGGGGCGGCCGATTCGATCCTGCGGGAACTGCTCGATCCGCCCGGGAGCGAAACCTGGAAACTCAACGAGGAAGGCAGGGCCCGACTCGAATCGCTGCGCAAGGAAGGGGCGGCCACCTCACCTCATGCCGGTGAAGCTCGCCCGAGCTACGAGGAAGTTCTCGCCGCGATGGTGGAGGCGGAAAACGATCCCCGGACCACCGGAATCAGACGCTTGGAGTTGCTGTCCGCCGCGGTCTCCCTGCACCCCCGGCGGCGCGGGGCGGACTACGAGAAACTGGTCGAGCAGCTCGGGAAGCGGGTGGCGGAAACGGACTCCTCATCGGTCGACGAGTCCACCTACCTTTCTTATGCCGATGCGGTCATGATCCTGGCTTACGAGGATTTCCGCGCCGGTCGGCTCGAATCGGCGGAGGTCCGTTGCGAGGAGGTCCTGAAACTGCTCGATGCACCGGGGAGGGAGGAGCAGATGCCGTCGCTTTCGGCCCGTCTCCTTCAGGTCCGTCTTGCCACGGCAAGAGGGAATGCGGGGGAGGCCGAAGGGATCGCGCGACGGCATTTCGAATGGGCCAAGGGCTTGTTCGTGCCGCACGACGGGAGACTGCAGGACCTCGCCTCCACCTATTTCGAACTTCTTGCCGATCGCGGTGGCGTGAGTGAGGCGGAGGCGGTGGCGACGCCCCTGGCAGAGGCCTGCCTCGGGAACGTCGACCTTCCCGATCCCGAACTCCGGCTTTTCTGGCACGAACTGATGGCCATGACGGCATTCGATTCCGGAGACGAGGCGAGGACCGATGCCTGGTATGGCCGGATTTTTGCGGCCATGAAGGAAGATGCGACCCTGCAGGCGGCCTTCGCCTCCTGCTACAGCCGCTGGGGACACCTCTACGAGGGAGCCGGCCAATACGGACGGGCGGAGGAAATCTGGAACGCGGCGGCCGAATCACTCTCCGGAAAACCCGAAGCGACCGGCGATTACGTATCGCTGCTCCAGGACCTTTCCCTCATCCGGAAACACTATAGGGACGAGCAGGGGGCCGTGGCGATCATCGAAAAATCGAGGAACCTGGCCCGTGAACGTCTCGGTTCGGATTCGAGAGAGTACGCCGTGGCCTGCAACAACCTCGTCCTTTCGCTCAATGCCCTGGGTCGGTCCGATGAGGCGATGCGCATGGCCGATGAGGCCCTCCGCGTCGCCGCAATCCATCCCGACCGGAGCTGGGGAGAGGAAAACTCCATCATTTTCCGGAACAATCGCGCCGTGCTTCTCATGAACAGCGATCCCGCGGCCGCGGGTGCCGTCTATGCCGAACTCGTGGCCGAGATGGAGGCAAAGGGACGTCACGAGGACCAGGATCTCGCCTTCTATTACACCAACCTGGGGATGGCCCTCCGCGAGACGGGACGTGACGACGAGGCGGAGGAGGCGCTGTTGAGGGCCGTCGATATCCTGAGAGGGCAGGGGTGGGAGAATCAACGCAATCTCTCGTTGCTCCTCGACACCCTCGGCATCCTCGCGATGAGGAAGGGACGGGTCGCCGAGGCGGTGGAAAGGGCGAGGGAATCGGCGCGACTCGCGGAGAACTTCCTGCAGAATGCTTCCCTCTTCGCTTCCGAAACGGAGAAGCTGGCTCTCGGCAGCCTTTTTTCGGGAGGCAGCCAGTTGCACATCCTCGTCGAGGCGGGAAAGGTCGAGGAGGCCTGTGAACTGTCCCTGCGACGCAAGGGCAGCGTGCTGGACCAGAGCATACGGGAAGCGCGGACGCTGCTGAATCGCGGTGCGGATCCCAGGCGTGACAAGCTCGTCGAGGAACTGAGGGGCCGTCAGCGCCAGTTGAACCGCCTCACCCTGGCACTCCAGCAGGCGGGTTCATCGGACGAGGAAGGGGCCCTGACCAAACTCCGACAGGAGGTGAAACGGCTTCAGGTCCGCTTGCTCGAGGGGAATGGCAGCTCCCCGGATTCGACTGCAGATCCGACTCCCGATCTTGCCGCGGTCAGGAAGCGTCTGGGAAAAGACGGGCGCTTTTACGAACTGGTTCTCGCCACCGATCTCGAGCACAGTGACTACTACGGTGCCTTCGAGATCACGGGAGAATCGGTTCGTTGGATCCGGCTCGCTTCCGGGGAGGCGGTTCGCATCGCCCTGGCCGGATTCCGCGACTCGGTCGATGCGTATCTCAAGGCGAGGTCGGAAGCCGATCTCGGGGAGAGCTCGGTCCGACTCGAGGAAGCGTCAAGGCGGCTGCACGGTATCGTGTGCGAGCCTCTGCAGATCCCGGTGCCGAGTCCCGGACGGATCGTGATCTGCCCGGAGGCCGCCCTGCACTTCGTCCCGTTTGCGGCCTTGCTCGATGACGAAGGAAAGTTCGAGGGGGAATACCGAATCTTCGACGAGGTCGGTTCGGCCCGGGATTTTTGCCGCAGGGAAGGGGAAGGAAAGCGGGATCTCCTCAGTGCGGTGGTCGTGGGAGCGCCCGACTACCTTCATTCCGATGCCGGGAAGACCGGTGACGACAAATCCGGTGGCGCGTTGAACCGGGACCTCGTCAACCTCACCGGCATCGCGAGGTCAGGAGGGGTCAGTCTTTCTCCGCTCCCCGGTTCCGGCAGAGAAGCAGATCTCGTCGCCGGGACCCTCGAGTCCGCCGGGGCCAGGGTCACCCTGCTGACGGCCGACCGGGCCACCGAAGAGGCTCTCGCAGGGGCCAGGGCTCCGGCCATCGTTCATGTGGCCACGCACGGGGTCTTTTTTCACCAGGACGGCGCTTCGCCCGGCGGGAGTTCCGACCCGATGTTGCGCGGGGCTCTTGCCCTGAGCGGGGCCCAGAATTCGATCGATGCCTGGAGCCGGTCCCGTTTCCCGGATACGGCCCACGACGGCTGGCTCTTCGCCGCCGAGGCCGCCCGCCTCGATCTGCAGGGAACCGAACTCGTGACTCTCTCCGCTTGCGAGACGGGAATCGGAGACCTCGCTTCCGGGGAGGGAGTCATCGGCCTGAGACGCGCCTTTGTCGCTGCGGGAGCCCGTCATGTCCTGTCGACGCTCTGGCCCATTTCCGACGAAATGACCGTGGAACTGATGCTTGATTTTTACGAACGACTCGGCCAGGGACAGGACGCCACCGTCGCCTTTGCCTCGGCGCAGGGAGAGGCCCTGAAGGTCTTTCGCGAACAGGACGCCCGCGGCGAGGCCATCGCGCTCTTCGGGGCCTTCGTCATGAATCGCGCCGGGACCGGACAGGGTCTGCCGTGAGACTCGAGAGGGTCTGGTGAAAGGTTAGGGTGTGTTCGAAAACCGGGGT
>JAGRPC010000147.1 GCA_020439925.1 Verrucomicrobiia bacterium | reverse complement strand
GCTTCGATGCCGTGATGTTGGGGCAGGTAGAATCTCCTGCTTCATCCAGCTTGATCCGGGAAGGATGAACACGACGGTCGGGGAAATTCTGTCCATGGTGGATGGTCGTCTCTTGAGAGGAGACGAGTCGGCTGTTCTGACCAATTTTGCGGCGCTGGATCAGGCGGATGCCGATTGCGCCACTTTCTACGGCAACGAAAAGTATCGGGATCAACTCGAGAAGACTCGGGCGGGCCTGGTTCTGGTGGCTGACGAAAGGCATGAGGCTCCGGGAGCCCGAGCCGTTGCGCTTGTCGCCAATCCAGTGATTGCCTTTGATCTGGTCGTTCGGGCTCATGGCGCGCTGCCTCCGGCATTCGTTCCAGGGATTTCGCCCGGAGCCTACGTGGATCCGGAGGCGGAACTGGATCCAGCGACCGTTTCGGTGGGGCCGAATGCCTCTGTCCTCCGCGGTGCCCGTGTCGGTCGGGGGTCTCGCATCGGGGCCGGGGCGGTTGTGGCCGAGGGTGCCAGGGTGGGAGAAGATTGTCAGATCGCCCCGAACGTTACCGTGTGTCATGGCTGCGAAGTCGGCGATCGTGTTATCCTCCATCCCGGGGTCGTGATCGGTGCGGACGGCTTCGGATTTGAATTCGAGAAGGGACGGCACCGCAAGATCGAACAGCTCGGCATTGTTAAGGTGGGAGACGACGTGGAGATCGGAGCCTCGAGCACGATCGACCGAGCCCGGTTCGGGGAAACCGTCATCGGGGAGGGGACGAAGATCGACAATCAGGTCCAGATCGGACACAACTGCTTCATCGGGAGGCACTGCATCATCGTTGCCCAGACGGGTATTTCCGGGAGTTCGCGCATCGGCGACTACGTGGTCATCGCGGCGCAGAGCGGGGTCGCCGGTCACCTTACCATCGCCGATCGTGTCACGCTCGGCGGTCGCAGCGGCGTGATATCTTCGATCGACGAGCCGGGGGGCACCTACTTCGGATATCCTGCCCGACCATTCAAGGAAGAGCGTCGCGACGCGATGCGGGTGAAGCAGCTCGGGAACCTCTTGAAGCGGGTCAAGGATCTGGAGACTCGGCTGGGCGATGCCCGGGACTGAAGATCGAACGGGCGAAGCCGTTTTTTCGTTTTTAAAGGTTCACAAGAACGTGCCTGATAAGGTAGGATCGTTCTCCCGTAAACAAACCGGGGCGGAACCATGGAAATCGTCGACACGATCACTTCGATCCTCAACGAAAAGAAGTCTCGCAAGGTTTGGGCCATCAGTCCGGACGCAACTGTCTTCGAGGCCATTGAAATGATGTCGAGCCGGAACGTCGGCGCCTTGCCTGTGGTGTGGGAGGACAAGCTGGTCGGGATCGTTTCCGAACGTGATTATACCCGGAAGGTGATCCTGAAGGGACGCTCGTCCAGGGAGACTCCGGTCTCCGCAATCATGACCGGAGAGGTGATCACGGTGGTCCCTTCGATGAAGGTCGTTTCCTGTCTCCAGCTGATGACCGACAAGTCCGTCCGTCACTTGCCGGTGCTCGTGGATGGGAGGCTGGCAGGGATCGTTTCCATCGGCGATCTCGTCAGGCATATCATCTCCGCCCAAGGCGCCCTCATCAGCCAACTGCGGGACTACGTGATCGGGTCGTATCCGGGTTGAGCGTTGGGTGGGAGAAGGCTTTACTGTTCGGATGGACGAGTCCCTGTTGCTTTCGCGTTGAAAGGGGAACGATTCCGGCGAAGACTTCTCCACTCGATGCCACGCCCGCTCCAAGACCAGACCCTCCCGGGTTGGTTCTCCAACCCTGTCCGGTTGGCGGTCGGTCTGGTCCTCGCTCTCCACTTGAGTTCCTGCCGGGAGGAAACCCGTGTCGAACGGGCCACGAGGGAAAAGATTCTGCTCCTCGGCAATGGAGCGGAGCCGAAGGCGCTCGATCCTCATCTGGTCTCGTCGGTAGGCGACTCCAATATCCTCCGGGCTCTCTTTGAAGGTCTGGTGACCTATCATCCTGAGAACGATTCGCTCAATGAACCGGGAGTGGCGGAACGGTGGGAGTCGAATGCCGATTTTTCCGAATGGCGCTTTTACCTCAGGGACGATGCGAGGTGGTCCAATGGCGATCCCGTGACCGCGCAGGACTTCGTCTATTCCTACCAGCGGATCCTTCATCCGGAGATGGGTTCCCCCTACGCCTCGATGCTCTATTTTCTGAAAAACGCGGAGGCTTTCAATCGGGGGGACCTGAAGGATTTTGCCGAAGTAGGAGTCAAAGCGGAGGGAGAACGTGTTCTCGTCTGCACCCTCGTTGGCCCTGCTCCCTTTTTTCCCGATGTCGTGAAACACACGAGCTGGCTGCCGGTTCACCGCGGTACGATCGAGAAATTCGGGAAAATGACCGATCCCTACACTCCCTGGCAAAAGCCCGGCAACCACGTCAGCAACGGCGCCTTCATGCTCACCGATTGGAGGATCAATGCCCATGTCAAGGTTCGCAAGAATCCGCATTACTGGGATGCGGCAAATGTGAAACCGAACGGAATCGACTTTCTTCCTCTCGAGAGCCCCTTCACCGAGGAGAAGGCCTTTCGCAACGGACTCATACATCTCTCCTATTCGATGCCCGAGAGCCTCATTGGAGAATACAAGGCCCTTCCCGATTCTCCCCTGCACATCGAAACCTATGCGGGATCCTATTTCTACCGTTGCAATGTGACCAAGAAGCCGACGGACAATGCCGACTTCCGCCGAGCTCTCGCCTACGCGATCGACCGCGAGGTGATTGTGAAATATGTCACTCTGGGTGGGCAGACTCCGGCCACAGCCTTCACGCCACCCTCGGAGGGAGGCTATCAGCCGCCCAAGGTCATCTCCTTTGATCCGGCGAAGGCGAGGGAATATCTCCGGAAAGCAGGTTATGCGAGCGGCGCCGAAGTGCCCGAGTTCACCATCCTCATCAACACGCTGGAATCCCACCGGAACATCGCCATGGCGATCCAGGACATGTGGAAGAAGAACCTGGGAATCGAGAAGGTGAAGATCGAGAACCAGGAGTGGAAGGTGTTCCAGCAGACCACCCAGGACCTCAACTACGACGTCTCGCGCGCCGGCTGGATCGGCGACTATGTGGATCCCAACACGTTTCTCGGCATCTGGGTGACTGGCGATTCGAACAACTACACGGGCTGGTCCAATCCCGATTACGATCGACTCATGCGAGAGAGTTCCCACCTCAGCGACCCTGCTGCCCGATACGCGAAGCTTGCCGAAGCGGAGACCGTTCTCATGGACGGGATGCCCATCCTGCCGCTCTATTGGTACACCCGTGTCTACCTCCTCCATCCCGACGTGAGGAACTGGCATCCGCTCCTTCTCGACAACCACCCGTACAAGCACATCGACCTGATTCCTTCCGGGGAAGGAGGTTCCCTCTGATGGACTCCCTCCGCTATCTCCTGTCCCGCTTGGCACAGTCGGTCTTCGCACTGTTCTGCATCATCACGCTGACCTTTTTCCTCGCGCGACTTGCGCCGGGAGGCCCTTTTCTCGACGAGAAAAAGATTCCCGAGCATCTCGTTGAGCAGATGAAGCGGAACTACGGATTCGACAAACCCCTTCCTCTCCAATACGTCCGCTACCTGGGATTGCTCCTGCAAGGTGATCTCGGGCCTTCCTTTGGAAACAAGGGGTTCACCGTGAACGAGGTCATCGCCGAGGGTTTTCCGGTCTCCTTCGTTCTCGGGATCTGCGGGCTCGCCATCGCGCTGGCGATCGGGATTCCGGTCGGAGTCATGGCCGCGGCGAGACGGAACACGGCTCTCGATTATTCCCTCATGGCCCTTGCCATGCTGGGGATCTGTCTGCCCACTTTCGTCATCGCACCTCTGCTCGGGGAAATCTTTGCCCTGAAACTGGGATGGTTTGACGTTGCCCTCTGGGAAAACAGTTCGGCCTGGATCCTCGGAGCCGTCACTCTGGGCCTCTACTATTCGGCCTATATCGCACGATTGACGAGGGGCAGCATGCTCGACGTTCTGAACCAGGATTTCATCCGCACGGCAAGGGCGAAGGGCGTTCCTCCACTTACGATCCTGTTCAAACATGCGTTCCGTGGAGGCGTCTCTCCGGTGGTAGCCTTTCTTGGGCCTGCTCTCGCGGGACTCATCAGCGGCTCTTTCGTGGTCGAGTCCGTCTTTGGTCTGCCGGGGCTGGGACAACATTTCATCAAGGCAGTGACGAATCGCGATTACTGGCTCATCAATGGCACGGTGACTGTCCTCGCGACCCTGATCCTCACCATGAATTTTCTCGTGGATATCCTCCAGGCGTGGCTTGATCCGAGAACCCGGGCGAACCGCTGAATATGTCCACTCCCTACAGTTCCAGTTCCGGTGAAAAGGGCAGTTCGCTCGGCCGGGACGCATGGTTGCGCTTGAAGAAGAACCGGCTCGCCCTCGCCAGCCTCGGGTTCATCGTTCTTGTCATCGTCGCCTGTTTTCTGGTGCCGCTGCTGCCGGGCATCCCGGATCCGAACGCGACCCATCCCGACCTGCAGTTTCTCGGCGCAGGTTCGTCGGCGCGCTCCATGGAGGGCAGGGACGTCTTCTATCTTTTCGGAAGCGACCAGCTCGGGCGCGACATTTTTTCCCGCGTCCTCTACGGGGGAAGGGTTTCCTTGACCGTCGGTTTCCTCGCCACCTTCGTCTCGCTGACGATCGGAGTGGTCTACGGGGCCTTTTCCGGCTATGTCGGGGGACGTACTGATGTGGTGATGATGCGCGTCGTCGACATCCTCTATGCGCTTCCCTTCATCGTGATCGTGATCATCCTCTCGACCTACGTATCGGCCATGGAGGACTGGAAACCGGTGAAGTTTCTCAACGAGCTCTTCGGCAGTTCGCTCTGGTTGCTCTTCGTCTGCATTGGAGCCGTGGAGTGGCTCACGATGTCGCGCATCGTGCGCGGGCAAGTGCTCTCGCTGAAGCGTCAGGAATTCATCGACGCGGCACGCAGCCTGGGTCTCTCCCAGACCCGCATCCTTTTCCGCCACCTCATTCCGAATACACTTGGCCCCGTCATCGTATACACCACGCTTACCGTCCCCGCGGTGATGCGGCTCGAGGCCATCCTCAGCTTCCTGGGACTCGGGGTGCAGCCTCCCGACGCGAGTTGGGGGTCGCTCATCAAGGAGGGCGCCGACCTCATGGCCAGTGATCCGGGGCTGCTGGTCTATCCCGCGATCATCTTCGGGGCTACCCTCTTCAGCCTGAACTTCCTCGGTGACGGCCTCCGCGACGCGCTCGATCCGAAGAGTTCGAAGGATTGAGGAACCGGCCAGCGCGGGGGGACGCGATAGGAGATTCAGGCGAATTCGCCCTTCAGCTTGTCGATTTCGTCCTTCACCATGCCTCCGACACGATGTTTCGCGAGGTAGACCTGGGATTGGCTGACTCCGAGTTCGTGGACAACCTTGGCGACATCCCATTCTTTCACTACGTATGCGTGGAAGATCTGGTACTGCTTCGGGGAGACCAGCTTCTTCACGCGTTGCAGGGCGACATCGGTGAGGTTCGACATCCACTCCCGTTCCCACACCTGGTCGAGAATCTCGGCCCCGTTTTCTCCCTCAATCCGCTCGATCGTCCCCGTGCGCCGCTCGTTCCCGTCGGCCCCCGGGGTTCCTCCTGCCTGGTTCATGGCCGCGGGGTTTCGCTGCTTCAGGCGGAACTGGTCGGCGATGCGCCAGCGGGTGATGTTCATCAGCCAGGTCTTGAAAGAGCCTTTTTCCGGATCGTAGACCTGGCCCTTTTTCCACTGTTTCGCGACGGCGAGCACTGTCTCCTGCACCACGTCGAAGGCTTCCTCGCGGCCAAGCCCGGCCTTCACGGAGACGCTGTAGATGAGTCGCCAGTAGGTCTGGTAAAACTCGTCCCAAGTACGCTGGTCCTCCCAGTCCGCGAGCCGTTCGATGAGGCTCTTGCGGGTGCGGGCAAACGCATCCTTTTCGTCGAATTTCTCCATGAAAGGGATTGTAAACGCGATCCGAGCGGGGGGAAGATGAAATTCGCTCAACGTCTCCGCGATACGGAAAGAGAGCGTGCCAGCGTTTCGCTGGGAAGTTCTCCGAAGAGATTTCGATAGAGTGAGGGGAATCGACCAAGATGGGTGATGCCGTGGTCCAGAGCGACGCGAGTCACCTGTGTATGATCGCCGGTTCCGGGTCCAGTCAGTTCACGTTGGATCGCATTGAGCCGGATTCCCTCCAGCAAGGTGCGGGGGCTCGTCGCAAAATTCTCCCGGAAGGCGTACTCCAGCTCCCGTCGGCTGGTTCTCATCGCGAGGACGAGTTCGTTCATTCCCGTACAGGTATCATGATGAGCACGCAGCCAATCCTCGGCGCGACGTGCGAGCCGGGTGCGATTGCGGCTGGAAGTTCGGAGAGGCTTCGCTTCCCGAACCATCTCCCAGATCTCGGTCATGAGCGATTCTGAAACTTCTCCGACTTTCCCGTAAGCGTGGATGGAGTTGGACCTGAGCACCTCTCTGAGTTTCAGGAGGCGCCGTTCCAAGGCGCCAAAACGGGACGGAACGAGTTTCGCGACGATCCTGTCGGAACGAGCTCTTTCCGAGCCGGAAGCCTGGCGGCATCGCTCCCAGACCTCTGGTGGCACGCCTACCGAGAAACAGCGAAATCCCGGACCGATCCAACCGTCGATGGCTTCTCCCGGGGGTGTGCAGACGAGAAAGCCGCGCGTGACGGTGGTTCCGTACCAGGACGACTCTCCCGCTCCACTGATCAGGGCGACAGCGGCCCATCCGGGAGGAGGAAACCCCAGGATTCGAGCCCGGACTTCCGCTTCCTGGTAGTCGATCGTCCATTCATGCGTCTGAAACTGTTCGACGAGGGTGGGGGAAGACTGGCGAGACAGGAAATCCGCTCTCAATTCCGCCCCTGAGACGGCGACGGCAAATTCGTCGGGGTCTCTCATGCAGTGGAAGAGGTGCCGGATCGTCGGTCCGGTCCGGGATTCTGGAGAAAATCGTTTCAACAAAGTCTTTGCGTGAAATGGATATCAAAGGATGAAGGGTTTGTGCTACAGGTCCAACCGTTTTTGACGTTTCCCATGAAACTGCCATTCATTCCCTTCGTCATTGCCCTGGTCGCGGTCGCACACTGGTCGCTGGACTCGACCCTGGCGCAGGAGAAACCCGGGAAACCCCACATTCTCCACATCGTCGCCGACGATCTCGGCTGGAAGGATGTGGGCTTCAACGGATGCACCGACATCAAGACGCCCAATCTCGACCAGCTCGCCGCTTCGGGAGCGAAGTTCTCCCAGTTCTACGTGCAGTCGATGTGCACCCAGACGAGGGCCGCGCTCATGACCGGCCGTTATCCCTTTCGTTACGGCCTGCAGACCGCGGTGATCCCCTCGGTTTCAGCCTACGGCCTCGACACGGAGGAGAGACTGATGCCCGAGGTTCTCAAGGCGGCCGGTTACAGAACCGCCCTCATCGGGAAATGGCACCTTGGTCACGCCGACAGGAGATGGTGGCCGCGTCAGCGGGGCTTCGACTACCACTATGGCGCGATGATCGGCGAGCTCGACTACTTCACCCATGAGGAGCACGGGGTCCTCGACTGGTATCGAGACAACGAGCAGGTCCGGGAAGAGGGCTACACGACGCAGCTGCTCGGGAGTGATGCGGTGAAGCTGATCGAGTCGCACGACCCGTCGACGCCGCTCTACCTCTATCTCGCTTTCAATGCCCCGCACACACCCTACCAGGCGCCTCAGGAATACCTCGATCGTTGCGCTTCCATCGAGGAGCCGACGCGGCGCACCTACGCCGCCATGGTGACCTGCCTCGACGATGAGATCGGTCGTGTCATAGCCGCGCTCGACAAGAAAGGGATGCGGAAAAACACGCTCATTGTCTTTCACAGCGATAACGGAGGCACGAAGAACGCGATGTTCGCCGGGGTCATGGCCGATGTCTCGAAGATCAGGATTCCCTGTGACAACGGACCGTATCGTGACGGAAAGGCTTCGCTCTTCGAGGGCGGCACGAGGGTCTGCGCCTTCGCGAACTGGCCCGGAAAGATCGAGGCCGGCGAAGTCGACGGCCTGATTCACGGAGTCGACCTGTTCACCACCTTCGCGGAACTGGCAGGCGCTTCCACCGCGGGATGCAAGCCTCTCGACGGAATGGACGTCTGGAAAACCATCGCGACCGGCGCCGCTTCTCCGCGGAAGGAGATCGTCTACAACGTCGAGCCCTTTCGGGGGGCCGTGAGAAGCGGGGACTGGAAGCTGATCTGGCGCACCATGCTACCCTCGAGTGTCGACCTCTACCATCTTCCCGAAGACCCTTCCGAAGAGAAAAACCTCGCCGCCGACCATCCCGAGAAAGTCGCGGCGATGCAGGAGAGGCTGAATGTTCTCGCGAGGGAGGCGACCAAGCCGCTCTTTCTCCTCGATCAGTTCAAGGTGATCCAGAAGAACATGGCGGGAGAACCGGTTCTCCCGATCGAGGACGGTTTCGGAGATCCCGAGACGCCATAGAGTTTCGCGTTCCGAGGTCCGGAGTCATCCGTCCGCTTTCGTGTCGCCCTTTTCGCTTGGAATCGACCGCGGCTTCTTTAAGGTCCCGGCATGATACGAATCGGCATCGTCGGTTGCGGTCGCATTCTCGCCGCCCACCTCGAGGGGTACCGGATTCTGCGCGAAGCGGGCGTGGACGGATTCGAGATCACCGCTCTCTGCGCGAGAAAAGCGGAGGATGCGCTCGGCTATGTGAAGCGGGGCGAAGGGCCGCCCCAGCGCCGCGCCGTATCCTCCATTCCCGGCGATCCGCTCGCCGTCGCGGACCAGTATCTCTCGGATTTCCAACCCGGCACGAAGGTCGAAGTCTTCACCGATTATCGCGAGATGATCGCCTCGGACCGGGTCGACGCGGTGAACGATTTCACGGTTCACAGCCTGCACCATCAGGTCGCGGAGGTGGCGTTCTCGCGAGGGAAGCACCTCCTCTCGCAGAAACCGCTCGCCGTCTCCATGGAGGGAGCCCGTCGGATGTGCGAGGGAGCAGAGAGGGCGGGGGTAACCTTCGGGGTGTTCGAAAACCTCCGTTTTGTCCCCTGGGTGAGGCATCAGCACTGGGCATTTTCTCCCGACGGACCGGCCGGGCCCGTGCAGATGGCGGTGATGGGCAACATCGGGACGTGGTGGGCGCCCGATCTCGTTGTCGCGGAAACGCCCTGGCGACACGTCCTTTCCGAGGGTGGCGGCATGGCCCTCGATCTCGGTCCCCATTTCTTCGATCTCATCCGCCATGTGTCCGGGAGCGAGGTGGTTTCAGTGAGTGCGCGCACCCAGATCGTAGAGCCGACGCGATGGATCGTGAGGGGAGGAGAAAAGGTCGATCCGGTGGTTTGTGATGCCGACGACACTTTTCATGCACATTTCGCCCTCGCTTCGGGCGCGGCCGGTTCCCTGTTCGGGAGCTGGGGTGGCCATGGGGGGAACACTGTTGTCGGCGAAGGGATCGTCTTTTACGGCGAGAAGGGAAAGGTCACGGGCGACATGATCCAACTCGACGAAGCGGAACCGCAATCCCTTTCCGCTCTCTACCGGGCTCAGGCTCCCGCCGAGATGCAGGATCGTCATTTCCCCCTTGGTCTCACGAATGATTTCGCCCTCGCCCAGTTCGACTGGCTGCGTGCCATTGAAAGGGGAGGGCAGCCCGAATGCAGCGGTGCCGAGGGCCTCCGCGATCTCGCCTGTGCTTTTGCCGTCGTTGAATCGGCGAAAGCGGCACGGGAAGTTGCCGTCACGGAGATCGAATCCGGCGAGCTGAGATCCTATCAGAAACCCATTGATCAACGCTTCGGGCTCGATTCCTGAAACCTTCCTTTACCCTTGATTTGTATTCCATGCATCGCATCGCAACCCTTGGACTCCATCACGACCACGTCTGGAGCAATCTGGAAGAGCTGGTAGCCACCGGTCGGGCCGAGTTGGCTGGGGCTGCAGACACCGATGCGGAACTGCTCGCCAAATACCGCGGACGATTCTCCGGAGAGACGACGCAGTCCTACGATGAACTCCTTTCCCGTGAGGGATTGACCGCCGCCTATGTCTTTGGAAGCAACAAGCTCAGCGAGGATCTTACCGTGAAAGCCTGCGAACGCGGGTTGCACTGTCTCGTGGAGAAACCCATGGCCGCGACTCTGGCGGGAGCCGAGCGAATGCTCGCGGCGGCTCGAGCCAACGGCGTCCGGCTCATGATCAACTGGCCCTTCACCTGGTGGCCCCAATTGCGCCACGGGATCTGCATGGCCCAGGCCGGAGAGCTCGGACAGGTCTGGCAGGTCCGTTACCGTGCCGCTCACCAGGGGCCGGTCGAGCTCGGGTGTTCTCCTCAGTTCTGCGAGTGGCTCTACGATGCGGAATTGAACGGGGCCGGGGCTCTCATGGACTACTGCTGCTACGGTGCGGTCCTGGCCGATGTCTTGCTGGGGAAACCCGAACTGGTCACCGGATTGCGTGTCAGCACCGGGCTCAAGCCCGCGCTATCCCTGGAGGACAACGCCATTCTCGTGATGAAATACCCCCATGCCCTTGCCACGACGGAGGCGAGTTGGACCCAGATCGGTCACCTCACGAGCTACAGCACGACGATCTATGGCAGCACCGGCACGGTCCACATCGAGCCTGGTCCCGGAGGGAATATCCTCCATGCGACCGCCGATCAGCCCGACGGGGTTGAGGTGGGTGTCCCGCCCCAACCCGATCACCTGCAAAACGCGAGCCTTCATTTCCTTGCCGCAATCGAGGATCCGGGGACGGCGATTCACCCGCTCTGCGACGCCGAACACGGACGGAATGCCCAGTGGATTCTCGAGGAAGGAATTCGCGCGACCGCCTGAGCCACCTTATTCAGGCGAGGTGAAGGCCTGGTTCTTTCCGGGCTCGTCGAAGGTGAGGGCGATTCCTTCGCCGCGGAAGGCCTTGGTGAGGTCTTCTTTCAACTGGTCGTTTGTCCTGCCGCGAAGAAGGTGCTTCTCGAAGGCCGCCGTCTCTGCCGTCTTGAATTCCCGTTCCACATTTTCGAGTTCGCGAAGGTAGGCGATGAGGTTCGCGCCGTCTCCGTCTCCATCGAGGTAGTAGAAATAATAAGCCATGAGACCGGCGCTGTGGTAGTTCTGCGTCGCCTGGCCGCGAATGCTGGTGAGCGCGGCCGCCCAGGTCCGGCTGTCAAGGCCGAACAGCTCCCCGGGGTCGAGCATGCGGAAATTCTTGCCGTCACCCCCGCCGCGATCAACGTAGTCCTCGAGTCGGGACTTCCGGCTCGCGAGATTGAACTTGCCCCGGTCGTATTCGATCATCTCGACGGCTTCCGCGCTGCCCTCGACATACCAGGTGCGCAGCTTCGGGAGCCAGTGGTTCATCATCTGGTGGGTGATCTCGTGGATCAGGGTCTTGTTGTCGTCGTCGTTCCCCGAGTTTTCGAGGAGAACCCGGCTGCCCTGGATCTTGACCCCGAGGGATCCGAGGGGAACCGCGAGCGATTTTTTGCTCCTCTGGTAAACTCCGCCCGATCCTTCCAACCCTCCGTTGGCGAGGTAGTCTTCCCGGGTCGTGTAGAGGCGGGCCACGAAGAATTCCTGTCCATCGTCCTCGGGCATCGGTTTCAGGTCCAATGGCAGTGAGCAATTCAGCAGGTAGGTGGCTTCAAAGATACGGGAGAACTCGCGCACGACGGTGGAGGTCAACTTCGAGTCGCAGTGGAATTCATAATGGCCGGAGCGGTAGACGAATTCCTTCTTTTCCGGGTCTTCGGTGACGGTCTCCGGATCGGGAGTCGCGCCGATGTCGATGCTCCGCGGCCATTCTTTCGAGGCGGGCGGGTTCGTTCCCGTTCCGCTTGCGGTAGCAGTGGCCTGAGCCTTGACGAAAGCGGCGTCTTCCTTGGAGAGACGTTCGAGGGGAACCGTGGCAATGGTCCCGTTGGCGAGTCGGAGTCGCACCTTGTCTCCCTCCGCACCCTCGAAGCTCGCCTCGATCGTCCGACCATCGTTGCTCGTCCAGGTGCGCTTTTTCGAGGTGTCTTCCGGCGTCTGAGACCAGAGTGGGGGGACCAATCCGATCCAGAGAAAGGCCAGGGGCAGGAGGCGGGCTTTCATGTTTCGAAACCGGAGTGAACGACTCCGCAGAATTCGCCGATTTCCTCAGATTCCCCAACGGGAATCAAGCCAAATGGGCGGGGCTTCAACCACCCACGCCGAAAAACATCCCCGCGATACTAGCGGTGAGAAGGCTCGCGAGCGTGCCGCCGACCATGGCAAGCAGACCGATCTCGGCGAGGTCGCCACGGCGCTCGGGGGCAAGGACTCCGATGCCTCCGATCTGAATACCGATGGAACTGAGGTTGGCAAAACCGCAGAGAGCGAAGGTGGCGAGAAAGACGGTCTTCGGCGAGAGGGAAGCAGCCTCCTTCATTTGCCCGAGTTCGAGATAGGCGACGAACTCGTTCGAAACGAGCCGCGTTCCGAGGAGTTGGCCAAAGCGCAGCATGTCGCCCCACTCCGCCCCTACGGCAGCGGCGACGGGAGCGAACCCGAAACCGAGCAGGGCCTCCATGGACAGCGTCTCGAAGGCGCCGCCACTCGCGCGGGAGACTAGTCCGTTGAGCCAGCCGGTTTCCCCGCCGATCCCTCCGACCCAGCCAAGGATCGCGTTGAGCAGGGCGATGAGGGCGACGAAGACAATGAGGATGGCGGCCACGTTGAGGGCGAGTCTCAAGCCTTCCCCCGTGCCACCGGCGATGGCATCGAGGAGGTTGCGGCCATGCTTCTCCTTCGGAACGAAGAGGTCCTCGCGAATGGATTCGCGCTCGGGAATGAGCATTTTCGCCACGTAGAGGGCGGCCGGGGCATTCATCATCGAGGCGGTGAGAAGCTGCTTGGCAACGGCGGCCTCCGTCGCGGGGTCGCCTCCTCCCAGGGTCAGCACGTAGAGCCCGAAGACGCTGCCCGCGATCGTTGCCATACCCCCGGTCATCAGGGCCATCAGTTCGGAACGGGTCATGCCCGCGAGGTAGGGTTTGACGACGAGGGGGGCTTCGGTCTGGCCGACGAAGATGTTGGCTGCGGCAGCGAGACTTTCCGCCCCCGAGAGCTTCATCAGCCGCGTCATGACCCAGGCGAATCCGAAGACGACCCATTGCAGGACTCCGAGGTAGTAGAGCGCGGAGGTGAGAGCGGAGACAAAGAGGATGGTCGGAAGAACCTTGAAGGCGAAACCGTATTTGGCGGCGTCGACGAGGTCCCCGAACATGAAAGCAGCCCCTTTGTCACTGAAGGAAAGCAGCTTCACGAAACCCGCCGAGATCGCCTCGACCACCCCGCTGAAAGGTGTGGCGAGGATGAGGAAGGCCAGGGTGATCTGGAGGGCCAGGCCACCGCCGACGAGCCTCCAGGGGATCGCGTCGCGTCTGCGGCTGATGAGGCAGCAGATCCCAAGGAGGGCGGCCACTCCGGCAAGGCCTCTGAGAATCTGCTCGGTCATGGGGCGGTGTTAACAATCCTACTCACAAGACTACCTCGCGTCCTCCCTCCCGGGCCGATGTCAGGCAGGCGTCGAGGACCAACTGGGTTTTCAGCGAGATCTCCGGCCAGTGAGGATCGGGTCGTCCACCGAGGACAAGATCTCCAAATTTCCGGAAGAGCTTGGTTTCCTGGGCGGTGGTATGGCTGTCGGAGTATTCGTGCGTCGCGACCCGGCGGGAGTGGCGCTCCATGTGAAAATGGCACCCTTCGACATTGAATACCGCCTGCTCGACTTCGAAGGCGAGTTCGGGGCCGTGAAAGGGCAGGACGAAGTCCTCAAGGTGAATGTGACCTCCGGTGCCGCTGAGATTGACCCACTGCTGGTGTTCGTTCTCGAAACTGCAGTAGAGAGAGGCGGTGACTCCGCCGCCGAACACCAGTTCGGCCGAGAGGGAGACGGGGACGGATCGGTGCTCGCGAATCATCCTCGCGCTCACGGATACGGGCATCTCGTAGTTCAGCGCCCAGAGGATGATGCGGGCGTTGTACCAACCGAGATCGCCGAGACTGCCGAGAGGTTCCAGGCCCGGGTCGAGCCGGATGTTGTCCGAGAAGAACTCGTCCGGAGCAAGGAAACTGAATTGCGTTGCGATGCGGCGGATCGTTCCAAGTGTCCCCGCATCCAGCTCTCGGCGCAGGGCGGCGAGGCGTTCATTGTGCATGAACATGACCCCGTCCATGAACTGGACACCCGCCTTCGCGCACGCTTCGGTGATTTCGCGAACTTCCCCGGCATCGACGCCGCAGGGTTTTTCGCAGAGGACATGCTTGCCCGCGGCTGCGGCGGCGAGAACCCATTCCTTGCGGAGTCCCGTCGGTAGAGGAATATAAACCGCGTCGATGTCCGGGCGGGAGAGGAGTTCCCCGTATCCGCCGACCGGTTCCGGAGCGGGATCGTGCGGCACCTGGGCCTGGCATTCGTCGATGAAGGCGGCGGCCTTTTCCCGCGAGCGGCTCGCCACGGCGACGAGACGGCCGTTGCCGCTGTGGCGGATGGCCTGCCAGTTCTTGCGGGCGATGCCCGCGCTACCGAGTATGCCCCAGCGACAGAAAGATTCGTTCATGCGATGAGGTGGAGTGAAGAGGGTCTCGTCGGAAATGCAACCCTCTTCGGTCAGTTGAAATTGATCCGGACTCCGCGCGAGCGCCAGCCCTGGGTGATGTCGGCCTCCATCTCGTCCCAGCTGCGGCCGGCGAGAAGGGGTTCGAAGAGTTCGGGCGCGGTCTTTTCCTCTTTCAGCGCCTTGAGGAAAGCCTTGATGTTGGCGGCATCCTTCTCCCCATCCATGTGGAAGTAATAATAAACGATCAGGCCGGCGAGTCCGTAGCTGAGCTGGGCATTGGCGAGAAAGGACTCGTAATCCTGGGTGAAGAAACGCTGGAGGTCAGGGGCATTGATATTCTCCCCGAGGGCACGGCCCCCGTTGCCGTCCTCGCCGTAGGCGGTCACGCGGGCCTTCAGCCTGCCGAGGTCGTCGATGTCGAATTTGCCGGACCGATAGCCGCTGTTGGCGATGTATTCGGCCATGCCTTCGGTGAACCAGCCACGAGAACCGGGGGCGAAATATTCGACGTCGGTGAGCTGGTGGGCGATCTCGTGGGACAAGGTCGTGTTCTCCTTGTCGTAATCGACGCTGTAGTTGCTGCCCACCTTTTTGACGCCGAGGCTGGTTAGAGGCACAAGGATGTCGCCTTCGCCTCCGCGGCTGATGTAAACGCCGGCGGATTCGGGCGGGCCGCCCTTGTCGATGTAGGCTTCGCGCGTCTCGAAGAGGTGGATCTTGTGCCGTTCCTTGCGGAAGGGTTTCGCCATCCCCAGGGGCAATTCGCGACAGACCTGGTTGGTCGCTTCAAAGAGCAGGGAAAACCGCTTCACGACGGAGGTGTTCAGCTTCACGTCGCAGATGAACTCGTAGTGGGGGCTGGCGTAGATGTACTCCTTGGCTGCTTCGTCCTCTTTGATGACTTCGATGGCCTGGTCGATGTCGACGGACACAAGGCTCGGCCAAGGATCGTCCCAGTTCGGCTTGACTGCGGAGTCGCCCGAAGAATCGGTCATGTCGCTCTTTTTCCACTCGGCGATGAACTTCTGGTCGTCGGGAGAGAGGGTAGCGATGGGGACCTCGAAGTTTTTTCCCGACATCTGGAGCACGGCCTTGTCGCCGGAGATTTCGACGAGAGTCGCCACGATGCTTTTACCGGAGCTGTTGGTCCAGGATCGTTCCGTGGCCGGAAGAGCGAGAGGCGCCGATACGATCAGGAAGAAAAGGGTCGGAAGGTGCCGGTGCAGGTTCATTGGCGTCGGAGTTTAGGGGGCAACGGGAGAGGCATCAAGCTTCTTCGATCCGGCGGATGAGGGGAATCTCCCGCTTTTCCGGGAGTGCGGTTCCCTCCTCCGGGCGTATACTTCCGCGTGCCAAGTGACGCCAAGCCGGATTTGCAGAAAAAGCTGCGGGAGGTGCCCCACAAGCCGGGGGTATATCTTCACAAGGATCGTCTCGGTTCGGTCATCTATGTCGGCAAGGCACGCGATCTTCGCAAACGCCTCGCCCACTATTTCACGCCCTCACGGCAGCGAATGGCGGAACACAAGACGCGGGCGCTGATCGAAAGTATCTGGGATTTCGAGTTCCACGAGGTGCGAAACGAGCCCGAGGCGCTTCTTCTCGAGGGCAAGTTGATCAAGGAATACCGCCCGAAATACAACATTGCCTTCCGTGATGACAAACGCTTTCTGCTCGTCAAGATGCACCCCGAGGAGCCGTGGCCGCGTTTCCAACTGACCCGTTTGCGCAAGGAGGATGGTGCCCGTTATTTCGGACCATTCGCGCATTCCGGGGCATTGCGGCGCACGATCTCGTGGATGAATCGCGAGTTCGGTCTGCGCAGCTGTCGTCCCCTGGAGCCGGGAGAGCAGGATTATCGTCATTGCCACAACGACGTCATCAAGAACTGCACCGCTCCGTGCATCGGGCGCATTTCCCGCGAAGACTATCTCGCCCGGGTCGAGCAGGCCTGCTCGTTCCTGCAGGGGCACGCCAAGGACCTCTTGTCCTCGATCGAGGAAGAGATGCGGGAAGCCGCCGCTTCCCTGGATTTCGAGCGTGCCGCGGAACTGCGCGACATGATCTCGAATCTCCGACAGACGCTGAAACCGACCCGCCAGTTTCGACGGCGTGGCGTCCCGGGGCAGGCGATAGACTCGGGGGCCGACCTCGAGGAACTGGGGGAGATCCTCGGGCTCGGGCGTACCCCGCTCGTGATGGAGTGCTTCGATATCTCCAATATTTCCTCGAACCACATCGTCGCCTCGATGGTGCGTTTCCGGAACGGTCTGCCCGACAATGCGAATTACCGCCGTTATCGGATCAAGACGGTTACCGGACAGGACGATTTTGCGAGCATGGCTGAGGTCATCAGGCGTCGCTATTCACGTATCCTCCTGGAAGCTCGGGAGCGTGTCGGTGCGGAGGAAGCCGATGCCAGTCAGGAGAATCCGCTCGAAGCGATGCGGAGGATCGAGGCCGACGAGAAGAAACTCGATGTTTCGGAAAACGGAAGGGGTGGGCCGCGACGACCGTTTGTCAGGCTGCCGGACCTCGTCATCGTGGATGGGGGAAAGGGGCAGCTTGGGATGGCGGTGCGCGAGCTGCAGAGGTTGGGGCTGCATGAGCTTCCCGTGATCGGGCTGGCGAAACAGAGAGAGGAAGTGTTTCGCCCCGGCGAACCGGAGCCGCTCGTTATTCCCCACGAGCGTGGCGCCCTGAAGCTTCTGCAGCGCATCCGCGACGAGGCCCACCGCTTTGCCAACGGCTACCACCAGCTTCTCATGAA
>JAGRPC010000146.1 GCA_020439925.1 Verrucomicrobiia bacterium | reverse complement strand
TTGAGGATTCTCAGGTCGCCGGACGGGGTCTTTTCCACGATGCCGTCATGGCCATCCGAATTGTAGGGATCGAGCGCGACGTCGGTGATGACGGCCATCCCCGGGAACGCCGCCTTGACCGCGCGAATCGCGCGGGGAATGAGTCCGTCGGGGTTGCAACATTCCTCGCCTCGCGGGTCTTTCAGGTTCTCCTCGATCTTCGGGAAAAAGACGACAGCGCGAACGCCAGCCTGCCAGGCCTCGCCCACTTCTCCGACCAATCCTTCGAGGCTCCACCGATGGCAGCCCGGCATCGAAGCGATGGGAACGTTCCCGGCTTCGTCGTGGAGAAAGAGCGGGTAGATGAGATCGGCGGGATGCAGCACGGTCTCCCGGACGAGGCCTCTCACCGCTTCGCTCTTGCGATTGCGTCGCGGACGGATGGGGAGGTTCAGTTTTTGGGACATAATTCGTATCCTTCCTTGGT
Organism: Verrucomicrobiia bacterium; assembly: GCA_020439925.1. Taxonomy (GTDB): domain Bacteria; phylum Verrucomicrobiota; class Verrucomicrobiia; order Verrucomicrobiales; family DEV007; genus Arctic95D-9. Next base: position 7,988 of record JAGRPC010000146.1, on the reverse strand, counting down.
GTCCTTCACGATCCAGCCCTGGGAAGCGATTTCGTCGCGCAGCCGGTCCGCCTCGGCCCAGTTCTTTGCGGACTTGGCCTCGCGTCGTGCTTCCGCCAGCAGGGCGATTTCCGGAGGGGCTTCTGCCACGGCCTCGACGGCCACGGGGGGGAGTTCAAGGCCGAGCGCCGCAAGAACGCGGTGGAATCCGAGCCGTTCCTTCGCTGCCTCCGCAGGCGAGAGCGACTCCGGCTTCACCTGTTTTGTGGCGGAGAAGACCCGGCCGAGCGCGTCCGGCGTGTTGAGATCATTCTGGAGGGCTTCGAAGGCGCCCTCGAAGGAAGCTCCGTCTTTCACGGTCAGAAGCGTCTCGTAATCCGGAATCTCCACATTCCCGGCTTTTGCGGAGAGGGCCGCATCGAACCTCGCGAGCCGCTGCAGGGCCTGTCGCGCTCCCTGGAGAGCGGGAAAGGATTCGTTTCCGTCCTGGTCCCTAGCGACAAAATTGAGAGGCTGCCGGTAGTGGGCCGAGATCAGCACGTAGCGAAGTTCCGCCGCCGAGAATCCCGCCTTTTCGATCTGCTCGAGCGTGTAGAAGTTGCCGAGACTCTTCGACATCTTGCCACCGTCGACAAGCAGGTGGGTGAGATGGAACCAGTGATCGGCCATGACGTGACCGGTACAGGCCTCGCTCTGGGCGATCTCATTTTCGTGGTGCGGAAAGACGAGGTCGACGCCGCCGGAGTGAAGGTCGAAACTGTCGCCGAGATATTCGCGGCACATCGCGGAACACTCGAGGTGCCAGCCGGGCCGCCCTTCGCCCCAGGGACTCTCCCAGAAATTGTCGCCGTCCTCGGGACGCCTCGCTTTCCAGAGCGCGAAATCGGAAACGGAGTCCTTGTCGTATTCGTCGTCCGTGACCGCTCCCGAGGCGCCTTCCTTCAATTCCCGCTGATCGAGTCGCGAAAGGCGGCCGTAAGGGGAGAAACTGGAAACCCGGTAATAGACCGATCCGTCCGGGGAACGATAGGCGTGTCCCTTCTCCATCAGCTCCGAAATCATCGCGATCTGATGGGGAATATGGGCCACCGCGCTCGGCTCGAGATGGGGCCGGAGCAGGCTGAGCTTGTCGCAGTCGGTGTGGAAACGGTCGCGCCAGAGGTCGGTGAAAGCCCCGAGGCTCATGCTCGCTGCCTGGGAATCGCGGATCGTCTTGTCGTCGACGTCGGTGAGATTGCGCACGTGAAAGGTCGGCTGGCCCGAGAGCTCGAGACTGCGGCGAAAAACGTCTTGGAGCACGAAGGTGCGGAAATTCCCGATGTGGGCGGGACCGTAGACCGTCGGACCGCAGCAGTAGAATCGGTAAGTCTGGCCGTCCCTCGGCGACAACTCCCGCACCGAGCGGCTCATGGTGTCGAACAACTTCATTATCAGGGATTCTTTCGAAAGCAGGTCCACAAGGACGGTGCAAGCCCCGGTTTTGCAAGGATTTCGAGAATTACCGAAGAAAAAGTCTCGTTGAGCCTTTTTCTCATTTTTTATAAAATCTGCATGTCTGAGACTCAGTTGATTTAGTTTTAACTTTTCTCCGGTCGATAAGTTTGGTAAGTTCCGGCCCTCTTTCCTGAATTTTTAAAAAGATCCGCAAATGGCTTTGAAACTGGTGGTGACGACCAACGTCAACGGGGATGTGTTCGAATTGATCCTGAAGAATGCGCGTTACGGCGTCGGCCGTCGCAGCGACAACGATCTGCGGATCAAGGAGACCTACATTTCCGGGTATCACGCGGAACTGGTTCGGGGAGAAAAGGAGGAGTTCTATGTCTCCGATCTGGGATCGAGCAACGGCACCTTCCTCAACGGTCGTCGGGTCCAGGGAAAGGAACTGATCAAGGCGGGCGATTTCATCAAGTTCGGAATTCTCAAGGTGGCGGTGCAGGAGCACACCGAGACCATGCCGAAGATCGTCGCCCTCAAGGACCGCCCCGAGTTTTCCCGGAAGGACGAGTCGAACACTTCGGCGATCTCCGTCGAGCGCAAGACCGGCACGGTGGCCACCGTTGGAGCCGGATCGGATTCGGGCGGGACGCGGGCCGTTGCGACCTCGTCTCCGACGCCGAAACCTGCCGCCGCCCCTCCCCAGGCGAAAGACAAGGCCGTTGGAGAACCCGAAAAGAAGCTGCTCGCCGAGCTGAAATCGAAACTGGAAGCCGGGCAAAAGGAGGTCGCCACCCTGAAATCCACGCTTTCGGAGCGCGAGAAGCGACTCGCCGAGGCGGAAAGCCGGATCGAGCACGGTGTGAAGATCGAGAAGGAACTCAAGGTTCGGGACGCCGATCTCGCGAAATCTCGCAGCGAGGTAGAAGCCGTGCGGCAGGAGCTGGAGAGGGTTCAGTCCGAGGTCAAAGAGTCTTCGCTCCGGCTGGAGGAGAGTCGTTCGGACGTGGGAAAGTTGTCTGACGAACTCGCCGCGCTCCGCGAGGCCCTGGAGAACTCGCAGAGTGAAGCCTTGAATGCCTCGAACTCCCTGGCGGAGGCGAAGGAGGCGGTTTCGGAAAAGGAAGCCGAGGTCAGGCGACTCGAGGCGGAACGTGATACGCTGGGGCAGTCGCTGGACGCGAAGGAGAAGGACTTGTCCAAGTCGGTCGGGAAGCTGGCCGAAGCAGCCACCCTGGCCACGACGATCGCGGCGCTGGAGGGACAACTCGCCGAATCCAGATCGCGTCTCGAGGAGGCGGAGGCCCTTTCCCTTCGTCAGGAAGCGGGGTTGCGGGAAAAGGACGACATCCTTGACGCTCGGGCTGAAAGCCTCGCCAGGCTCGAAGCGCAGGTTTCCGGACTCGCATCCGCCGCGGAATCCGACCAGGCGGCCCTCGCTTCCGAATTGGCCGAGACACGCGTTCAGGCGGCCAAAGCCGCCACGGAACTGAAGCAGGCTCTCGCCGATAAGGAGGAGGAACAAAAGCGCTCCCTCGCCGCCGCCCGGGAAGCCGAAAAGGAAAAGACAAAGGCGGAAAAGGCGTTCGCCACCCTCGAGAGCAAGCACGCGAAACAGGGCGAAGATTTCCAGGCGCTGAAGACGTCCCTTCAGGAGAAGGAAGCGGAACTTCGTTCCCTTTCCAGGGAAGCCAGCAAGGGCGCCGCTTCGGCCTCGCAACTGGAAACCCTCAAGGCCGAACTGGCCGATGCAACGGCGGCGCTCGATGCCAACCGTTCCAGGGAAGCCGTCCTACTCGAGGAAAAAAAACAGGCCGAAAGCAGGCTCGCGACCCTCGACACCGCTCTCGCGGAAGCGGAGGAAAGGGTCCGGGTCTACGAAAGCGAGATCGACACCGGCAAGGGAACCGCCGAGGCTTTGTCCACCGAACTCGCCAAGGTCGCAGCGGAGTTCGAGGCCTTCCGCCACCGAAGCGAGAGCGAGGCTGCCGAGGCCGGCAAGCTTGCCGAGGTCGCGAATCTCAACCTCGAAAAGGAGCGGTCCGATTGGCAGGCCCGTTTGACCGAGCTCGAATCGAGGGCGGCGTCACAGCAGGCCCTCGTCGCATCGGAAACTTCGCAACGTGAGGAATTGGTCCGGGAGAGGGACAGGCTCCTCGTCGAACTTGGAGACCTTCGCGCCGCCGGAGACGGCTCCGCCGCGGAACTGGTCACCCTGCGCGAACAATATGCCGCGCTCGAATCGCAGCGCGACCAGTGGCATCAGCTCGAGAACAACCAGGCCGGGGAACTGCAGGCCGCCAAAGCCGAGGCGAACGAATTGCGCATCGAGCTGAGAAAGTCGAAGGACGGCCTCGAAAAGAATCTTCGCGAACTCGAAGCGTCCCTCCGTTCCCGCATCGCCGAACTCGAGACGGCACTCTCCTCGGAACGGGTCCGCGCGACGGACACCGGTGCGGAAAAAAGCCGTCTCGAGGAGTCCCTGGCGTCGCTTCGTGCGGAGATGGACGCCCTTCGGGAAGAATCCTCCCAACTTCGCTTCCGCAACGAGGAGGCTTCCCGCAACAACGGACGGCTCCAGGCGGAACTCAACCGGGAGGCAACCGAACGGGCCCAGGTGAACGAAGCGCTCGATTCCAGCCGGGTCCGGGTCAACGGGCTCGTCGCCGAGATCGAGGTCCTGAAAAACGCTCTGGAAGGCAAGGAGCGCGAGAGCGCGGAGCGGGAGCAACAGTTTGCCCGATCCGAGAGCGAGATCGTGCAGAAGCTGAAACGGGAACTCTCCGAGGCGGTCTCCGCCCGGGAAACGGCCGAGGAAAAATCCGCCAAGTCGCTCCGGGAGAAGCAGGTGCTCGGCGGATCCTTCGAGCGACTCAAGGAGCAGCTCGACGCCGTTGAAACCGAACTCCGCGCCACGAAGGAAGCCGGCGAGGAGATGCTCCACAGCAAGGGGCTCCTCGCCCGGAGGCTGGAAAAGGCCGAGGCGAGCAACAGCGAGCTGGCCGCCCGCATCAGGGAAGAGGCCCAGGCCGCTCTCGCTAGCCGCGAACTGATCGAGAAACTCGAGACCCAGATCCGGGAGAACGAATCCGAGGCCGTGCGGCGCGAGCGCGAGCAGGTGGCCGCCTTGCAGGCCGACCTCAGCCGGGCAAGCCGTCGGACCGCCGAGGACGAACGTCGCCGCCGTGATCTCGAGACGGAACTGAGCCGGACCCAGGACGCTCGCAAGCAGGCCGAGGAGCGCGTTCTTGCCCTCGAGGCCCGTCTCGTCGAACAGGAGGCGGAAACCGGCTCCACCCGTTCGCTTCTCAGCGACACGGAAAAGGCGCGGGTCGATCTCGCTTCGCGGCTCGCGACGGAGTCGGCCCTGTCCGCCACCCATGCCCGCACCGTCGAGGGGCTGCGCAGGGAACTGGCCGAGACCATTTCCCGATTCACCGCCTCGGAAACCGCCCTCATCTCGAAACACGGCGAAGCGAGCGATGCTCTGCTCGCGGAACTCCAGTCCGAACGTTTGCGTCGCGAAGGCCTCGAGGACGACCTGGTCAACACCCGGGAAGGCCTGTCCGAGGCCCTGCGCCATGCCCGCGAAGGGAGTGCGAGAGCTCAGGCGAGATTGCTTGCCGAGGGCAACGCCCAACTTTCCTCGGTCGAGGAGGAACTCTCCGCGGCCATCAGTGCGAGGGAAGCCGTCGAGGAATCCCGTTCCGCCCTGGAGGACGAACTCAACGAACGGGAGGAAGAGATCGAGCGTCTCTGCGAGCACATCGAGTCTCTCGAGAATCGTCTCAACGACGAGGCCGAAACGCAGAAGGCGGCGCTGCGACTGCTTGACACGACCCGCGCCGGATTTTCCGAAACGCTCCGCTCCGGAAGAGAACGGCTCTCCCGGCACGAGGAAAAGCTCGACGAAGAGGCCCGGGCAAGGCGCGAGGCCGAGGAAGCTCTCGTCCGTTCCAGGGAGGAAATCGACCGGCTCAACGGCGAAGTGGAGGAAGGGGAACGACGCCGCCAGTCCGAGGTCCGCTCGTGGGAGGACCGCTACGAGACCCTGCGGGTGGAAAAACTCACGCTCGCGAGCGAAGACGCCGATCTGCGCAAGATTCGCGACGAGATCGTTGCCGGCACCGCGAGGCGCCGCGCCCTCGAGGACGAGATCGAGAAGTTTGCTGCCGGCGTGAAGGAGATCCAGTCGAAGCAGGGAGAACTGCAGGCCCAGCGGGAATCGCTGGTGGCCGAGCGGGAGCAGCTCAAGGCCACCCTCAACGCCGCCCGACTCGAACTTGGCAGTCTCCAGAAACAATGTGCCGAGTCGAGGGACCTGGAGGCCAAATACGCGGGCACGATCACCGCGGCGGAACGCCGCATCCAGTCCCTCCGGAAACTCGAGACCGAGATGGAACAGGCCGTCGAGCGCCGCCGTCAGCTCCACCAGTTGAGCCGGAGCGAGGTCTTCAGCGGCCAGCCCGACGACACTTCGGTCTCGTCCGAGTTTTCCCAGGAGGAATTCTACCGCAAGCTCATCGCCAAGCTCGATCTGATCGACGATCTTGCGAAACGCTACGACAACAAGTGGCTCTACCCCAAAGTCTCCGAACAACTCGGCATCCTCAAGCGGAGCTTCCTCGAGTTGCTCGAGGATCACTCGGTGCAGCCCTTCAACCTCGAGCCGGGGACCGTGATTTCCATCACCGAGCGCAGGCGCATCAAGCTCGTGCCGCTGCAGAATGGAGCGCCGAAACAGGTGAACGGATCGCAGAGTTCACTCGTCGTCGAGACCGTTCGTCCGGGCTATGTTTACAAGAACGGAGCTCAGGATGTGATCATCCGAAAAGCGGAAGTGGTGGTCTCTTAGCCAGAATGGAAAACTCGAGAACAAGGCGAGTTTTTCCATTGAAATAATAAAAATGATAAATATCATAGTTATCTGAAGTATTTCCCGCCTCCCTGCATCCCACTTCGGGGGAGCCTCCAACCTGCCTCACATGTCTGAAACACCTGCGAATTTTGTCGGGATCGATCTCGGCACGAGCACATCGGCCCTGGCACATGTCCGGCCCGATGGAAATCCCGAGATCGTACCGAACGCCGATGGGGAGCGACTCACCCCCTCGGTGGTGTTCTTCGATCGCTACGAGGGGGTCAAGCTGGTCGGGTCGGCCGCCAAGGACGGCGGCGATCCCGAGCGCACCGTGCGCCACATCAAGAAGCACATGGACGATCCGTCCTACGTCATCGAGATCGATGGCGAGAAGTGGACGCCCACCGAGATCTCCGCGCTCATCCTTGCCAAGTTGCGCAAGGACTGTGCCCGCATCATCGGGCCCATCGACGAGGTGGTCATCACCGTGCCGGCGAACTTCAACGAACTCGCCCGCAAGGCCACGGTGACCGCGGGCCGCCTCGCCGGTCTGAAAGTGAAGCGCATCGTCAACGAACCCACCGCGGCGGCACTCTACTACGCGCACACCCAGGGAGTGCGCGGACGTGTCCTCGTCTACGATCTGGGCGGAGGCACCCTCGATATCACGGTTCTCGAGGTGGAGCAGGATCGCGTCGACATCCTTCTCAGCGAGGGGGCACGGCACCTTGGCGGTTCCGACTTCGACGAGATCCTCCTCGAGTTGATTGCCGAAAAATACCGCGAGCAGAACGGGCGGGACCTCATCCTCGACCCCGTGCAGCGCCGGCGTCTTCTCGCCGCGGCGGAAGACACGAAAAAGCGCCTTTCGAAGCTCAACGTCGTCTCCGAGAAGATCGCGACCGAGGATTACGGGCTCGCCGAGGTCGAACTCACCCGCGACGCCTTCGAGGACGCGATCCGCCGGCTCCTCACCCGCACCGTCATGCTCCTCGAGCAGGCCATCGACACCCTCGGATTCGCGCCTTCCGACATCGATCACGTCGTCCTCGTGGGAGGGAGCACCCGCATCCCGAAGGTGCAGGAACTCCTCACGCGGCATTTCGGCAAGGCCCCCGTTTCCTGCGGCAATGTTGACGAGTGTGTCGCCCTCGGGGCCGCCCTCTTCGCGAAGCGGGCCCGCCGCGTCTCCGAGGTCTGCAACCACAGTTACGGCACCCTTGCCCTCATCGAGGATGCCGCGACCGGCTTCTCTCGCGTGCGGAACTCCATCGTCATTCCGAAGAACACGCCGATCCCGTGTTCCATGTCGCAGACCTACATCACCTCGGAGGACAACGAGGAACTCATCGAGGTCGAGATCACCCAGGGGGACGATAGGGATCCCCGCTACGTCGACGTCATCGGCAGGATCGCCCTGCGCGTTCCTCCCGGACGTCCCGCCGGCTGCGCCGTCACCGTTTCCTACAGCTACGACGAGAACCAGCGCGTCCGCGCCCAGGTCTACGACGAGGAATCCGGCCTGCGCAAGGACATCGCCATCGAATACGAAGGGGAGGGCGTTCTCCCCGAACACGAGATCGAGAGGAAATCCGCCTATCTCAAGCAGATCCGCATCGCCTGAACCCCGACCCCTTCACGCCATGATCAAGAAACTCTTCCGCTGGCTCTCCGGACGCGAGGAAACTTCCGGAGAACCCCTCGAGGTCGG
>JAGRPC010000145.1 GCA_020439925.1 Verrucomicrobiia bacterium | reverse complement strand
GAGTAGCCGGGCAGGCCGAGTCGTTTGGCGTAATTGCCGATGAGTTTGATTGCCATGATTCTGTTCTTTCTGTGATTTGGTTCAAGTTTTGCCCAGGACACGAAAAAGCCCGATTTCGGTCGAATGATCGAAATCGGGCGAGTTCTGCGAGAAGGGCGTTTCTGGTTAACAATCGGCTTTGTGCCGATCCTTGTCTTTTGAGGCCGAAAGCTCCGACTCAGCGATCTCCCATCCGGGAGTCGCTTTCAGTGCATCCGTGAGGATTTCGTCCACCAACCGGGTCATCGACATTTTTCGCCGTTTTCCCTCAAAGTAGAGAACCTTCACAAGATGCCTCGAAAACTCCGGTATGTAATAGTTGGCACGTGCCATGATGAGTTTCGACGTGGTTTGATGAAATCGAGCGAAACGACAGGTTTCGCTCTTCAAGGATATATGACGCGAGACCTTCGATTATTGCGAAGGATCGACGCTACAACGCTTGGATTGCTGGGAAGCTCAGCGAAGGAAAAACGCGAGGTCCACAATCTGGGCTGAAAGAGTTGCACCTCATCGAGGCGAGGTGATGATTCGAGAAGCGATGCCGCCTTCGTCGAGGCAATGCTTTGGGGTTTCGCCGAATGCCGCTACCTAGCAAAAACCGCCCCCCAAAAAACACCCCTCGGCCCCGCCACTTTCGACGGTGACGAACAGCGACCGACACTCCCGAATGTGTGAAGGAGGTTCAGTCCGGGAAAATCCGCCTGCATGTAACGGGGCGGGTTTTCTTTAGATGGGAGATCTGATCCCTCAGCTCAGGTCCTCGACCTTCGTTGTCCCGGCGTTATTCTGGACGCTCTTGATCCCGTTCTCCATCGCCTTGTCGCTCTCATACATCTCGCTCTGGCCGATGACCTGGTGGTTGGCGGCCTTGAGCACGAAGTAGGGTTTGTCACCTTTGCCCTTGCGACGGTCGAATCGGGCGCCGTCGGCTGAATTCTTCTGGACCGAGGCGATTCCGTTGCGGGCGGAGCGCTTCGTCTTGTAGGTCTCGCTGGCGAGAATGATCTCGCCGTTGCTCGCCTTTAGGTGAAAGTAGAACTGTCCGTTCTTGGCCTTCTTGATCTCGAATTTTCCGGGCATGGTCGTGAGAGGTGACGTTCAGGATCCGGGGTATCAAATCAAACATCGCCGGACAAGGCGAAAGTCGATCCGCGTTTCAGAAAGATTCCATTCGAACTTGAAGAACACGAGGCACGTCCGCTTCAATCTGTCCACGCATGCGCATCGCCACCTGGAACCTCCAGCGCAAACGACCGGTTTCACCCAACGGAAGCAGGGCGGTCGATCATCTCCGTTCCGTTTCGGCCGATATTGCCATCGTCACGGAAGCCTGGGTGGACCACATCGGTCCCGGGTTCCACCACGTGGATGCCGGTCCCACGGGAATCGCTCACCTGCGTGAAGGAGAGCGCAAGGTCGTGATCGCCAGCCGGTGGCCGATCAGCGGTGTCATGATCGATCTGGATGTCCCGACGCCCGGCCGCTTCCTTTCTGCCACCGTCGAGACACCTGAAGGGGCGCTGAACGTGATCGGCCTCTGCATCCCCTGGTTTGCCTCGCGGGTCTGGATCGGAAAGGCGACCAACTGGGAGGACCACCGCACCTTTCTGGAGGCGCTATCACCCGTGCTGGAAGATCTGGCTCAGACGCCATGTCTGGTGGCCGGGGACTTCAATCAGCGGATTCCGCGAAGTCAACAGCCCAGGGAAATCGCGGACTTGCTCGCAGATACCTTCAAGGACTTCGCGATTCCCACTGCGGGCGAACGACCGGAAACCGGACGCACGTTGATCGACCACATCGCCCTCTCGCCGAGCCTGAAGTGCCGGGAGGTGACGGCATGGAGCGGCACCCTGGACGACAGGAAAGTCTCGGACCACGACGGCGTGATAGTGGAGTGCTCGTTTCCGTGGCAACTGTAAACAGCGTTACTCCCGCTCCTCTTTCTTCCGCAGAATCTCGTCCATCGAACGGTTGAGGGCCATGTTAAGCATCTAGGGACTTTGTCGATAAGGTGCTGATTCTCGCCGAGTGAGAATGGAGCCGGGAAATACTTAACCCTGCACGTAGAACATCCACTAGCGCGTGAAGATTGGTGTCCGCTGCGTGGAATGAAGCTCACAATCCAGCTGTCACATCCGGCAGCAGGTCTGCCGCCTTCTTCATCGCATTCAGTTCGATGTGGGTGTAGACGCGGTTCATTTCGGCGGAGTCGTGACCCACGAACTCCTCGGCAATGGCGGCGCTCACACCGGCATTTTTGAGCAGGCTGGTGGTTGTGTGGCGGAGGCTGTGGAAGCTGACCTTTGCTTCCCCTTTACGGTCTTTTGGCTTCTCGTCCTCTACGGCCGTAACTGCATTCTTGCGGTGCTTCTTCGCTTCCACGATCCCGGCCTTCGCCATCAGCTTGTGGAACTGCACCGAGAGCGACCCGGTCTTGCCCTGGGTTGCCACGATGTCTTCCGCCCTAGGATGCAGATACGGCTCTCCAGCTTTTTTTTGAAGCCCCGTGATGTGCTTCAGCAGCGGAGGCGGAATAGGAATCTTCTGATGGCGCCCCGTCTTGCTCGTTTGCAGACGGATCTCACTGGCCTCGAGGTCTACCTGGTCCCAGGACAATCGGGCGATGTCACCGAGACGCTGCCCCGAGTAAAGGCCGAAAAGGATCATGCTCCGCCACTCCATATCGGCGGCCTCCAGTATGGCTCTAAGTTCAGCCAAGGTGAAAGGACGGCGGGTCGTCTTCACCGAGCGCTTCAAGACCGGAACGTCTTCCGCGGGATTGTCGGCAACGATGCCCTCGCGTTTGGCCGCGGCGAAGAGCATGCGGACGAACTTCAGATTGTGGTTCACGGTGGTGGGAGCGAGCTTCTTCGCCAGATTGTCCCGCCACCGATGGATCTCTTCCTTGGTGACTTCAAACATGGCTCCGTCAGCCTTGGGTCCGAGGTGCTTGATGAATTTCCGGTAGGCGATGTCGTAAAAGACATGGGTGGCATCACTGACCTCGGCTTTCTTCGAAGCGAGCCAGCGGTCTCCGAAGTCACGAAACGTTGCATCGGGCAGGCGTGCACTGGTCACCTCCTCGTAGATCTCACGGAAAACACGCTGCACCTGTTGGGCGGTGCGTTTGCGACGAGCGACGTCTTCGAACTCGTTTGCGATCTTCTGCGCTTGTCTCCGGGAGTCCACTTTGCCGTCGACCTTCACTCCAGTGCTGCGCTGATAACGCTTCCCATCGGCGCCCGTGTAGCAGGCGATAAAGTGAGAAGATCGGGGCACTCTGCGAAGGCTTGCCATGAGCGGATTGGTACAACTCCCCCTTTTTCACGGAGGCACCGAAAGGTGCCCTTCAAGAGGCTTGACCGCAAGCGAATGTGGTCCATAAGTGCTACAACGTCAGTTACAACAAGACATGTTGTCGCAGACGTTCGAGGATGTCGGAACCCTTGAAAAATGGACTCTGCGACATCCTGTTACAACAAAAGTTACAACAGGGGTTCAACTCCCCTCACCTCCACTAATTTCTTCAATCCAAAACAGGATGCCCTTGGGAGGTCCCGAACACCCCCAGGGGCCCCGGCGATACCGACGGCGGGACTCGAACCCGCACGAGCGAAGGCTCAGCGGATTTTAAGTCCGCAGCGTCTACCATTCCGCCACGTCGGCGCAGTGACCCTTTAACCCGGTCCGGATGCGGAGGCAAGCCGCTCCTGGAAGAGATCGAAGGATCAGTTCTTGAGGAAGCCTCTCGCCACGAGGTTGTTGAGGCGGCGCGCCACATCGACGACCCCGTCGATCACCGCCTCCCGGTAGGTGCGCCCATCGGTCGTGTCGATGCCGTGTCCGGGATCCAGCTGTCGCAGGGCCTCGAGAGCCGGGTCCTCGTGGTGGAAAATCTCGACGAAGACATACTTCAGTTCACCGGTTTTCGCTGCGGCTGAAAGAAGCGCTCCGATCCACCCGTCGTCCGTGCTGAGGCAGCCGCGCGTCGTCTTGGCTGAGGCGTGGAACGTACCCATCTCCCCGGCGGCGGCGACCTGGGAAATAAGGGCCTCGTTTTCCGGTATGGAAAGCCCCGAATCCCCGCAGTGCGCCGCATCGACCATGATCTTGAAGAACTTCGCCCCCAGTTCGGCATTGGCCGCCTTTACGAAGGCCCAGCATTTCGCGATGTCGTTGAAGGTCTGGAACTCTCCCTTGCGAAGGAACTCGATGTGCCAGGTGTCGATGCAGCTGCCCTCGACTTCCGCCTCGCGCCAGGCGCGAAGGTGGGCTCGCACATTCTGCGCGACGGCGGCGTCGAACGCTTCGCCGGTCTTCGGAGTGGCCCCGGGCTGCATCCATTGCTCGATGGAGGTGGACGAGACCTGGGTGACTCCGTGTTTCTTCGCGACACGAAGCCCGGAAGCCAGCATGGCGGCCACTTTCTCCTCGTCGGCCGGATCCATTGGATCGGCACCCCCGACCATCATGATCGGGTGGAGTCCCATTCCCAGGTCACGGATTCCGGCAAACATCTCGTCGGTATCTCCTTCGTCGACGCCGGGAAAAATGGTGACCTGGGCGTTCTGGACAGGAACCGGACTCGCGTCTCGAATCGCTTCCATTTCGCTCACGACGAGAAGACGTCCGTCGCCGCCGCGAGGAAGCCGCCCCTGTTCATCCGGAACCAGTCCGCCGACAAACTTGATGTGAGTGGGGACCACCCCGAGTTGCACGCTGGTCTTGAGGGAAAAGGAATGAGCCATGGCGAAAAAATGGGGGAATCTCGTCCCCCGGGCAATTCAAAAGATCGGACAAACGGTGGCGTCGGGTTCGTTCGGCAACCACCTCGAAGCAGAGCTTCTCACTACCGGCAATCAGGCAAGGCCTGGCTGGAGGGATCGGATGAGGAGAAGCTGCTCCCCGACATCGGCGCTCATCTGCCGCCAGCGGCTCAACATCTCGCGCGAGATCTTGATCCGGTCGCCGACAGCATTCTCAAGCTCATGGTAACCCTCGGTGAGCTGCTGGGATAGCTCGAGAAGCGTGGCATAAGCCTCTTCCCGGGTGGGGCAGGTGAGTTTCCACCCCTTTCCCTTTTCGATCTGGGCAGCCGCGCGAGCCTTCATTTCCCGCAGTTCGGCAAGGACGATCTTCTCCTCGGGAACCCGTCGCAACTCGGTCACAAGACCCAATTTCGCGAGGATCCAGATGGCCCACTTGGTGGGGTCCCACTGCCAGGGCTTGACCCCGTTGCGGTAATCGTGCTGGAAGGAATGGTGATAGTTGTGATAACCCTCACCGAAGGTGAAAATGGCCATGAGCCAGCTGTCCCGGGCGCTGGTGCTCGAATCGTAGGGACGCTTCCCGATCGTGTGACAAAGAGAATTGATGAAGAAGGTGCAATGCTGCACGCAAACCAGCCGGGCGACGCCGGCGATGAGGAAGGCACCAAGGGCAGATTCCCAGCCTCCGTAGAGCAAACCGAGAAGAGCCGGCAAAACCAGCCCGGCAATGAACGCGATGGGACGGTGGTAATGATGCTGCCACATCACGAGAGAGTCCTTTTTCAGGTCGCCGACGTTGGCGAGCGGACGCGGGTAGAGCTTGAAAAAGATCCAGCCCATGTGCGCCCAGAAAAACCCGCGCGAGATGCTGTAGGGATCGTCGTGCTCGTCATCCACATGCTTGTGATGTTCGCGATGGTCGGAAGCCCAGTCGAGAGCCGAGTCCTCAAAGGCGCAGGCCCCGAAAACGAGAGTGGTGAACTTCACCGAGCGGCCAGCCTTGAAGGCCTTGTGGGCGAAGAGGCGGTGGTAACCGAGGGTGATACTCATCCCCGTCGCCACGAAATAGAAGAGGAAAAGGCAGATCTGGAACAGATCGATGCCGAAGTGGTAGAGATACACCGGCACTCCGATGATCGTGGTAAAGAAGGTGAAGGTGAGGAAGAGGCTGGAAATCCAGTTGATCCGGTCGAAAGGAATTTTGGAAAACATGAAAATGTGGGGATTTATCGAATGAAACCCAAAAGGGATGCCTTCAAAAGAAGGTTTGGTGGACTTCCCGGGGCAACGAAAGCGATACAGAGGATCAGCTCCAACCGCCCCGAAAAAGAAAATCAGATGCTGCGATAGCGCTTGCCGCCGCCACGATCATCGCGGTCGCCTCGGTCACGCCCCCGGAAATCACCACCACGGTCGCCGCGGTCACCACGGTCGCGGTATTCGCGATCGCCGCCTCCCCCGCCGTAGTTTTCCTCGCCGCCGAACTCACGGTTGCCACGGGGACGATAGTCGCGGTCGCCACGATGGCGTCCGCCCCCTCCTCCTCCGCCGCCGCCTCCGCGACGATCGTATCCGCCGCCGCCGCCGCCGCCGCCACCGCCGCCATAACCTCCGCCGCGGGGAGGACGGCCACCGCCGCCACCGCCGCCGCCAGGACCGTTGCTGCGGCGCTCTTCCGCCTCACGAACTCGCAGGTTGCGACCTCCGAGTTCGGCACCGTCGAGCTGGGCCACGGCCGCTTCACCGACTTCCCGACTCGAAAGAGTCACGAAGGCGAAACCTCGCGGTCTCCCGGTTTCACGATCGATCGGCATGTGCAGATCCACGATCGGTTCAAAAGGCGCAAGAAACTCACGCAGTTCCACCTCGGAGGTGTCGTAGGACAGATTTCCAATATACAATTTCATCGATTCTTTACCAGTTGCCGATCCATGAGAATCCAAGCACCTGTGACGCGGCCCGCCGATGAGACGTGACCGGGTTCAGAATCGAATTGCCAGGGAACGAACATGAATGCTCGGGGCACAGCCCGAGGCAAACTCGCCGGATTTTCGGAAAAAACCAACGGCATTCCAAGAAAATTCGCCTTCCTTACGCAAATATTTGCGGAGCTCGCTTCTCCGGCAACGCCTCCTTCGGGGCGGAATCCACCTCCTTCAGCCCACTTCCTCGCGACTGTGTTGTCCGTTCAGGAGCCGGAAGACACCCCGAGGATTCGAATTCTGCAACTCACTGGGCAACAGAGAGTCAGGCCAGTCCTGGTAACAGACTGGACGCACAAAACGATGCATGGCCCGGGTCCCGATGCTGGTGAAATGGGGATGGGTGGTCGCCGGATAAGGGCCTCCATGGTGAATACTGTGGCAGATTTCGAGGCCTACGGGATAGCCGTTGAAAATAAGCCGTCCGACCTTCCGCCGAAGCAATTCAATGAGCTCCCGGTGGTTGGAGAGGTCCTCTTCGGTGCCATGGATGGTGGCGCTGAGGGATCCTTCGAGTTTCTCCGCCGCCTCGAGGAAATCGCCCGGACTACGACAGGAGACGAGGGTCGATACGGGGCCAAAAAGCTCGTCGAAGAGGGTCGGGTCGGCGAGCAGCCCCTCTCGGGACGTGCTGAAAAGGTAAGCCGCGGCTTCGCCCCGTTCGGGGCTGGCTGCAGAGGCCGATTGACCGACTAGCTCCAGCCCGGAGCGTTGGAGCCGCTCCGCGACTCCTTTCGAATAGGCACCGTGGATGCCTCCGTGAAGCATCGTGGCGGGTTTGAAGGCAGCCACCTTCTCGGCGGCGATCGACCTGAATTGAGCCCACTCTTCCCCTTCGAGTCCAAGAACGAGCCCCGGATTCGTGCAGAATTGCCCAACCCCGGCGGTGAGCGCGCCAACAAACCCCTGGGCGATGGCCTCGGCCCTGGCCTTGAGTGCCCCGGGCAGGAGGAAAACGGGGTTGATGCTGCCCATTTCCGCATAAAAGGGAATCGGGCAGGGACGGGAATTCGCGGCATTGAACAGGGCCCGCCCTCCCGCAAGCGAACCGGTAAAGGCCGCGGCCGCGATACCGGGGTGTTGCACAAGGCGGGTTCCGGTTTCGTGAGAAAGTCCGTGGACCAGGGAAAAAACCCCATCCGGCACACCGCTACGGGCGGCAGCACGCTGGATCGCCCGGGCCGCAATTTCGCAGGTGCCGGGATGGGCGGGATGGGCCTTCACCACCACCGGACAACCGGCGGCAAAGGCGGAAATCGTATCGGTGCCAAGGACGGAGATGGCGATGGGGAAATTGCTCGCCCCGAAAACAACGACAGGCCCCACCGGTTCGAGGAGGGAACGGACGTCGGGCTTGGGAAGCGGCTGGCGCTCCGGATTGCCGGTGTCAATGCGGGCATCGACCCACGAGCCCTCTCGAATCCAGGCAGCGAACTGCCGCGTGTGGGTAAGGACACGATCACGCTCAGCGGCGCAGCGCGGGAGAGGGTGAGCGGTTTCGGCGGAAGCGCGCTCGAGGAGATCGTCGCCAAGGGCGAGCACCTCCTCCGCGATGGCCTCGAGGAACTCGGCCCGGGCCTCGGGACAAAGGCCTCGGAAAACGGGAAAAGCATCATTGGCCAGCTTCACCGCCTCGTCGATCTCCGCTTCGGTCGCCTCGTGAAAGGCGGGAGAAAGGTCTTCCCCCGCGGCG
Source organism: Verrucomicrobiia bacterium (assembly GCA_020439925.1). Lineage (GTDB taxonomy): Bacteria > Verrucomicrobiota > Verrucomicrobiia > Verrucomicrobiales > DEV007 > Arctic95D-9. Next base: position 7,669 of record JAGRPC010000145.1, on the reverse strand, counting down.
AGATTTCGGGCAACGAAGGTGTCGGAAGATGCAGCCGACTCGCGAGAACCGAGGAGTTGGTGTCCGGTGAGGGTCATGGAAACGGAGAAGGGATTTCGGGACGGCAAAGAACGCCCCCACTCCGGCAAGGATCAAGCCCGAATGGACCCGGGACTGATTTGCGTTCGAACCCCCTTGAACTTCGGGACCTTGGCGAGCGGCCCGGGAAGCCCTTCACCCGGAACCCGCTCGCTTCGCAGGCTCAAACGGAAGCCACCTTGAGCGCCTCGACCGCGGCAAGGATCGCACCTTCCTGATCCGGCGTCACGCCGCTGAGCAGAGGCAGCGCCGGGCCGGTGTCGGCAATACCGGAGAGACGCACGGCCTCGTGCAGCACGCGGACGGGATTGATGCCGTTGCGAAGGTCCTCGAGCGGCTTGAAGATTGCCTGAATCCGGCGAGCGAGATCGAGATCACCCGCCTGCACCGCTTTGAGAAGGCGGTCGCTCAGATCGGGGCGGACACAGACGCAGCCGGCGGTGAAGCCATTGACCTTGAAATCGACGAGATGCTCGATCACCGGCTGCTCACCGATACCGCTGACAATGATGCGTGGGTCGACGACATCGACGAGTCGGGTCAGGAAGGGGTCGTCGGCCGGATTCTCGCGAACGATGGCATACTTGATCCAGGAGACGATGCCGGCATCGACGAGTTCCTTCGTGCCTTCGACACTGAGATAGTCGCCATATTTGATGTAGACGACGATGGGGCGGCCGATCTTCTCCGCAAAGCGGCTGAGGCCCCGCACGACCCCTTCGCTGGTGGTGAGCCCCTGGTGCGGAAGCACCATCACGGTGGGATAATCGGTGCCCTTGATGACCTCGGCCTGATCCATCATCACCCCGTAGGCCGGACCGGCGGAGGGGATGACCAGGGTATCGGGCGCGGCGATCGAGGCGAGTTCGCCGAGGACCTGCTCATACTCGCTCGGAGCGATGTGGTAGAAGTTCGCGTTTCCTCCGTAGAGGAGAATATTGACGTTCCCCTCCTCGATGTGGCGGACGATTTTCTCGTTCTCACCACGATGAAATTTCAGGTCGCAATCGCGGGCCATCGGTGGAACGGCGATGACGGAACGGGCGAGGTCTTCTGGAGTGACGGGACGGGTTTGCATCCGAAAGAAATTGAGGAATTCAGGTGTTGAGAGATTCAGGCCCACCGGCCGTCGATGAAGCGCTGGGTGGTTCCCGCGTAATCGTCGCGCAGAATCGCGGGAAGACGGTGGGCCCTGACATTGTCATAACTCTGCAGCATGGTGAAACGGAGGATCGAGGCGGGAATGCCGACTGCGGTAAACCCGGGATGACCGGTCGCGGGATAAGGACCTCCGTGGTTCATCGCCGGGGAGACGGCGACTCCCGTTGGCATCTTGTCGTTGAGGAGCCTGCCGACCTTCCGCCTCAGGATCGGCTCGAGCCGGTCGTGGGCCTCGTCGTCGGACCCGTCGGAGGCGGAATAGATCGCACCGGTGAGGTTGCCCTCGAGCTTTTCGAGCACGGCGGCCGCCTCGTTCAGGGACGACGCCATGACGATCAGGGAGGAATTTCCGAAAGCCTCGGTCTGCATCGTCTCGGGATCCCGGAGGAAGGCGGCCCCGGAGACACGCAACAGGGTGTTGGCGACGCAGCATCCCGCTCCATTCCCCGGTCCCGTGCCACAGAGCACTTCGGCCCCGGCCTCGGAGAGAATGCGGTGGCTTTCGTGAAGGGACTTGCGCACGGACTCCGAAAGGAGGGTGCCGGCGGGTGCTTCTTCGAAGCGCTTCACGATCCCCGCGACAAAAGCCTCGGCCGGTTTGCCCTCGATGAGAAGAACGAGCCCGGGATTGGTGCAGAACTGGCCGGTCCCCATGAGACAACTGCCGGTGAATTCGGCGGCGAGATCCTCCCCCTTTTCGAGGAGGGCCCCCGGAAGAAAAATCACGGGATTCACGCTCGAAAGCTCGAGATAGATCGGTTTGCCGGCGGCATCGGCCGCCCGCTTCAGGGCCAGTCCGGCGCCACGGCTTCCGGTGTATCCCGTCGCCCCGACCCGGTCGTCGGTGACCAGTTGCTCGCCGATCGAGTGGCTCGTGCGGTAGATCATCTGGATCGTGCCCGCCGGCATGCCGGTCTCGACCGCCGCGTCGTGCGCGGCTTCGGCGAAAAGTTTGGTTGTGCCGGGATGCGAAGAGTTGGCCTTGGCGATCACCGGGTTGCCCGCGGCGATGGCGGCGGCGAAATCTCCGCCCGAGGCGCTGCCGAAGGCAAACGGGAAATTGTTCGGTCCGAAGACACAGACAGGCCCGATGGCACCGAAACAAGCGCGGATGTTGTTGGCCCGGTCGATCACGGGCTGGCGCCAGACTTCGCTTCGGGCGGCGGCGGCGGCCTGGCGAAGCTGGCCAGTCGTGCGCGGCAGTTCGGCGTCGGCGAGGCGGGGAGACTTCGGCAGGGCCGTCTCGAGGTGGGCCATGGCGACAAGTTCTTCCGCCCGCTCTTCGATTTTTGTCGCAAACCGTTCGAGGAAGGCGGCGATTTTTTCACCCGACATTCCCCGCATTTCCTCGAAGGCGGCATGTGCCGAAGCGAGCGCCGCCTCGCAGTCCGCCCAGGAGCTGACCGGATAATGGGCAGGCAGGAGTTTCCCGGTGGCGGGATTCGCGGATTGAAAGACGCCGGTCTGTTCAGACTCGCGCCACGAGCCGGCGATGAGGACGGGTTCGGAAGCCATGATTCAAAGGGAGAGAAAAACCGCGCATAGACTTCGCGAAGCGAAGCCGCGCGTCAAGACACGGTTCGGAAAAGTGGGCGCGATCCCCGCGCCTCAAGCCAGGTCCAGAGGAAAATGGGAGAGTTGGCGGAATCCCTCCGCGGTGATCAGATAGTTGTTTTCGAGGCGAATTCCCGCGCGCAGGTCTCCACCGTAGAGTCCGGGCTCGAAGGCGACCACGTCCCCCTCCTCGAAGGAGTCGTCCCAGGCCGGATTGATCCGCGGCACCTCGTGGGCGTCGAGTCCGATCCCGTGACCCGCGTGGTGGAAAAAAGAATAGCCCTTCCATCCGTCGAGTTCTCCTTTCACCGCCTCGAACATGGCTCGGCAGGACTGGCCGGGCTTCAGGAACGATTCCCCGAATTTCATCACCTCGACGACGCGGGCCTGCGCCGCCGCCTGCTCCTCGGTGGGAGAACCGTCGACCGCAAAGGTGCGGCAGAGGTCGCACCGGTAACCCCGCACGCCCACTCCGATGTCGAGCGGGATCAGTTCTCCCGCCTCGACGGCCCGGCGGGGTCGGGCAAATCCACCCGGAGCGCCCGCTTGGAAATCCTGCCCCCAACCGGAGAGAAACTCTCCCGCGGCATAGGTGGCCGTCTCCAGCATCGCGGACATGATCTCGACCTCGTCGACACCGGGCTCGAGGAGCTGCTTCGCCTCGGCGTAGGCCTTGTCCGCACACTCGACGGTGAAAAGGAGCGCCGCCACCTCGTCGGCATCCTTGCGACGGCGGAGATACTGGTAGTCGAAGGAAATGTCGCGGCAAACCGGCCCATCGATGAGGGCGGCGGGCACCTGCTGCTCGGTTCCGACGCTTTTGAGCCCCTTCAAAAAAGGATTCAGCACACCCGCCACTTCGGCGCTGAGATTCGGACGCAGGGTACAAAAGTCGTTGGTTGTGTAGATCGCAATCTCGTCCGCCGCCGGCGCCTGCGCCGATTCATCGTGCGTCACGAGGACATTGCCACCGCCCCCCTTCACGAGGAGGGCGACCGGCGTGAGCGGCTGACCGTGCCAGTAGCCGGTAAGACCGTGGATGTAATGTCGGTCGAAAAAGACGGCTCCATCGAGTTCGTTTGTCGCGAGGTAGGAGCGAAGACGGTCTTGTCTCGCGCGGCAGAGGGTCGGGTCGAGGGTGGGAGGCGTTCCGGACATGGCGCGGGAGGATAACCTGCCCCGGGAGCGCGGGGCAAGGGCGGAATTGGGGGAGAAAAATGACCGCAAGATCCGGGTGGCTCCCTCTGCTCCCCTCGCCTACTTTCACCTCGATGACCTCCTACGCCCGCATGGAGCGGATCCTCCGCTGGCTCGACGAGAATGCCCTCGCGCAGCCCTCGCTAGCCGAATTGGCGGCGCTCGCCGGACTTGGAGAGTCGCATTTTCATCACGAGTTCGTCCGCTGGACAGGGGTGACGCCGAAGACCTTCGTGCAATGCCTCACCCTCGCCGACGCCAGGGAGCGTCTCGCCAAAGGAGTCCCCGTGCTCGAGTCGGCAATCGAGGCGGGTCTGTCGGGGGCCGGGCGGCTTCACGATCTCTGCGTCTCGCTGGAAGCCGCCTCCCCCGGCGAGATCAAGTCGGGCGGAGCAGGACTCTCGATCCGATGGGGCGAAGCCGAGTCTCCCTTCGGCCGCTGCCGGATCGGAGAGACAGAACGTGGCATTTGCCTGCTCGAGTTCCTGGGAGCGGATAACAGCGATCCCGCCACTTCGCTCCAGGAATGGCCACGAGCCAAATGGAACCGCGACGACTCCTGGGCCGCCGAAAGGATCTCATCGATCATCGTGCCACCGCGATCAGGGGCGGAAACCCCGTCGCTCCGGGCCTGGGTGAGAGGCTCTTCCTTTCAAGTGCGGGTGTGGCGGGCTCTCCTCGAAATCCCGCCCGGATCCCTCACGACCTATGGACGTCTCGCCGATTCGCTCGGTCAGCCGGGAGCAGCGCGGGCGGTGGGAACGGCCGCGGGATCCAATCCGATCGCCTTTCTCATTCCCTGTCACCGCGTCATCCGGGAAACCGGCGCCATCTCCGGCTACCGCTGGGGGGTGGGAAGGAAGCGGGCGCTGCTAGCGTGGGAGAAGGCCGTGGTCGGAACTCGCTAACAGCTAACAGCTACCCCCTTCTCTTCCCTTTCACGGCAAGAAAGAGACCGCCGACGCAGGCGGCGGCTCCAACGACCTGCCACGGAACCAGCTCCTGACCGAGAATAGGCACCCCGAGGAGGGCAGTGGCGACCGGCTGCACCAGGAGAAGAACGGAGCCGAGACTCGCCGGCACACCCACCACACCCCACGAGATCAGTCCCTGTCCGCAAAAATGGGAGACGAACCCGAGCCCGAGGAGTGGCAGCCACATCCGCATGCTGCCGGGAAAGAAAGGAGCCTCGTGCACCAGGGCGAGGGGGAGGAGAATGAGCGAGGCCACAAGGCTCGCCCAGAATAAAAGGACCGGAGCGGAATGCTCGCTGCGGTAGCGTTTCATCGAGAGCTGGTAGACGGCATAAAACACCGCGGTAAGGAGGGCAAGGCCGTCACCGAACAGCGGGTTGCCGTCGGCAGGAGGTTCGCGACCGACCGAACTGAGCACGAGAAGGGCCATGCCCGCCACCGCAAGGAGGGCTCCGGCGACAAAGAGTCCCGTCAATTTCTCCTTCCACACCAACCAGGCGTAGAGGGCCACCAGGATCGTCGCGGTGTTGCAGAGGAGCGAGGCGTTCGCCACCGAGGTATTTTCGAAGGACCAGTGCCACGACCAGAAATCCCCGGCGAAGGCGACCCCGGGCAACCAGAGCCAGGCGTGCCCGCCAGCGAAGTCTCCTCGACGCGGCACGATGGACCTTCGCTGCACCGCGAAGAGCACCGACAAGGCGCAGGTGCCCAGGGCTACGCGCCAAAACGCCGCGTCCCAGGTGCCGACTCCGTCATCGCCGCGCGTGCTCAGCACCGCAAGGATGGGGGCGAAGGCAATGAGGAGCGCACCCGCCACGACGGCGGCGAGGTGCGGCAGGGACACGCTGTTCCCGAAACGCGGCGTGCTGCTCTTCATCGACCCGCGAGACTACGCGAGTTTTTCCCCGACGTGCGGATTGTTTCTTTCCGCAATCAGGTGGAGGCGCTATCCTCCCGGCTCAACCACACCTTGTTCCCATGCGCTGGAAAGGCCGTCGTCAAAGCACCAATGTCGAAGACCGTCGAGGACAGGGCGGTCGCGTGACCGCCGCGGGAGGGCGACCCGTTGCCCTCGGCGGAGGCACGATTCTCATCGTCCTCGTTCTCGCCCTCTTCCTCAAACAGGACCCGCTCCAGTTGCTGGAGACGGTGAACGAGATCCAGGGGGGATCGATGCAGGTCGACCCTGGAGTTCCAGCAGACCCCAACGACGAGGTCGGGGCCTTCGTGAAGACCTTGAAGGCAGATACCGAGGAAGTCTGGAGCGAGGTCTTTGCCCCCTACGGCAGGAGCTACAAACCCGCGAGACTGGTCCTCTTTTCCGGCCAGACCCAGTATCCCGGAGGAGTGGCTTCGGCGGCCACGGGTCCGTTTTATCTCCCCTATGACGAGACGGTCTATCTCGACACCTCGTTCTTCGACGAAATGCGCGACCGCTTCCGGGCGGGGGGTGATTTCGCCTACGCCTACGTTCTCGCCCACGAGGTGGGCCACCACGTGCAGAACCTGCTCGGCTACACCGACAAGGTCCACGGGCAGCGCGGCCGCCTCCCCACCGCCGAATACAACCGCCTCTCCGTGCGGCTCGAACTGCAGGCCGACTTTCTCGCCGGCGTCTGGGCCCACCACGCCGAGGAAAAGTGGCGCATCCTCGAGGAGGGCGACGTCGAAGAGGCGATGAACGCGGCCAATGCCATCGGCGACGACCGTCTCCAGAAACAGGCCCAGGGCCGAGTCGTGCCCGACGCCTTCACCCACGGGACCTCGGAGCAGCGCAAGCGCTGGTTCATGAAAGGTCTCCGCAGCGGCAGGATCGAGGATGGCGACACCTTCTCGATTTCCTACGATGACCTTTGAAGAAAGGGCGTGATTTCTCTGGAGTTGGCGTGAATCCCGCGTTTCTTTCGCCCGTTTCAGACCATGGCCCTCTCCCGCCCGAGCGCCCTGACCCGGCTCGACTCGATCTCCCCCGCTGAACTCGCGGCGGAGCTCTCCCACCTGCCGGGTTTCTTCTTTCTGGATTCCGCGACGGCGGACCAGGGGGAACGTCCCGGGGAAGATGTCCGCTTTTCGCTCATCACCGCCTGCCCCCGATCCGTTCTCACGGGGGATCTCAACGTCGAGCGAGATTTTCTTGCCCTTCGCGATCTCCTCGCGAAACGCCGACTCCCCGAGGAATCAACTCCCGATCTCGGATTTCCCGGCGCAGGCCTCTACGGGATGATTGACTACGAAGGTTCCTTCGTCTTCGGAGAGTACGACGACTTCCTTCTCCACGATCACCGCAGCGGACGCTGGACCGGATCCGGCGAGTGGCTCGATCGTCGCAAGAACGCTCCGCTTCAGAACAGGAACTCGTCTCGGCTCGAGTTCATAGATGGAACCGAACGCGAGGAGTTCTGCCGCCTCGTGGAACGGGCACGCGACTACATCGCTGCCGGCGACATCTATCAGGTGAACCTCACCCACCGTCTCTCGGCACGGCGACCGCCCGACCTCGATCTCTTTGCCCTCTACCGGCGACTCCGGGAGATCTCACCTGCCCCCCACTCGGTCTATGCGAAACTCGGCGGCCGCACCCTCCTTTCCTCCTCTCCCGAGCAGTTCCTGCGGATGAGCGGACGCACCATCCAGACCCGCCCCATCAAGGGCACCCGCCCCCGCTTCCGCGATCGGGAACGCGACGAAAGATCTGCCTACGACCT
>JAGRPC010000144.1 GCA_020439925.1 Verrucomicrobiia bacterium | reverse complement strand
GCCGAGGAAGCGGAACCGGAGTGCATGCATATCTATTTCACGGCCTGCGCGGGGAACCTCAACGCGGGGAAATACACGGATCTCACGGCGGCGAACATGCGCGAACTCGGGGAACGCCTCTACCGGGCGATGGTCGCGGCGGGCGTGCTTCTCAAGCCGGAACCGCTCGATTCGGTGGTGTGGACGACGACGAGCCTGACGCCCGAGGGGCGGATCGATCCGGATTATGAGGCGATCGAGGCGCGGATCCACCGAAAGGGGGCGACGACGGCGGACCGCAACCGGAATGCGTTCCGGCTCACCTGGCTGCGACGCTGCGAACAGGGGGATCCGCTCACCCTCGGGGCGCTTCACCTGAACGCGAAGGCCGCGATACTGCACTTGCCGGGAGAGGTCTTTGTCGAATACCAGCTCGCGGCGCAGCAGGCCGCGCCCGGAAAGTTCGTCGCCGTGGCGGCCTACGGGGACGACGGACCCTGGTATCTTCCGACGAGCGAGGCTTATCCGCAGGGCGGCTACGAAGTGAGCGTGGCGTTCTGCGAGCCGGGTGTCGACCGCCTTCTCCGGGAGTCACAACGCTCGTTGTTGGAGTCCTGAAAATCGAAATTCTTGGAAAGCCATGGAAAGGAACCCCCATCCTCTCTCCCTGCGAATGATTTACCCGCTGTGGCTCTTGCTGATCGCCTTCCCGATCGCCCGTGCCGCCGAACCGTTTCCCGAGGTTCCACCGGTTCCGGCGACGGAGACCGCGAAGGATTTCCAACTGCTGGACGGGTTCAGGATGACGCTCCTGGCGGCGGAGCCTCTCGTTACCGACCCGGTGGCGCTGTGCTACGACGAGGACGGGCGGGCCTATGTCGCCGAGATGAACGACTATCCCTACACGGACAAGGCGAAGCACAAGCCGATGCAGGAGAATCCGACCGACAAAGCCATCGGGAAGATACGGCTCCTGGAGGATGTGGATGGCGACGGGGTTTTCGACAAGGCCACGGTTTTTGCGGAGGGCCTGTCCTGGCCCACGGGAGTCGTGCCGTGGAAGGGCGGGATCTTTGTCACCGCCGCCCCCGACCTCTGGTATTTCAAGGATACCGATGGGGATGGCAAGGCGGATGTGAAGGAGAAGGTGCTTACGGGCTATCGGAAGTACAACGTCCAGGCGGAGGTGAACAATCCCATCTGGGGACTCGACAACCGGATCTACATCACTTCCTCGAGCAACGGGGGGAAGGTTTATGCTCCCGGGGATGGTCCGGCTGGCGCGGTAGAGATCGGTCGAAACGATGTCCGGCTCGATCCGGCTGCGGGGAGCCGCTTCGAACTGATTTCGGGGGGCGGTCAGTTTGGCAATACTTTCGACGATTGGGGGAACCGCTTTCTCTGCAGCAACAGCAGTCCGGTCTGGAATGTGGTGATGCCGGTGGAGGCACTGTCGAGGCATCCCTGGCTCCCGAGCCGACAGACGACCCAGCTCTGCACGACGGCCGAGGATCCGATCGAACTATTTCCGATCACCGCCATCGAGGCCTGGAGGCTGCAGCGATACCAGGACCGCACCTTTGTGCCCCGGAAGGGATACAAGTTTCCCCGGGGCAGGAACGCGGGGGATCCGAGCAGCCCGACTTCATCGTCCGCAGCGGTGGTTTATCGGGGGGACGCTTATCCCGAGGCCTATCGCGGTTCGATGATCGTCACCGAACCTTGCTACAACCTCGTCTTTCATGTGGATATGAAGGCATCGGGCGCAACGTTTTCGGTAAGCAAGCCGGAGAGTGCGGGGAAGGCCGATCTCGTCGCGTCGACGGATGTCTGGTTTCGTCCGACCAATTCAGTCAACGCGCCCGACGGTTGCCTCCACATCACGGATCTCTACCGCGAGGCGATCGAGCATCCCTGGTCGCTGCCGGATGCCTTTCATGAGCGAATGGACCTGGAGCGCGGGCGCGACCGGGGACGCATCTACCGTCTCGAGCCGCCGGGTTACCGCCATCGTCCTGCCCCGAAGCTGAGCGGCGCGAGCAGCCTGGAACTGGTGGCCCTGCTGGAGCATCCAAACGCCTGGCACCGCGAAACGGCACAGCGGCTTCTCTTCGAACGGCAGGACCGCTCGGTGGTAGACGCGCTTCGGGCGCTCGCGCGGAAAAGTGCGGAGCCGCGGGGGCGGCTGCACGCCCTGTGGACGCTGGATGGATTGGAAATGCTGGAACCGGAGGACGTGGAACTCGCGCTGGGGGATTCGTCTCCGGGAGTGAGGGCGAATGCGGCGAAGCTGGCGGCCCGGCTTGCCGGGAAATGGCCCGGGTTTCGAAAGCCCCTCGTGGCTCTGGCCGGCGACCCGGAAGCGGCGGTTCGATTCCAGGCCGCCCTCGCGCTCGGAGCCGGTGAGCCCGATGACACGGAACCCTCCGTCACTGGTGCGCTGGCGGAAATCGCTCGACGTGACTCGGGCGATTCGTGGATCCGGCTCGCGGTCCTAACTTCTTCATTGCCCCATGCGGCGGCAATCCTTGAGAAGCTCCTCGCGGATGGATCCTTCACCGGTTCGGCTTCATCGGGGGAAATGCTCGGATCGCTCGCTCGCCTCGTGGGCGCGCGGAATCAATCCGGGGAACCAGCTGAGCTTATCGGGCGACTCGCCGGCAGAGGCAAGCCCGATCGCTCGGCGCTCGCCGTGGTGACGGGGTTGAGCACCGGGCTGCGCAGCGCGAAGTCGAACCTGAGCGCGGTCGCCGGAGAGGCCCCCGGAGGAAAGGTCTTTCTCGATTCCGTTTTTGCGGAGGCGAGCGTGCGGGCTGCCGATCGCGACACTTCCGTCGTCCGGCGGAGCGAGGCGATCGCCCTGCTGCGCGATGCTCCCTTTGATGCGATTTCCGCTCTCCTGGAGAACCTCCTCGATGCGGTCGAACCTCCCGAGGTGCGGTCAAGCGCGGCGGCGGCCCTCTCTACGGTTGGGGGGGCTCGTCCAGAAGTGGGGCCATTGCTCCTCCGGGGATGGGAGGGTTACAGCGGTGAGCTTCGCAGTCAGGTGGTGCAGCTGCTGTTGGAGCGTAAGGAACGGCTCGGTCCGCTTCTGGATGCAATCGAGGCAGGGCAGATTCTGCCGCACCAGATCGGGGCGACGCGACAGGAGCTGCTCCTCGCTCACAAGGATCCCGCCATCAGCGCCCGGGCGAAGGAGCTCTTCGCGGGAGCGGGTTCGCGATCGGAGGTCCTTGAACGGTATAAGGACGTCGCCACCTTCGACGGCGATCCCGCCAAGGGAGAGGCGGTTTACCAGGGCATCTGCATGGGCTGTCACAAGTTTCGCGAACAGGGGCTCATCGATCTCGCCCCGAACCTGGCTGTCGTCGAGGGGTGGGAAATCGAGCGCATCGTGACCAACGTGATGGATCCCAACCGGGAGGTGGCCCCGGAATACATGGAATACCTTGTCGAGACCAGGGGAGGGACCGTGCTCACCGGCCGGGTTGTGGCCGAGTCCGAAAGCGGCATCACCCTGAAAACGGCGGACAACCGCACGACCGACATTCCGCGCGCGGAGATCGCGAAACTCCAGAACTCGGGTCGATCACTCATGCCCGAAGGACTTGAAGTCGCCGTGTCGCCACAGGCGATGGCCGACCTGATCGCCTTCCTTCGGGCGAGACCCTAGAGGCCGGGGTCCTGACGAAGGTCAGGCTCTGGCCGGGAGCCGGAAGAGGTAATCCCGGTAAGGAGCGGGATCACCGCGGTGACCGTCTTCGGCGGCGTGGACCAGATTCGCCATCTCCCGCGCAGTGACATAATGAACGCGCAGATCCTCGAGGCCGGCGAGACTTTCGTGAAAGCGGCGCATCGGTTCTCCGAGAAGGGCTCCCGAATTCGGTTCGATGCCTCCGTGGGTATGGTATTTCACGAAGACCCAGTCGGGATTGCCGATGACGGAGATGTGGAATCCTGCGGCGAGACGAAGGCGGAGTTCGGTGGGTGGATTCGCCCCGGTGAGATCCCCGTTTTCGATTCGTGGAAGGAGCCCCCATTTGCGTCGTTTCCAGTTCAGTCCGAGAGGGCCGGGAATCGCGAGGAGGCGTCCCGTATCGTCGCGAAGGGAACGGCCCGATGATCCGACCGAAGCTTCGATGGAGGCGGCGTAGGCGCGGTGCCGCGGGAGGTCGGCGAGATAGGTGATGCGATTGACGATCCTGGTCTGGGTCGGAGAGGGAGCCGACGGC
>JAGRPC010000143.1 GCA_020439925.1 Verrucomicrobiia bacterium | reverse complement strand
AACTTATCCTCCTGACATGCCCACTGCCCGATCCTACGCCGCCTCCAGTCCGACTGCTCCGCTTGCTTATGCGCCAATCCCTCGGCGGGAACCCACCGACCGCGACGTGGAGATCGAGATCCTCTTCTGCGGGGTCTGTCACTCGGATCTGCACCAGGCCCGCAACGAATGGAGCGCCCTGCCCACGGTTTATCCCTGCGTTCCGGGGCACGAGATCGTCGGCAAGGTAACCCGGGTCGGGTCCGCGGTGACGAAACACGGTCCCGGTGACCTGGTTGGTGTTGGCTGTCTCGTCGACTCCGATCACAGCTGCCCCATCTGCGATTCGCATCTCGAGCAATTCTGTCCGAACGCGACCTTCACCTACAATTCACCGGACAAGCACGGCACCGCTCCCGTGACCTACGGAGGGTATTCCAGCAGCATCGTGGTCGACGAACATTTCGTTCTCAAGGTGCCCGGCAATCTCGATCTCGCCGGTGTCGCGCCGCTGCTCTGTGCAGGTATCACGACTTATTCGCCGATCCGCCGCTGGGGCGACATTCGCGGCAAAAGGGTAGGTGTCGTCGGTCTCGGGGGGCTTGGTCACATGGGGGTGAAATTCGCCCACGCGTTCGGGGCGCACACCGTCGTCCTCACGACCTCGCCCGGCAAAGCGGACGACGCCGTTCGCCTCGGGGCCGACGAGGTCATCGTCACGCGAGATGCCAACGCGATGCAGCAGGCGGCGGGGAGTTTCGATTTCATCCTCGACACCGTTTCCGCGGAGCACGACATCAACGCCTATCTCAACCTGCTGGCGATCGACGGCACCCTCACGCTCGTGGGCGCTCCCGACAAACCGCTGCCGGTGGCGGCTTTCGGTCTTCTTTTCGGACGGAAGCGTCTCGCCGGTTCGCTCATCGGAGGGATCGCGGAAACGCAGGAGATGCTCGATTTCTGCGGTGAGCACGGCATCACCTCGGACGTCGAGATCATTGCGATCCAGCAGGTCAACGAGGCCTACGAGAGGCTTCTGAAGTCGGATGTGAAATATCGCTTCTCCATCGACATGGCCTCGCTCCGGGAGGAGTGAGGCGCGGCGGTTCCGAGCGGGAATGCGGGGCGATCAGCGATCGGCCGTCAGGTGATCGAGGAGCGCGGCGGTCAGTTCCGCGAGCCGGGTGAAGTCGCCAGGATCCGTGGAGAGGATCTCGGCTTCACTTTGCACGAATTCGCCCGGCACGAGGTCGTCGCGACTGTATTCGAGCATCGTGGCGAGCGACCCGGGCGTGACTTCGGGATGAAACTGCAAACCGAGCACGCGTTCGCCAATTTGAAAGGCCTGGTGTTCGCAGGCGGTGCTTCGTGCGAGGTGCACGGCACCCTTCGGGAGGTCGAAGGTCTCTCCGTGCCAGTGCAGGACGAGGGCGTTCTCGGGAACGGGAATGGATGACACCCCGGAGGCCAGCGCCTCGATCGGGAACCAGCCGATTTCGCGATGACGCCCTCGGAAGACCCTCGCTCCGCAGGCGCTGGCGATGAGTTGGGCCCCGAGACAGATGCCGAGCACGGCGATCCCGCGGTCGATCGCGGCGCGGAGGAAGGCTTTTTCAGCGACGAGCCAGGGCAGGGAAGCTTCGTCGTTCACACTCATGGGGCCACCCATGGCGATGACGAGATCGATCCCCTCGAGGCTGGGAAGATCGGCCGACTCGTAGAAGCGGGTCGTGGTCACGACCGCGCCCCGGGCCTTGAGCCAATCCGCGCAACTTCCGATGCCTTCGAAGGGGGCGTGCTGGAGAACGTGGGCGTGCATGACGGGAGGGGTGGAATCGCTCCAGAGGACGCATTTTTCCTACCAGATCCAGCGGGACTCGCCGACTTTAGGTTCTTGCCCCCGGGAGGTTTTCCCGTCAAGCTTACAGGCGAAATTCATCCCCGTCATGATCCGGTCGAAATCCCTTGTCGCTTTCCTGCTTCTCTTTTCCTCCGCCGTGATTTCCTCCGCCGAGGAGGGGCTCGCCGATTTGAAGATCGGAGAATCCGCTCCTGCCTTCTCCCTGCCGGGAATCGATGGCAAGACCTGGAGTCTCGCCGATTTCAAGGAAGGCAAGGTCCTTGTCGTCTTTTTCACCTCGAATCACTGCCCGACTTCGCACGGAGCCGCGGATCGCTTGAAATCCTTTCTCGCGGATTACCGCCCACAAGGAATGGCTTTCGTCGCGATCAATCCGAACCACCCCGAAGGACTCAGCGTCGACGAACTTGGCTATTCCAAGTACAACGACAGCTTCGAGGAAATGAAGCTCTACGCCGCGGAGGAGGGCTTCGATTTTCCCTATCTCTACGATGGAGAAACCCAGGAAGTGGCGCGCGCCTATGGATGCCTCACGACACCCCATGTCTTCGTCTTCGACGCGGAGCGAAAGCTGCGCTACAAGGGCCGCTTCGACGATTCGCGTTTCGGCGGCGACGATTCCACCGTGAAGTCGCCCGACACCCGCAATGCCGTCGAAGCGCTTCTCGTCGGAAAACCGGTCCCCGTGGAGGTCACGAAACCGATGGGCTGCTCGACCAAGTGGCGGAGCAAGAAAAGCGCCGTCGCCGAAAAGATGGCCTCCTGGGATGCGACACCCGTCGAGGTCGAGTCGATCGATGCCGCCGGAATCGCTGCCCTGAGGAAAAACGGAACGAACAAGGTGCGGCTCTTCAATGTTTGGGCGACCTGGTGTGCTCCCTGCGTGCAGGAGTTTCCCGACCTCGTCGCGACGGCCCGAAAGTTCGGCCTGCGAGACTTCGAGTTCATCAGCATCAGTGTCGATGACCCGGGGAACGCCGCCGCGGTGAAAGCCTTTCTCGAAAAGCAGAGGGCGGGGATGGCGCCCAAGCTGAAAAAAAGCGTCGAAGCCGAAGGGCGCACGACGAACAGCTACCTCTACAGCGGCAGCGACATCGACGAACTGATGCAGGCTCTCGATCCCGAGTGGCCCGGAGGGGTTCCTCACACCGTGCTTGTCGACACCGATGGCAGGATCATCTGGCGGCACAATGGGCTCGTTGACGGCGAGACCCTTCGCACGACGATCCTCGATCACCTGGGCGACTATTACGTGCCCTGATCAGGGAAGGCGTTCACGCGTCCCGATGGGTCGGAACGGGGCGACCGGGGCGAAAGCGTTCGAGGTGTTCGAGCGAAAGCCGGCACTCGGGAGTGGCCACGGTCGCGATGGATTCCCGCACGATGGACTCAAGCGCTTCCGGATCGGCTTCGGCACGGAGATTGAGAATGATCTGCCCACCCTCGATCGGCTCATCGAGTTCCTGTCCCATCTCGGGGGAGAAGTCGTTGCGGACGAGGTTCACCACGGCCACTTCCCCGGCGAAGGCATTGTCGGGACTGAGGGTCATCTTGAGGTGGGCGACCTCGGCCCCAGCGGAGACAAGGCGCTGCTGGATCTCCCGGGCAAGTTGCTGGAGCAGGGGCGTGGTGTCGATTTCTCCGGTCGTCGTCAGCTCGACCGTGGCGTTGAGCCAACCCAGCAGGGCCTCACCCTCGGCGTAGGTGTCGTAGTCGATCTCCATCGCGATCTCCCGGACCTGGTCCTCGGATTCGAGGACGGAAAACCAATCCTCCATGCCTTCACCGGTGCGGGCGGAGACGGCGAGAACGCGGGCTTTCGGAAACTCGCGTTCGAGGGCGGAACGGAGTTCGGCTTCACCGGCTTCGTCGAGGAGATCGCGTTTCGAAATGACGATGAGGTCGGCTTCCTCGAGTTGCTTGCGATAGATGTAGACGACTTTCTCGGAAAAGTTCTGCCCCGCTTCGAGACCAAGAATGCGCCGTGCGCGCATCGGATCGACGAGGACGGAGAGGGGGGCGATGGAAAACCGGTCTCCGTAGATGCGACGCAAGGGGTAGGTCACGGTGGCGACGAGGTCGGTGCAACTGCCCACCGGTTCGGCGATGAATACTTCCGGAGCCGCATCCTCGTCGAGACGCGCGGCGGCATCGACGAGGGAATTGAATTTGCAGCAGAAGCAGCCGCCCGCGATTTCCTCCGTGGCGAAGCCGCGGCTTCGCAGCATCTTGGTGTCGACGAGCTCGCGTCCCTGGTCGTTCGTGATGAGTCCGACCCGCTTCCCGGCGTCGGAGAGATGGCGCGCGACGGCGGCGACGGCGGTGGTCTTGCCGGCGCCGAGGAAGCCGCCGATCATGAGGTAGCGTGCGGGATCTGACATGGAGCGGAGATTAGGAATAGTTGCGTTTTTGTGCAAGTGTTTATTCCCCCGTGAATCCGCGGAGGACTGTTCGAATTCGAATCGGCAGCAACCGAGGTCGAGAAGTTCCGAATCGGTTTCCGTGCGGAGACGCTTTCGGAAGCCGGAGTGAATCCCGATCCATTTGAAGCGGCCTTCGCGTTTGACCGTGACAATTCCGGCCTCGTTCAGGATGCGGGTGTGACGCGATGCGTTGTAATCGGAAAGGCCGAGACGGGAGGCGAGGTCGCCAAGGGTGAGGGGATCCGGCGAGGAGACGAGGGTGCGGACGATGTTCCAGCGCGACTCGTCGGAGAGGGCTTTCAGGAAAGGCAGGCAGTCGTTTTCGGGGCGCCGAGGCATCGAACCGTGGGTCAGGGATTCAAAGCTGTCCGGGCAATGCCCGCAAACGCAAATTTGACGGGCTTCCGTCCAGCCTGCGGAGTGCCAGAGTATGAGGGAAGCCTGCGCCGATGAGATCACGGAAATACCCTCGCCAAAGCTCCTCACGCGATGCGGTATCGGCAAGATTTTGCGCGGAAAGGGGCTTTTGTGTTAGGCGAATGGGTATGGATCGACGTCATTTTCTCAAGTCCGCTGCCCCCGTCGCGGCTGCCACTCCGCTCGCCGGAGTGGTCGCCCAGAATTCCGAGGCCCCGGAAGATCGGGTGAAGCGGCTAACGGAGAATCTCAATCCGGTGATCCAGAAAGCCCGTGAGGCGGCCCTCGCCGTGCTGCAGCCTTCGGCGAAGGATCTCCAGCACGGGCTCGAACTGCACGCCGACGCCCTTGTCTTCGATGGCTACGGTTTTTCTCCGCGCTGCGCCATCGACGGAGAAGCGGTCAAGGCCGCGGCCATGGCGGGGGCTTCCGACGTCGAACTCGACGACATGAGGGAAGACATGAGCATGACCCGCTGTGTCACCTCGGAGGAGGAATTCGCCGAATACCGGGAAGGCTGGCGCGCCTCGGGGGTGACCTGCATCTTCCAGAATGCAGGACAGGAATGTCAGGACCCGACGCGCCTGTTGAAGCGACTCGCCCATTTCACCTACACGACGGATCATCTCCGCGACTTCGTTGCGAAGGCGGCGACGCCGGAGGATATCGAGGCGGTCAAGGCGGCAGGGAAACATTGCCTCTATTTCACCGGCAACGGCGTGCCCTTGACCCAGGACTGGCTCAGCATCCCCGACGAGCTCCGCTACCTGAAGGTCTTTTACCATCTCGGTATCCGCATGATGCACCTGACCTACCAGCGAAGGAACATGATCGGCGACGGATGCGCCGAGACGTCGAACGCGGGGCTGAGCGACTTCGGGCGCGCCGTCATCGCCGAGATGAACCGGGTCGGCGTCATCCCCGACTGTGCCCACTCCGGCTGGCAGACGAGCCTCGAGGCGGCGAAGGTCTCTTCGAAGCCGGTGGTCGCGAGCCACTCGACCGCCGCAGCCCTGCATCCTCACATTCGCAGCAAGCCCGACGAGGTCATCAAGGCGCTCGCGGATTCGGGCGGCTACATCGGGATCTGCTGCATCTCGCGTTTTCTCCGGGGCAAGGGCGACCTCAACGCCTTCCTCGACCACATCGACTACGTGGCGAAGAAGTTCGGAGTCGACCACGTCGCCATCGGGACGGACATCGCCTACTCCTCACGGAACAGCGGCGAAGAGAACCGCAAGGCGGCGGTCGCGGGACTGCGCCGGAAACGCGAGCCTTTCCGGTCCCTCTGGCCCCCGGATGATTTTGTGGCGAGCGAACAGGCCGACCTCAGTCTCGCCTGGACGAACTGGCCCCTCTACACCGTGGGACTCGTCCAGCGTGGTTATTCCGACGACGATATCCGCAAGATCCTTGGGGGGAACGTGATGCGCGTGGCGAAGGCTTGAAGGAACAAACCGATCACCGATCACCGATCACCGATCGAGCCACTGCCTGAATGCCGTTCAGGTGCGCGTCTTCCAGGATCTGTACGTGCGGGATACCAAGGTGGTTCAAGGCGGCGGCGGTGGCTTCGGCTGCAGGCGAGTCTCCGACGAGATGAACGGGCAGGTCAGCGGCAAAGTCGATGGCCTCACGCAACTCGTGCCCCACCAGCAGTCCCGAGGCGAAACTGCGCACATCCGGCGGCGATAGCCGTCCGGCAAGCATGTGGGTGCGTCCGAGAAAGAGCTGATGGAGCAGCCCACCCGGTGCCCCCGAGGCTTCCAGCCCCTTTGCAAAGGCGGGGCTTCCCGGATCGGCGGGAGTCCCGTCTCCACTGATGAGGCTCTCGCGGGTGAGCCGCTCGTAGGCCTCGCCGGTAAGCCAGGTGCGAAAAGACCGGATTTCGCCGTCCTGACAAATCACCCATTTCGAATGGGTTCCCGGGAGGCAGACGACCGCACCTTCGCGGGGGAGGGAGGTGAGGAGGCCGGCGATCTGGGTTTCTTCCCCCCGCATCACGTCCGTCGCGGGCATGCCGGTTTCGTCGTTCCGGACCCCCGGCACGATGAGCACCCTTTCGAAGCTCTCGCTGGGAACGGAAACGGTAGCGGCGGCGAGATTGGCCAGACCGCAGGGCGCGGGCACGTAGGGCACCTCGACCCATCCCTCGCGGGCGCCGACCATTCCGCTCATGAGGACCTCAGGATTGGGATGCGTGTGGGACCAGGCGGCACAATGCGAGGCGAGGATCTCCTCGCACTTCCGCCCGCCGAGATGTCGAATACCGTCCGCCGAGGCTGTCGAGGCGACGACTTTTCCGGCGACGATCAGCTTGGCTCGGAAATGGGTCGAACCCCAGTCGACGGCGATGAGGGCGGGAGACGGCATCCTGGTTCAGGGGGAAGGGGTTTTTCCTTCGTCGACGAAGGATATGGCGCGGTCGAGCCATTCGGCGGGAGGCGGGCTGTGGCCGTGTCCCGGAATGTCGAAAACCTTCACGTTCGCGAATCCCTCCTTCAGGAATCCGTTTTCAAAGGCGCCCAAGGTGTTGGGTCGGTTGAAATCCTTTTCCCCGGTGACGAGGGCAAAGCGGCAATGGCGTTTCACGAGGGGGAGGAGTTCCTCGTCGGGCAGGTAACTCAGCCCGTAAACCTTTCCGTCGGGAGCGGCGACGTCCGTGTAAAAGTTCACTCCCATGCAGCAGATCGTGCCGCTGAACATCTCCCCCCACGCCACCCCGAGCATGCTGGCGACCCTGCTTCCTCCGGAGAAGCCCGACACGTAGACCCGGCGACCATCGATGGGAAGCTGTTGCCGCACATTGTGATTCGCGTCGATGGCGAGGCGGAGGCGGTCGAAGAGATTCCGCGGATTTCCGGATCGCTTCGCCCCGATGAAGACGAGCCGGTGTTTCGCAAGGATCTTTACCCAGGAATCCGGAATCTGTGGTGCGTCACCGGCGGGAATCCAGACGAAGAGACCGAGATCTTTTTTCCCGTCCCATCCTTCGGGCAGGATGACCTCGAAACTTTCCTTGCTCACCTCATAGGCAGGGGGATCCTCCGCGGCCATGAGCCGGTAGCGGACCTGGAGCGGATCGGAGGATTGGGGAGGGGATTCGGAAAAGTGGACCGTGGCCCGCTCTCCGAGAGTCAGTTCTCCCAGCGGACGTTGTGGAGAGTCCTTTTCCTCGGCCTGGAGGAGGAAGGGAGCGGAGAACAGAAGGCAGAAGAGGAGTCTCACGATGCCAGCAAAGCCGATCCGTGGCGACATGGCAAGAAGCTCCGGGGAAGCGGACGTGGTTGCGCCTCAAAAAGGACGCAACCGGGTTCGATGTCGGAGTTTAGAGTGTCGGTTATCGCCATGAAAAGGCGGGTATGAAAGGAAACTCTGTCATCCTCCGGAATCGATCAAGGGGACTCGCGCTGGTGGCATTTCTGCCGTTGTTCTCAGGCGCCATTCTCCATGCCGAAGAGGACGGTCCCGCCGCCTCTGTCCGTGAAATTCCGGCTGCGGTGACCGAGGAGGACTTCAACGCCCTCAGGACATCCTCGCCCTTTCTGCGCTCCCTCGACCTTTCCCAGTCGCTCATGCTCACGGGGGTCGCACGCATCGAGGGGCAGCTCTTTGCGACCCTCGTCGACCGGGAAACCAAGAAGACCCATCTCGTCTCGCAGTCGGCCAATCCGGAAGGCTGGCGCATGGTGGCGGTGGCGGGGAACGAGGCCGACCTCACCACCGTCAGCGCCGAGATCGCGATGGCGAGCGGCGAGGTCTTCGCGGTGCGCTACGACGAGAAGCAACTGCATCCTCCCGAACAGAAGCCGGGAGGACCGGGCGGAAGCGGGGAGATCCGTCGTGACGCGAACGGACGCCCCGTCTACACGAACTTCCGCGAAGGCATTTCCGGAGACGGTTTCCGCGGGCCCCCTCCACCGGAGATGGTCGCCAAGCTCGAGAAACTCGACGACCAGACTCGCGAACGCCTCATCCAGGGCATCCGCGAGTATCGCGACAAGAATCCGAACGTCAGCAGCGAGGATCGTCAGCGCCTCTTCACCCGCATGGTCGACGATGCATTGAACCGGCGGCGGTGAAATCCGTTGACTCTGTGACCCGGATCAGGCGACCCTCGCGCGTATGATCCCGAGCAAAACCTGCCGAATCCGAGCCCTCCGCGGTAAGGGCGCGGAGGGTATGGGAAAGGAAGTTTCTGGCAGAATGCTCTTCCTTTGTCTGGCCATCCTGATTCTTCCACTGGTCGCTTCCGCTCGCGAAACTCCCAATATCGTCTTCATCCTCGCCGACGACCTCGGCTACGGAGATGTCGGTTG
The DNA here is from genome assembly GCA_020439925.1 of Verrucomicrobiia bacterium. Classification (GTDB taxonomy): domain Bacteria; phylum Verrucomicrobiota; class Verrucomicrobiia; order Verrucomicrobiales; family DEV007; genus Arctic95D-9. Next base: position 12,618 of record JAGRPC010000143.1, on the reverse strand, counting down.
TTATGGTGCACCCGACCTCAGGACGCCGAACATCGACCGGATCGCTGCGGAAGGAATCCGATTCACCGATTTCTACGCGAACGGAGCGGTCTGCTCGCCGACGCGAATCGCTTTTCTCACGGGTCGCTACCAGCAGCGTTTCGGGATGGAAAACGCGCTCAACTATCAGGAGTTCGGGCGCGGCCTCCCCGTGGACGGGAAGACGATCGCCCACCGATTACGGGAGGCAGGCTACGCGACGGGGCTCTCCGGCAAATGGCACCTCGGCTACGATCACGAGCGAAAACCGTTGCAGCAGGGTTTCGACTCCTTCTTTGGATTGCTGAGTGGAAACCACCACTACTTCGAGCATATGGACCGGGTTGGGGTCGCGGATCTCTGGAGGGGAAACGAGCTGATCGAACGCGAAGGTTACACCACCGATCTCATCACCGAAGACGCCGTCGGGTTCATCGAGTCGAATCGAGAGAGGCCGTTCTTTCTCTATCTCTCGCATGCCGCACCGCACTTCCCCTGGCAAGGTCCGGACGACGCCGACAAACTGGTGCAGCCCAACAGGAAAAACTGGCAGGAAGGCGACCGCGAAACGTATGTCGCCATGGTTGAACGCATGGACCGGGGAATCGGCGAGGTGCTGGAAAAACTCGATTCGCTCGGCCTCGCTGAGAACACGCTGGTCATTTTCACGTCCGACAACGGCGGTCACACCTACTCGCGCAACACGCCGCTGCGTGACTACAAAAGCACCCTCTGGGAAGGCGGGATCCGCGTGCCCTGTGTCGCCCGCTGGCCGGGGCGTATCGCCGAGGGAGTGACGACGGGACAGGTCGCGATCACGATGGACTGGACCGCCACGTTCGCTTCCCTTGCCGGGGCGGAAATGCCCGCGCTCGACGGGATCGACCTCACCCCCGTTCTCACGGGCGAAACCGGGGAGATCGAACGCACTCTCTTCTGGCGGCGGCGACCCGGGCCTCGACGGAAGGGGATTCCCATTGAACGGGCCGTGCGCGAAGGAAAGTGGAAACGGATCGAGCCGGAGAACGAAAAGCCGATGCTCTTTGATCTCGAGGCCGATATCTCGGAAACGAGGGACGTTTCCAGTGAGCACCTTGAAATCCTCGAGGTACTCGGACAGAAGCTGGATGCCTGGGAAAAGGACGTCGGTGAATAGCTTCGACGAGGGTCTCCGTCATTCCTTCCGGACACTGATCGCGCCATTTTCCCGTCTCGACAGCTCCGGGAAAAAATGAGATGCACGCGGGATGCAGAAAAACCGCCCCTTCGCGCCGCGGATCGCCTCCGGCATCGCCTTCGCTGTTGCCACGGTATCGATTCTTTATGTCTCCCAGCATTCCGAGCCGGCTCCGACTCCGGCACCGGAGGCCGCGCCACCCTCCTGGACTCCGGGACCCGATCCTCTGAAACTGCCCCAGGGAATGCCGGAAATGGGGAACCAGCACGGAGACGTGGCGATCGCATCGAACGGCGACATCTACGTCAGCCTGATGCAGGGACTGCGCTCGGGGGTTCAGGTTTATTCCGCCGACGGCACCTACCTGCGCAACGTCAAGGATGCCCCGACCGACTTTCACGGTTTTGTCATCCACAAGGGGGCGGACGGCGAGTTCATCTACGGACCGCAGCTCAATGCCGGCAAGATCGTGAAACTGACCCTCGAGGGCGAGGTGGTCATGACGATTCCCGGAGAGTCCATTCCCAAGGAATACTGGCAGGTCAATCCGAAGAACCAGCAGGCCGCCTTGCGCCTCACCGCCTGCACCGTCGCGCCGAACGGGGACATCTATGTCACCGATGGTTACGCCTCGGACCGGGTCCACCGTTTCAACGCGAAGGGGGAATACCTCGCGACTTTCGGTGGCAAAGCCGCGCCCTACAACTTCAAGACTCTTCACAAGATCGCGATCGACACGCGCTTTGATCCCCCGAGAATCGTGGGGACGGACCGCGCCAACAACCGGGTCGTGCACCTCTCCCTCGAAGGCGAACTCCTTGGCGAAATTGCGACCGATCTTCTCATGCCCGCGGCCGCCGTGGTCCAGGGAGACCTGCTCGCGGTTGGAGAAATCAAGGGTCGCATCACCGTCTTCGACAAGGAGAACCGCGTCGTTACCCGCCTTGGAGCGAACCCGAACCCACAGGAGGTGGGAACCAATAAGATCGAACCCGCGCAGTGGAAACCCGGCGTCGTCAACGCGCCCCACGGGGTTGCCTTCAACGCCGCCGGAGATATTTTCGTTTCGGAATACAGCGTTCACGGCCGTGTCTTGAAATTCTCCCGTGCCACGCCGGTGGCCGCAAGGTGAGCGGAAGAACCTGCAGCAATCCGAATACCGCGCCAAGAGGCTTGACGCCTCCGTCGCGTTGCGACACGATGCGCCGACCGCTTCGCTTTCGCGCCACTTGAGGTGCGAAGGCCACTTTTGACCCAACCCTCATGAGTTCCTCATCCAACCCTCTTGCCTCCGGCCCCTGGTGGCGTTCGCTCAATTCCTACCACTGGTTCGTTTTCTCGATGGCTTCGCTGGCGTGGCTCTTCGACTGCCTCGACCAGCAGATCTTCAATCTCTATCGCCAGACGGCCCTGCAGCACCTCATGCCGGAAGGGACCGATCCCTCGGTCATCAAGACCTACGGCGGATACGCCACTTCGATCTTCGTGGCGGGGTGGGCCACCGGCGGTCTCATTTTCGGCTCCCTCGGGGACAAGTTTGGCCGGGCAAAGATGCTGACTCTGACGGTGCTTCTGTATTCGGTCTTCACCGGGCTTTCGGCTCTCTCCCGTGGCTGGCTCGACTTTGCCGCCTACCGTTTCGTTACCGGGCTCGGCGTCGGCGGGGTCTTTGGACTGGCCGTGGCGCTCGTTGCGGACTCGTTGCCGGATCGCTCGCGCACCGGCGCCCTGGGAATGCTCCAGGCTCTATCGGCGGTGGGCAACATCACCGCGGGTCTCATCGGACTCGGGATCAGCGGGATGATCTCGGCCGAGACGATCACTCCGAACACGGCGTGGAAGCTGGCCTTCCTTCTCGGGGCCGTTCCGGCCTTCCTCTGCGTGTTCATCCAGATCCGCCTGCGCGAGCCGGAGAAGTGGGTCAAGGCCCATGCCGCGAGCAAGGCGGCGGGGAAGGGGATGGGTTCCTATCGCAGCCTCCTCGGCGAGGCGCAGTGGCGCAGACCCGCGCTGCTCGGCATGCTGCTGTGCATCTCGGGCGTGATCGGCCTCTGGGGCATCGGCTTCTTTTCCTTCGAACTGGTCGGTGATGTCATCACCCTGTCACTCAAGGAGAAGGGCCTTCCCGAGGCGGAAATCGCCGGGGCGGCCGGGAAGTGGAAGGCCATCAACGGCATCATCCAGAACACCGGCTCCTTCTTTGGCATGATCGCCTTCGCGTGGTTCGCGCAGCGAACCGGGCGCAAGCCGGCTTTCGCGCTCTCGTTCATCGGCGCGCTTGTCGCGACCTGGGGCTTTTTTGCGCTTTTCGGTGGGGTCGGCGATGTCTGGATGAGTGCGGTGATGGGCTTTTTCCAGCTAGCCCTCTTCGGCGGGTTCGCCATTTATCTTCCCGAACTCTTTCCCACCCGCCTCCGCAGTACGGGCACGAGTTTCTGCTACAACGTGGGCCGATTCATCGCGGCCAGCGGTCCCTTTACGATGGGCAAACTGCAGGCGGCGCTGGCAGCCGGGGCCACCACTCCAGAGGCCAAGCTTGCGGCTTTCCGCGAATCGTGCCAGTGGATGAGCCTGGTTTTCCTCGTCGGTCTGGTCGCCGTTGTCTTCCTTCCCGAGACCAAAGGGAAACCGCTTCCGGAAGATCTTTGAAACCGGATCTGCTTCGATAACGTCTGAAGGGAAAAGTCTTTTTTCATGAAGCTTCTTCCCTTCCTTCTCGTCGCCCTTGTCGGGACCCTTCTCCCGGCGAACGCCCAGAATGTGATCGCCCGTCTCGAGAAGGCGAGCGACGCGGAACTTCAGGCTCTGCTCCCGCGTTTTCCTGCGGCCGATGCGAATGGCGACGGGAAACTGACTCGCGAGGAGGCCGTCTCCTTCGCCCGTACGGCGATGGGAGGCGGGAATTCAGGGAAAGGCGGTGGAAAAAAAGGGGCGGGTTCGGTGCCGACCGAGTCGGATGTCGCCTACGGTCCCCATGAGCGGAACGTGCTCGATTTCTGGAAGGCGGAGGGCGAGGGGCCGCGTCCGCTCGTCATTTTCATCCACGGCGGCGGTTTCACCGGTGGGGACAAATCGAAATGGTGGGACTCCGGCGACCTGAAGCGGCTCCTCGACAACGGGATCTCCTGCGCGGCGATCAATTACCGATTCCGCAAGGATGCGGCGATCCAGGATATCCTCAAGGACGCGGCCAGGGCCGTGCAGTTTCTGCGGACGAAGGGGGCGGAGTGGAATCTCGACAAATCCCGATTTGCCGGATTTGGGGGATCCGCAGGGGCGGGCACCTCGCTCTGGCTCGCGACACGGGATGACCTCGCTGATCCGGATTCCGAAGATCCGGTCTTGCGGGAATCGTCGCGGCTGCAGGCGGCGGTGCTGCTCTCCACCCAGGCGACTTACGACCTGACGAAGTGGGACCGCTTTCTCGGTCCCGCCAACCCGGCCTGGTGGGCATCGCCCAACGAAGCGGCGGAGTTTTATCACTTCACCGAACAGGCGGACCTCGCGAAACCCGAGGCCCTCCCGGTCCTGAAAGAATGCGACATGTTGAGCTGGATCTCGGCGGACGACGGACCGGTCTTCGTCAACAACCGGGGTCCGGAGGGGCCCTCCGTGAACCGGGGCCATTACCTGCATCATCCCGAGCACGCCCGGCAGATCGAAAAGGCCTGCGAGGCGGCCGGGGTGAAGTGTACCCTGGTCGGGGAGGAAAGCGGTGACCCGGTGGAATTCCTGCTGGGAGCGTTCAAGGGTAGCGAGGCGGAGTGACCTCTCGGGGCAACTCCGCCCGGATCGCTTCCGCTTATCACTGGTTGAGCACGTCTTTCTTGGTGCTCGCGACGATGGCGACAACTTCCTCGATGAGCTTGTCGTCGACTTTCAATTCCTTGAGCGTGGCGACGAGGTTTTCGGCGATCGCGTTGAAGTCCTCTTCGCGAAGGTCGAGGTGCTCGTGGGCCTTGCGCATGTCCTTCCCGGTCCAGGGGGTCGGAGCGCCGAGGGCATGGGAGAGGAACTCCTTCTGCTTGGCGTGCTGCCGCTTCATGTTGGTGTCCTCGAAGAAATGGTTCACCCGTTCGTCGGCGAGGACCTTCTTGTAAAAGAGGTCAACCGCGGCGTTGATGGCGCCCTTTCCGCCGATGCGCTGGTAGAGGCTGGCGGCACGCTCTTCCTGGAATTTTTTCTGGTTCGCCTCCGAGCAGAATCCATAGGTCACGCCCTCGTATTCGACGTTCAGTCCGGGTTTGGCGGGATTTCCGGTGTAGAAGCATTTCAGTTCTCCCGTTTCCTGCGCGCGGGCGGTGACGACGAGCGAGGCGAGACCAATGAGGGTGGCAAGAGTGATTCGGTTCATGAGAGGGCGAGTAGGGGGTTCCGGCTTGAGGTGAAGTTCCGGATCGCCGAAATCCGGAACGAAAGATACTTGAAAAGTTGTAAATGAAATACAGCTTAAATCATGAGTGTCAAGCTGATCACGCAAATCCGGTGGGGTGTCGCCCGCCACCTTTTCCTTCTTGGCGGTTCGGTGGCCATGGCCATGGGTACGACTGGACTGGTAACCGGAGAGGAAGTGGAAGAACCGGTCGTGGCAAGTCGCAGCGCGCTTCCCTCCACAATCGAGGAAGCCAGAGCCCGGGCTCGCTGGATGCATGAACTGGTCCACGGAGCCTTGCAGGTCATGCACCGCGACTTTTTTGATGAGAATGCGGCGGAGAAGAGCCTTCCGTCGCAGTCCCTCGACGACGTGTTTGCCGAAATGGCGCGCAGTCATTCCGTGGAGATTCGATGGCTCGGCGGGAATGCGAACAAGGGGAAGGACCACCTCCCGCAGGATGCCTTCGAGGAGAAGGCGGTCGCCGCGCTCATCAGCGGCAAGCCGGAATTCGAAGCTCTCGAGCGAGGTCGTTACCGTTTCGTCGGACCCATCCGCATGCAGAACCAGTGCCTCAAGTGTCACGTCCGCGATCGCAAGTCGCTCGAGGACAGGGTCGCGGGGCTGGCGATCTCGTTTCCGATGGCACAACCCTGAACAGGTGTTCGACTCGCGGCGGTCGCGTAACGGTGCCCGATTCGGGCGGGGCTTTTTCTTGACTTCGATTTCGGAAAACCCCGAAACTTCATCGTGCTTTGTCCTCGCGCGTTTCGGTCCGGTTTGCTTCGCAACCGGGCGGCGGCGGCGGGGTTTTTTTACCGCACAATCCGCTCTTTTTGGTCCACCTGTTTATCCTCTCCATCACCATGACGAAAGCCCCGTTTGCCGTCTTTCCTTTGCTCCTGTCCCTTCTGGGTAACCCGGTTCACTCCGCCGATGCAGGGGCTGATGCCTCGACGGTGTTGTCGGAATCCGGTATCAAGGGCGGGTTTGTTGTTCATGTGGGGGCGGGCGACGGGAAACTGACCGCCGCGCTCCGAGCCTCGGATTCCTACTATGTCCACGGGCTCGACCGCGACTCGGCCCGCGTCAAGGAGGCCAGAGAGTCGATACATGCCGCGGGCGCTTACGGTCCTGTCTGCGTCGATTTGTGGAGCGGGACTTTCCTGCCCTATGTCGAAGGAACCGTCAATCTCCTTGTCATCGGTGAAGGAGAGAACGTTTCCGCGGACGAGATCGAGCGTGTCCTCGCGCCGCTCGGGGTGGCCATGACGAAGACGGCCGACGGATGGAAGCGTCACGAAAAACCCTGGCCCGCCTCGATGGACGAGTGGACACACTATTACTACGATGCGAAGGGCAACGCCGCCTCCAAGGACAGTGAGGTAGGTCCCCCGGAACGACTCCAGTGGCTCGGCAGTCCGCGATGGTCACGGCACCACGACCGCATGTCCTCCCTCAGTGCCCAGGTTTCGGCGAAGGGACGCCTCTTCTACATCATGGACGAGGGATCGCGCATCAGCATCCTCCTGCCCTCGAAGTTTCACCTCATCGCCCGTGATGCCTTCAACGGAACGGTCCTCTGGAAAAAGCCGATCGAGGAATGGAGCACGAACCTCTGGCCGCTGAAGACGGGGCCGACTTCCCTGACTCGTCGCCTTGTCGCGGACGGAGAACGAATTTTTGTCACGATGGGCATCACCGCGCCCGTCTCCATGCTCGATGCGGCCACGGGTAACGAATTGAAGGTTTTTCCCGAAACGAAGGGAGCCGAGGAACTGCTCTATTCCAACGGTGTCCTCTACGCCCTCGTCAATCCCGCGGCGGAGTGGGTCCTGAAGGATTTTGCGCCAGAGCAGCAAAGTGACCAGAAGCGGGTCGAGACGGAATACAACTGGGACCAGAAACCCCGTGTCCTCCTCGCCCTCGATCCCGAATCCGGCAAATTCCTGTGGAAGCTGGAGGGACTCGTCGCCCCGCTCACTCCCTCGGTCGATGGAGAGCGTCTCGCCTATTACGACGGTGAAACGATCCACTGCCTCGATGCAAAGAGCGGCAAGGAATTGTGGGTCAGTGAGGGGGCACCGCGGAGACAGCTTTATGAATACAATTTCGGGCCCCGCCTTCTCTTCTCTGGAGACTCGGTCCTCTTTGCCGGAGGAGACGGCTCGATGCGCGGCCTCGATGCCGTGAGCGGAAAGGTCCTCTGGGAGGCTCCACACGAGAAGTCGGGATACCGTTCGCCCGAGGATCTCATCGTCAGCGGCGGTCTCGTCTGGAATGCCGGAACCCTCAGCGGGAACCAGACCGGAGAGTTCATCGGACGTGACCTGCGCACGGGCGAGGTGAAGAAGCAGTTCCTCCCCGACGTGCCGCCGGACACTTACTGGTTCCACCACCGCTGTTACATCGCCAAGGCGACGGATAATTTTCTGATCCCCTCGCGCACGGGGATCGAATATGTCGATCATGAGCACGAGCACTGGGATCTCAATCACTGGGTGCGTGGCGCCTGCCTCTACGGCGTGCTGCCCTGCAACGGGTTGACCTACGCCGGTCCCCACAACTGCGCGTGTTATCCCGAGGCAAAGCTCTTCGGAATGAATGCCCTCGCCCCGAAGGCGAAACATCCGCTGCCGCCGGAACTGCCTGCCGAGGCGCGTCTGGAAAAGGGGCCGGCCTTTGAGATGGATGACGAGAAGAACAACGCCCTCGACTGGCCCACCTATCGTCACGACCCCCAACGCAGCGGCTTCTCCGGGCAGGATCTCGCCGAGGATCTGGTGGCGGCGTGGGAGACGAATCTCGGGGGACGACTCAGTGCTCCCGTGGTCGCGGGAAACAAGGTCTTCGTTTCTTCGGTCGAGACCCACACCCTGCATGCCATCGACGCGGCCACGGGTAAGGAAGCCTGGCACTTCATCGCCGGATCCCGCATCGACTCGCCGCCCACCTGGTATTCCGGCCGGGTCATTTTCGGCTGTATGGACGGAAGCGTCTACGCTTTGCGAGCGAGCGACGGGGAACTCTGCTGGCGCTTTCATGCGGCTCCGACCGACCTTCGCCAGATGGCCTTCGAGCAGCTCGAGAGCGTCTGGCCGGTGCACGGGAGCGTTCTCGTCGAGGACGGGGTCGCCAGCTTCGTGTGCGGGCGGTCCTGCTTCCTCGATGGCGGCATGAAGTTCTTCCGCCTCGACGCGAAGACCGGTGAAAAGCTCGTCGAGGTCGCTTTCACCGACAAGGACCCCGAGAGCGGCAAACCGCTCGATGAACTGCACAAGACTCTCCAGATGCCGACTGCGCTGAGCGACATCCTCAGCAGCGACGGGAGGGGCACGATTTACCTGCGCTCGCAGAAGATCGATCATGATGGCAAGCGGGTCGATGTCGCTCCTGTCAGCGGCAATGCCGTCGAGCAGGGGGCCGCGCAGAAGGGCGAACATCCCCACCTCTTTGCCGCCTTCGGTTACCTCGATGCCGAGTGGTTCCACCGTGCACTCTGGATCTACGGGGAAAACTCGGCGGGCGGCCACAACGGCTACTACCAGCCCGGAAAATTCACTCCGACCGGGCGCATCCTCGTCTTCGACGACGAGAACGTCTACAGCTACGGGCGCGAGTCGAAGTATTTGAAATGGACCACGACAATGGAGCACACGCTCCAGGCCTCGAGCAAGGTTCCCCCCACCGTTGATGTCGATTTCGCTGCCGCCGCTGCCGGAAAAAGCAAGGGGCCGTCCGGCGGAAACCGGGTCAGTTTCCCCGATTCGGATGCCCTCAGTCCCGCCGACGTGGCCCTGACGATCGAGTGCTGGATTCTCCCCGACGGAAAAGACGGGGTCATTCTCAATCACGGCGCCGGTCTCATGGGGTATGCCCTGAGTCTGGAGGGAGGAAAACCCTCCTTCCTTGTCAGGGATGCGGCGACGAAGACCCTCGTTTCGGTCTCCTCGCCGCAGGCGCTGGGCGAAGGCTGGCATCATCTCGCCGCTGTCCTGGGCACCGACCTGGGCATGAATCTCTATGTCGATGGAGAGTCCGTCGCGAAAGGAACCGCGAAGGGATTCCCGGGACGACCGAAAGTTTCCCTGAGCCTCGGTGGCGGACTCGACTCGTGGGTCGGTCCGGGTGCGGCGACGGGTTACTCCGGGATGATCGACCAGCTCGTCATCCACCATCGTCCTCTCGACGCCCAGGAAGTGCTCGAACGTTTTGCCCGACCGGAAATTCTTCCCTCGAGCGAAACCGCTCTGCTCTGCACGTTTGATCGTGGCGACGCGCGTGACGAGTCCGGCAATGCATCCCACGGCGTGAGTACCGGGATCGACAGCGGAAAGGGGCGGGCAGGAGCCGGACTCTGGTTCCGCACCGCTCCGGGCGCAGCCAAAGGAAAGGCCAAGGGAAAAGCCAAGGGGCCGGCTTTGAAGGACTCCTATGTGGAGCACAAGTGGGAGACTTACGTCCCCGTCGTAACGAGGGCCATGGCCCTCGCCGGGAAAGACCTGTTCGTGGCGGGTCCTCCCGACGTTCTCGACGAGGAATACGCCTTTGAGCGCCTTTCACAGAAGGATCCCGCCATTCAGGAGGAACTTGTCGAGCAGGACGCGGCCCTCGAGGGTAAGCGCGGCGCCATCCTCATGCGGATGAACGTCGAAAGCGGCGAGCCGGGTGGACGACTCGAACTCGACAGCCCGCCGGTCTGGGACGGCATGGTCGTGGCGCGCGGCAAACTCTATGTCGTCACCGTTGATGGGAGGGTGAAGCGCTTCGGGAAATGAGGTTGCCGTCCCGATTGCGTGCCGGCCTCTTTTTGTCCGTTATCCTGGCGACGGGCGTAGCGTCCGCCTGCACCATCCCTGTGTTCCGTTATGCGCTGGACCGATGGGAGGCCGATCCCTTTCGCCTCGTGGTGCCGGAGAAGTGGGCCACCGACCGGGACATGGTGAAACTCCTTGTTCCCTTGCGTGGAAACGGCACGGCCAACCTGGTGGTGGAGGAAAGCAAAGATCCCGGGCTCGGCCGGGCGAAGTGGCTCTTTCCGCACGACGACGTCGTGCTGTGGGAAGGCGCGCTCGACGAGGCGTCGCTCGCTACGCTGCTTGATTCTCCCGTGCGCCGGGAACTGATACGGCGGATCCTGGCGGGTGACTCGGTGGTCTGGGTGGTCGCGGCGACGGAAGGAGATCGAGAAAAAGTCGAGCACATTGCCTCGCGTCTCTCGTTCCTCGAACAGGTTGCCGAGCTTCCCGCGCAGAATCCGGACGATCCCGACAGCCAGCTGGGACCGGGTCCCGAATTGAGGCTGAAGTTCTCGGTCCTCCCGCTCTCCCTTGACGATCCGGCTGAACGCCTCTTTGCAAGGATGCTGGCGGGTCCCCCGCATGCTGACTTCGTGGAGAAGGGAACTCCTTTCGCGTCGCCGGTCTTCGGCCGAGGGCGCGTCCTCGGAGCCTGGGCGCTCGAGGAACTCGACGATCTCATGGTCGAGGACACCTCGCTCTTCCTCACCGGACGATGTTCCTGCCGTGTGAAAAATGAAAACCCCGGATGGGATCTGCTTCTGAACGTGGACTGGGAAGGCGCTCTCGAGGCCGTATCCGCGGATCGCGAGGCGGATTCGGAAATTTCTTCCGCCGCCGTCGCTCCATCCGAGATGGAGGCAAGTCCTGTGGAGACGGTGGTGATCGCTCCGCCCCCCGCGGAAGCTCCGGGGAGAAACTCCGGCCTCTCGCGGACGACCCTGGCCGGAATCGGGCTCGCCCTGATCTTCGCACTTGCGGGATGGCGCCTTTGGCGGGTTCGTTAGTTTTTCCGGAAAGCAAATGTCCCGCCGCCTCCTCGCCTTCGCCCTCTTTGCCTTCGCCGCCGCGATTCTCGCCCTCGTGTGGATGCGTCGTGGACAGGACGAGTCCGCGAGCTCGATCACGGTTTACTGCGCTGCTGGCCTGAAGAAGCCGGTCGAGGCCGCCGCGGCCGCCTACCGGAAGGAGTTCGGGATCGAGGTGAACCTCCAGTATGGAGGCACCGGGACCCTGCTCAGTCAGATCGAGGTCGCGAAGCGTGGTGACCTCTTCATCGCCGCCGACGACGGTTCGCTTGCCGACGCGACGAGGCGGGGGCTTGTCGCCGAGACGCTTCCGCTCGTGGCCCAGCGTCCCGTCCTCGCGGTGAAGATCGGAAACCCGAAGTCGGTGAGCCAGTTTTCCGATCTCCTCCGCGAGGACGTTCGTCTCGCCCTCGCCAATCCCGAGGCCGCGAGTATTTCCAGGGTGACCAAGAACCTCCTCGGAGGCAAATGGGACGGACTTGCCGCGAATGCCGTGGTGATGAAGCCAACGGTCACCGAACTCGCCGCCGATCTCCAGCTCGGAGCGGTCGATGCCGCGATCGTCTGGGACGCCGTCGCGAGACAGTTCGAGGGCCTCGAGGCGATCGAACTGCCGGAGATCTCTACCCATCGCGAGAATGCTTCAGCGGCTGTCTTGTCGGTTTGTCAGGCTCCCTCTGCTGCGCTCCGTTTTGCCCGCTACCTGGCTGCTTCCGATCGGGGAGGGAAAGTCTTCGAGGAACACGGTTTTACTCCGGCCGGCGGAGACGCCTGGGTCGAGAAACCCTCGCTCGTCCTCTACAGCGGAGGGGTCAATCGTCCCGCGATCGAATCCGTCCTTCAGGAATTCGCCGGTCGCGAGGGTGTCGACCTGACCACCGTCTACAACGGCTGCGGAATTCTCTGTGCGTCCATGAAGGCCATGGGCGATACCACCAATCCGAAGTTTCCGGACGTCTATTACGCCTGTGATGTCTGCTTTGTCCCTCCCGTGGCGGAAGAGTTTCCCGAGGCCGTGCTTCTCACCGAGACGGCCATCGTCATCGCCGTGCCGGGCGGGAATCCCGCCGGAGTCAAGACCCTCGCGGACCTCGCACGGCCGGGGCTTCGAGTCGGGCTCTGTAACGCCGAACAGAGCACTCTCGGATTCATGACCAACGCGATGCTTCGCCAGACTGGCCTGCTCGAGGGCGTGAGGAAGAATGTGGTCGTGGAGGTTCCCAC
>JAGRPC010000142.1:324-40429 GCA_020439925.1 Verrucomicrobiia bacterium | reverse complement strand
TTCACATTGCCTGCGTTCCGTGCAAGAACCTCGCCACCCTTTCCGCCACCGATCTCGACATCCACCTCGAACTCGACCTCCCCGCACACGGGGAATCCCAGGAAGGCGCTTTTCTCGTCTCCTTCGCTGAACTTCGCGAAGCGATCAAGAATGGCGCGGGAGGGGATCTTGTCACCCTGCGTCAGGAATCCGGGAAATCCGTCACCCTTGTCCGCGAGCGAGGCGACACAAGCCTCTCCGTGCCCCTGCCGAGCCTGCCCCTCGATGAATTCCCCCACGCGCCGGCGATCGTAAGGGCTCCCTTCAAGTTGGCTTCCGCTGACCGCGAGGCCCTTCTCGAGGCGATGGCCTGCGTGTCGGAAGATCCCACACGCCATGTCATCCAGGGGGTCAAGTTCGAGGGTGGCCACACCTTCGTGGGCACGGACGGAAGACACCTCTATCGCTCGAACTCGATGACGCTGCCGCTGAAGGGAGACGTGATTCTTCCCCATCATCGCCTCTTCCAATGGAAACCCCTGCGAGAGGAGGAGAACTGGCAGCTCTCCATAGAGACGGAGTGTTTCCGCCTCTCGGGGAACCATTGGCGACTCACGGGCAAGCTCATCGACGGCACCTATCCGAACTGGAAGCAGGTGCTGCCGGGTGAGGATGCCTTTACCGGTGCCCTCTGTCTGCCTCCTGCTGAGCTCAAACACATGGAAAGTGTGCTGAAGGCCCTGCCCGGGGAGAAGACCCAGAACAAGCCCGTGGGACTGCACTGCTCGGCGAACCGCGTCGAACTGCTGGCCCGTGGTCGTCACGAGGATCCCTACACCGTGGTTCCCATCCAGGGCGCGTTTACCGGCAAACCCCTCACCGTTTTCGTGAACCGGGACTACCTGGCCAAGGCTCTCGGCTTTGGTCTCAATCGCATCGAGTTCGGAGATCCTACCTCCCCGCTGCGACTGCGAGAGGAGGGCTCGACCCGGCGCGATCTCATTGTCATGCCAGTGCGAGTGCCTGTCCAGGAACCCAGCCGCGAAACCATCGAAAACCACCCTCCTGCAACATCAACCGAACCCACTATGAAACCTACCCCATCTACTGAAGAACCCCCACGCCCTGGGGATACGAACGGACTTTCTGCCGATGCCACTCCACACCGGGAGCCTGCCCCCGAACTGCCTGCGCTTGAACTGGCCAACACCAACCTGCAGCAGGTGCGTGAATACCTCCGTATGGCCCAGTCCGAACTTGGAGAACTGTCCAACACCCTGAAGCAGGCACGCAACGAACAACGCAACACCGAACGGGAGATCCGGCAGGTCCGTGCCACCATCCGCACCCTCCAAAAGGTGGAGCTGTAACGCCTCCCTTTCCTGCGATCTGCTTCCTGTAAACCGGCCCGGTTCGCTGCTGCCCACCGACAGCGGATGAACCGGGCCTCGAACTTCCTACTGGAGCCCCTGGCTCAAAACACACAGAACCAAACCACACCCTACCCATGAACGAATTGCTCGAACTCCCCACCGCCCGCAGAGCCAAGGCTCCCCAGGGCTTTCTGCTCCACTGCGGAGCCACCACCGTCAGCCGTGAGGCCGTTGCGGAGGTGAAGACGCCCATTGGCACTGCCAGCTGGTATCCCCTGGCTCACACCGCCCTCGTCTGCGAAGTGGAGACCCAGTTGCTTGCCGCCGGCTTCCAGGTCACCGGTGAAGCCCATGCCCTTTCCCACGAGGGATCCCGCTATTTTGGACTCCTCGCCGTGGAAACTCCCGGTGGTGCCAAAAAGGACTATACCTGGACGGTGGGACTGAGGAACAGCCACGACAAGAGTTACCCTGCCGGACTGGTTGCCGGGACGCGGGTCTTCGTCTGCGACAACCTCAGCTTCTGCGGAGAGGTGGCGATCAGCCGGAAGCACACCCGCTTTGCCGTGCGCGACCTCAAGCACCTGACCGCCCGGGCCGTGGGGCAGCTGGGGGACAAGTTCCACCAGATCGACGGCCGGATCGGCGCCTACCGCGAGCACCGCCTGAACGACCGTGGTGCCCACGACCTGATCGTGCGTGCCCTGGACTGCCGGGCACTGACGACCACCCAGATTCCCGACGTGCTGCAGGAGTGGCGCACGCCCCGGCACGAGGAGTTCGTTCCCCGCAACGCCTGGAGCCTCTTCAACGCCGCCACCGAGGTGATGAAGGGCGGGAATCCCTACGCCCTCGTGGCGCGCAGCCAAGCCCTCCACGGGCTGTTCGACGGACTGGTCGGCTTGAGCTGACCGGTCCGGGAAGGAGGCCCCGCTCCAATGGGCGGGGTTTTTCTTTTAGGTGTTTGTTGGATCTTGCGCGCGCGTTCACAATCAATCTGAAGCTATTTGTTTCGGGTAATCAGATAGAGGTCGATCAGATTGCATACTATTGTAGCCCTTATACAAGTGATTAGCACTTGCGCCGTGTCTACTTTATGTTCGACAATCCCTTCAGGATTGCCAATGTTCCGAAAATGGCAACCGGGATCCCGAGGCCGAAGGTTCCCACTCCGATGACCCATAGTAGGACTATTCCAACTACTCCCAAAACTACCATGACAGTCTTCTCGCCACTGTTTCGATTCTCTTGAATTGCAGTTTTCGATTGAGTTATCTTTTGGTTTTTCGAAGAGTCATTATGCGCAAGATTAGGTTTTGAAATTGTTTCATCCTTCAAACTTTGAGTTGATCTCACTGATGGAGACCTCTCTCTTTGTGGGTTCTCATGCTTCGAACAATAGGCATTCGAAAGAATCTTCAATTCTCCTTTAGCTGATTCATGCCCTGCCTTTCCAGCTCTCTCACGCCAGAGGTTAGCCATGGTATAGTTCAATTTCGTGCCTCTACCCGACAAATAGAGCTTTGAGAGTATATACATCCCCTCTGGGCTTCCAGCCTCAGCGGCTCTCTTAAACCATCGAAAAGCTTCTTCGGGATTTCGGTCCACCCCGGTTCCGTCGAGAAAGGCTTGCCCAGTTACAATCATCGCGGCAGTATCTCCACTTTCCGCCTTCTCAACCGCCGACCTTTCACGATTCGCCCGCAAAGCCGCCCCCATAGCGACGGCTCGCATCCCGTGGGTCCACGGGATCGGATTCAAGCCGAGATCTTGGAGGTGCTTCGAAACCACCGGGATCTGGCTGGTGCCACCGATCAACAGGACGTTCCGGATGGATTGGCCCTTTCCCCCGGCTCGCTCCTTCCATCGGGTCACACACTGCATGGCCCGGGTGACCTGTCCGGCGATGAGATGCTCGAACTCTTCCCGTGTGCAGTCGAAGGAGAGTCGGCAGGTTTCCTTGGAGTGGCTGAAGGAGTGCTGCTCCTTCTTCGACAGCAGCTTTTTCGTCTCCACCACGCGGCGGTAGATCTGCGGATAGTCGTGGGAATTTCCGTCCAGGATCGATGGCTGGCCGGATCGCACCAGCTGGTTGTTTACAGCATCTATGAGAGTGTCGTCGATATCTTCCCCTCCGAGGGCAGGATCGCCTTCGAGGTGGTCGTGATTGAGGATCCACTCGTCTTCCTTTCGCTCGACGAGGGCGATGTCGAGGGTCCCTCCACCCCAGTCGAACACGAGGATCTCCTTGCCGAGATCGCTCCCTTTCTTTTCCTCGAGAAAGGCGATCCCGGCCGCCACGGGTTCATCGATCAATTCGAATTTCGTGAATCCGGCTTGTCTTGCGGCGTTCTCGAGATCCTGTCTGGCGGCAGGTCCGAACTTGGCGGGGACGGCGATCACGGCTCGATCCAGCTTCCCATGGAGATGCTCCGTCTCGACGCGATGGCGGACATGCTCCAGAAACCTGGCACAAAGATCGACCGCCGAGAATTCGTGGCCATTCAACAGGTATTTCCGGGTGGTTCCCAACCCGAGCTTGATCCTCCGTTGATACCCGCCGGGATCGAGGGCGAGCTGGTCGTCGGCATCGTCTCCAAAGAGCATCTGGCGAGCCTTGTCCACATGGATGGTGGTCGGCAGCTCCGGCCCGGATCGGCCCAGGTGGACGAGATCAGCTCGTCGATCCGTTTCATTCCAGCAGGCGACCAGGGTGGTGGAGGTGCCGAAATCGATTCCCGCGGTGTTCATCGTGATTTGAATCAGGCGCTTTTGAGGATCTGGTAGATTTCTTCGAGGCGCGCCACCACGTGCGCGAGGAGCGGCCGATCCCGATTCCGCGACAAGTTTTCCCGCCCCCGATAATAGGTTGTCAATCGTTCCACCTCTGTCAACGAGACCATCCTCGCGGTGCCCAGATCGCGGCGGCTGCGTAGGGAGGCGAGGTGATTGCAGAGGGAGAGGATGGTCTGATGGTCACTGACGGGAAACAAATCGGTGCGATCCCTCAGGGCATCGGCGACGCTGATATCCAGGTGAAGCGCCTCCAGGTTCCACTGGAAGCCCTGCCATCGCCTGTCGCAGTCGATGATCTCGTCATGGGATGGAAAGCCTGTCGCTTCGATAGGTGCCGTTCCGTGTCTCGCTTCCTGATCCAGCTTCCGCAGCGCCGTGTCGAGGACGAAGCCCGCGCGCGTCAGCACCTGGCACTGCTTGAGGATGGCCTGCCGGGAAAAGAAGCGGTCTTGCAATGCCTGCTCCAGTTCGAGGATGCCGCTCTCCTCCAGACACCTCTGGCGGGCCCTCTCGGGATCAGTGATCGACTCGCGGTGCAACACTTGAACCAGCAGCCGGAAACTGGCCCACGGTAGGGAAAAGCTCTGTCGGGTGGACGCCAACCCAAGGTCGGAGTCCCAGCGCTCAGCTGTCTTCAGTTTTCGCCGAAGGTCTCTTTCTTCGACGGCCATCGCATCGATGAGCCCGGCAAAGAAAGTATCTGGAGCTGCACGCCCAGCGAGAGCCAAGGGACCGCTGATGGGGATGACATCGGCCACCAATCCTTGCAATTGCTCCAGCAGGCGCAGTCCCTTCTCGCGAGCTCGCGACTTGGGATCATCCACCTCCAGTCCGTCCCACTTGTGCAGAACGGCAAGGCTGTTGTAGGGGCCGGAATTTGGAAGGCGACAGCCGGAAAAGGCCTGCAGGGTCTCTTCGTCCTGCTCCCGTCCCACCGGCGGTATCACGTAGAGGATGGCATCGGCCTTGCCCCCTTCCTCGATGGATCGCGAGATCGTTTCGGGATTGAGAAACTCCCGGGCGATTTCGTGCTCATCAACCGCGCTACCCGTGCCGGGAGTATCGATGATCTGAACTTGTGCCAGACTGGGAATGTCGGCGTAAAGACTCAGGAAACTGGTTTGCCTGACTCGCTCGAGAACCTCCGGGCTTTTCCCCGTCCACAAGGCGAGGTCGCTCAGTGGCCTAGCCTCGGATTTGCCGCTCTTCCATTGAACCCGGAACTCTTTCTCCTGAATTCTTGAGCCGTGGCAGATCCAATTGAGTGTGGCCGTCGCCTCTTCCACGTCGCTGATGGCGAGAGAGCGACCGATGAGGCCGTTGATCAGGGTCGATTTGCCCGCTTTCATCCTGCCCACCACGGCCAGATTAAACGGTTGGCTGGCCGAATCGGCGATCGACTCCAAGGCGATCCCGTCATCCCGATGACCTTCCGCCCGGGCAAGCAGGGCTGCCGCCGAACGGAGGAAATCGGGGAGAGGTGATCCGGACGTCATCAACCTATCCGAGCAGCCTTTCCATCGCCTCCATTTCTCCCTGGAGCGCCGCCAGCATCTGCTCTCGCCCATGGATCTGTTGCTTCGTCCTCTGAACCTCTTCTGCGGTGGCCCTGCTCCGTTGCTGGAGTTCCTGGCGGGTGTTGCTCAACTGATCGAGACTCGTCTTCACCATGTCGCTCAAAGCCTCTTCGGCCCTGGATCGGAGAGTGTTGAATGCCTTCTGGAACCCTGTCTGGGCCTGAGTCAGGCATCCCTGCAAATCCCGGTCAATCGCGGCTTGCACTTGTTGTCGTGCAACAGCGGATTCCTTGACCCGCGAGAACTCGCTCGCCTGATACCCACCCCAAAGCCCGGCGATCACCATTCCCGCGGTGCTGCCCAAAATCGTTCCCACAACCGGAATGACCGATCCCACGACCGCCCCGATCCCCATGGCGATTCCAACGCCGGCGGCTCCGCCGTAGAGGCCAGTTCTGGCTCGATCAAATAACCGCGACTCTTCCGCCTTTGCGGCCAGATCCCGGAGCTGGGCATCCGAGAATCGAATCAGGGTGGCGTTGTTGATCACCCCTCTGCTCAGGGCAGTGGTGGCGATGCTCCCTTCCGCTTTGACGGAAAGCGCTCCCAGAAGTGCGGAGAAACGTCCCTCGAGCTTCTGGCTGCATTCCAAAAGAACCTGCGAAACCTCCGCCCGTGCAGCCGCTGAGAGCGGTTCCACCAACCCGTAGATCTCTTCTGGTTTCAAATCCCGGGACTCGGAAAGAGCCTCTCCAACCTGCTCGGAGATCCTCCCTCCGACACGGAGCGCTTCGGAAACCTCTCCGAGGATGTCATTCTGGATCGCCTGGGCCTCGGTGTGAAACTCCTTGATCAACTGGATCCGGATTTCGGAGTTCCACTGCTTCAGCTTCTCTTCCGTGGTGGCCAGCTCGGCGTTGAACGCCGACTGCTTCTCGGCTGTGTCGGCCGACACGACAGATTTCTGTCGATCGATCTCCGCGCGGATCTCGGCGATCTTGGACCAGGCCCTGCGAAGCCCCACGGTGGCGATATTGCGGTCTTTTGAAGCCTTGAGCGAATGCTGGAGGTAGGACATCAGCGGGGGGAATCCGCTATCCTCCAGATCCTCGAGGTTTCGGTCCTCGTCCCCCTCCGACTTCAGTTTTGAATCGACAACAAAGTATCGAATCTCCTCCTTCTTAAGTCCGACCTTGTCGGTCAGGATGCCGATATTGTTCTCCATTCGCTTCCGCCTGGCTTCGGCATCCACCTGTGCGGCCTTGGTCTGCACGAAGTAGATCAGGGGGGTGATTCGCCGGAGTTCCTTCAGGAAATCGACTTCCGCTGCTCCGATCGGGGATTCGACGCTGTCGGTGATGAAGAAGACCGCATCAGCCCGCGGGGCATGACGGAACGTGATCTCCCGGTGCTTCTTGAAGAGCCCGCCGACTCCGGGGGTATCGACGACAATCAAACCGTCCTTGAGAATCGGGGAAGGGGCGCAGACCGCGATGAAGTCGACCCGCTTTTCGTTGTCGGGATTGCCGTTCTCCGTGCCGTAGCTGTGGAGGTCTGCCTCGGAGATCTCCAGCTTTTGGGTCCCGATCTCCGATGTTTTGTCTTCCGCTTCGGGCTGGAAAAAGACGGTGTATCCCGGCTCGGGGGCATGGTGAATCTTGAAGACGGTCGAAGTCGCCACATCATCGTGAACCGGAACGAGCCCGGGGATCCCGCAGAGGGCGTTGATGAAGGAAGACTTGCCCTTCTTGATCTCGCCAATGACGACGAGGCGAAAAAGCCCGAGTGCCACCGGGCCGATGCTGGAGAAATAGTCCTCGTCCCGCTTTCCGACGATCTGCTCGTCGAACAATCCCACCCGAGTCATCAGGTTGGCTACTGCGTCGAGGTTGGGCAATGGTTTGGGTTCCTTGGTCATTTGGTTTTTCAGATGGCGGCGAGAACGGCATCCCAGTCGGTGTTGCTGACGAGGGAGTTCACGAAGTCGCCCGCCATGTCCGCCGTGATGGGATCGAGTCCGAAAGAGACGCCGGCGACAGTAGTCCCCAACCCAAGGAACCGGGCGATGTCGAAATCGATCGGTCCGGCTCCCCCGGGAGCCATCGAGGTGGAGGTGTAGTGGAAGTCGCTGTTCTCCCACGCGTCCATGAAGCGATCGAGGGGGTAAACCTGCCCTGCTCCGTCGGGGTGCCCCGGATCGTTCAGGATGACCTGCGGATGGTTCAGATCGCTCAGATCGAGGCCGGTGACCGCCACGGCGTGATCGGCGGGTGTAAAGGTCGACGAGTCCCGCCCTGTGACTTCGTTGAACCAGTTCCAGAACTCCGCCATCGGTCCCTGATCCCAGAGTTCGCCACTATTCACTCCGACCAACACTCGATGCCCCTGCTGCAATTCGGCAGCCAATTGCTCGATGGAGGCGAAATCGACCGAGTGGGTGGGCACGCCGTAGGCTTCCAGAACGTTCCCGAGGTCGTCGGGCGAGGTGCCGAACCCGGGCGAATACCATCCGTTCGCCATCGCCACATAGGTCGCCTCGTCCATGGAGACATCGAAGCCGAACTGGCTGAGAATGCTCGCCTGCGCAACGACCGCGCAATTATCAGGCAGATTCTGAAGCTGCCAGTGCCCCTGCTGATAGTCGGGATCGCCGATGTAGAATTCTTCCATGGTTTGAGGGTGGCTGAGGTGAAAGAGACAATCTAGGAGGGCTCCAAAGTCACTTCCTGTTTGCGGACAACCCGACCCTCCACGCACAGGCCCGAAGCACGGGAACTGCCGATAACGTGGGTTCCGTCGGCCGACACCTCGCCCGACACGGCGACGGCGCGCTGGCGTTCCGGATTCCAGGTGGAATCGCGGATCATTTCGGCATCTAAGAGCAGTAATCGGTCCTCGATCCGGCTTCGAACCAAGGCCAGTTCCTCCCTTCCTTCGGATGAAGACTCCGGCAGTGCGTCCATCTCGTCCAACAAGTCGACCAGGAAGAGCAAGATCGGATCCTGACTCCGCTGTTCCCTCGGAGGCACCGAAACGGGGGCTTGAGGCTCGGAAGGCGCTTCCGCTGCCAGGAAAGCCTCCTCAGCCGGCTCAGCTCGGCCGCGCGTTGCGAAGAGTCTCTTAACAAGGGTCAGCATTTCGCAGGCAAAAGGAAGGCTCTCGGGCCTTCTCTCTAACTTTAGTTAGAAGGCATTTCAAGCCCGTTCTGGTCATGGTAGAGCCGAGTTGGACGATAAGACAAGAGTCAAAATCTGCGAAAATACCGCCCGCCTTCTGCGCGAGCGGCGGGAGAGCCTCGGTCTCTCCATGAACGAGGTCGCCCGGCGGACCGGCCTAGCCCAACAGACCGTTTCCTTCATTGAACGCGGCATGCGGATGCCCACGCTGGACACCCTCCTGCGAATCGCGGCGGCACTCGACCTTGATCTCTGGGAGGTGCTGCGGGAGGCGTCGCGGTGAGGTTTTACCTCTGTGGTGGAGCGAGCCGGTGTCGGAGCCCTGCTTCTCCGCGACTCGCACGGACTTGAGCCCCCAACAGAATTCTCATATAATTTCCATATTTCGCTGATTTTTTACGTATAAGGAGATAGGCACTCTTTCACTCCGCCATCACCTTTTCTCCGTGAAACCCTCCCTCATCCCTCCCTTCAACGGCCCCGAGATTCGGGGGCTGCGTGTCCCTCACGAATTCTATTGGGTGCTCGACCACCCGGCACCCCTGGCCGGAATGAGCCTTCCGAGTCCGGCCATGAATTCGTGGAGCGATTTCCACGAAATGGGCTTCAAGTGGGTCGTCTGCCTTTGCTCGGAAATCCCACGATACGATCCCGCGCCCCTAAAGCGATTGATGACGGTCGAGTTGTGCGATCTCGTGGAAACGGAGCTTCCGGATGACCCGCAAGCCGAGGAGGAGTCTATTCGCCTGATCGCCGACAAGGTAGTCGAAAAGGTGCGAATCGGGGAGGGTGTGATCGTCCATTGCGCGGGAGGACACGGAAGGACTGGCACGGTCCTCGGCGTGGCCCTGCGTCGGCTCGGCTGTCCGACCGAGGAGATTTTGACCTTTCTCGATGAGGTTCACCGCGCGAGACAGAAGCCGGGTTGGCCCGAATCTCCCTGGCAGTCAGAGGTGGTGGCGCGCACCTGCTCCCGGGACGATGCCTGATCGAGCTCACTGACTCTTACGTAAGACACCAATCGAAACATGAACCAAGAAGACACTCCAGAAATCCGTCCCCACTCCTCGCGCGAGATGCGCGAATGGCTGGGAATCTATCGCGAGCAAGTGCTGAAGCTGCCCGACTCGGGCGTGTGGCGGAATCGCCCCTATCCGCACATTCTCTCCGCCGCCGACTTGGCGAAGGGGCTCAATCTCCTCGAAGGCATTCGTCCTGCTTTCGAAGCTTATGCTGAGAGCAAGCACATCCGATTGCACCGGGACTTCGGACATCTGAACTCCTCCCAAGCACTCGCCTTCAACCTCTTCTTTCCGCTGCTGCCCCGGTCGGAATCCAACCTTCCATGGGCCGCACCTCAGAGGATCGCCGAGACACTCGGGTTCCCGACTCTCACCCATGCGGCTTTCGAGCGGATCATCAACCAGGAAGAGCGAACGAATCTGGACTGGTGGGGTGAGATGGAGGACGGCGGCCAGATCTTCTGCGAGGTGAAGTTCACCGAGTCCGGTTTCGGGATGGCCAGCAGCAAAGCGACAAACTACGGGACCCGCCGCGATGAGATCTACCGGCCCATGCTCGAAGGCGTGATTAAACCCGGTCTTCTCGACGACCTGCTTTGGTTCCGGGCGCACTACCAGATCCTCCGGAATCTGGCCCACCTTGCGGTCGGCCCACATCCTGATCGGAACCGTGTGCTCTTTGTCCTCCCCGCGAGATCCCCCGCGTATGGACACCTCAACGAGTTTCTCGACCTCCACCTGGAGCCTGCGATGAGCGAACGCGTGATCGTAAAAGGCCTGGAGGCATGGACGGAGGAGCTGGCGACCTCCGCGACTTCGGAGGAAGAGCGAAAGCACTGGCGTGAGTTCCGGCGGAAATACTGCCCGGAACTTCCCGTGCGATTGCCTGCTACCTTGACCTGAAAAACCGCCGCCCCCCTCGGCTTGACGTGGAGAGCGGCGGCGTGTTCGAGCAATCGTCTTCAGGCCGCTTCCGAAGGGTTCAGCGCAGCTTCGCTGCTAGGGCTCTTCCTTGGCGAACCCTTCTTCGGAGGCTTGCCTCGTATTGTGAGTTTTACTTCGCAATCATGGCGGAGATTTTACGAATCAGAACGAGGAGGTCTACGCCCTGTATCTCGACCTCGAGAACTTGGCGCAGAATCGCGGTATCATCACAGGATTCCCTTATAAGCTGGGAATAGAGGTCGGTGAGGCGGATTTGCTGATCCTCGCACGCCGTGAAGGCATCATCGATGAGCCTGGAGATGTGAGCGGGAGGTTTCCCCCCTGGCCAGGAATCGATGTCGGAGATCGTCTGGTATAACCTCTTGGCGTTCGCGCCGGCATCCCTGATGCGCTGGATGAGGTTTGAACGAATCAGATCGGATCGATCTGAAGTTTCTTCTGGATCATCGGAGTCAAACCGATTTGGAATTGGCATGAAGAGTATCGGGTAAAGGGCGATGCCGCGTGTCACGACCCGCCCGGGTAACCGCCCCTCCCCTCGCGCAAGACGCGCCGAGAGGGGCGGAGGGTTTCAGGTATGAGCCATCAGGCCGCTTCGGGGATCTCGACCGGATCTTCAACCGGAGGGGTTTTCCTCATCGTGTTCTCCCTGCTTCGCTTGGGCGCTGTTTTTTTGGCGGCCGCAAGGGTGGGCGCTTTGCGGGCCTCTTCCAGTTCGGCGATGATGTCGTCGACCTTCGTCCAGCTCTCATCCTGCCTCGCCAGCCGGAGCTGGTCGATGAGGCCGTCGATGAACGCGGGGGATGCCGGTTCGGGATCGATTTCCGTCCCGGGGGTTGGTTCGGCACCATCATCTGCCTCCCCTTTTTTCGACTCCCGTCGCAGCGTGGGATCGATCTCGAGGACGACCTCGTTGACCAGCTCCGCACTGAGAGTTGCACCCTCCTTCGCACGCTGAAGGACCTCCCCCCAGGCCCGCCGACGTTGCTCGACGCGCTTGAGCTTGGCGAGCGGCCGTGCCTGGGCTTCATTCCGCGGCAGGATTCCGAATCCTCCGGACTCTGCGTCTTTCGATGCCATTTTCCCCAGATCTTCGTGCACGACGCTGGCGATGATCTGCCGGTTGGCGTGGGTCTTCGAGAGACCCAGTTCGTCGCGGCAGAAGTCTTCGAAGCTGGGGTGGTCGGCCCGGTAGAGCCTGTCATCCCGAATCACCTTCAACGCAGCCCCCACCCGAAAGAAGGCATCGGCACCTTCCCGCACGATGGCGAGATTGTGCGTCCAGCGTTCCCGTTCCGGATCGGTGAGCGAGTTCGCCGCCGCAAGATCCGTCGGCGAGATTGGTTTCCCGAAGGGATGATCCTGATGCACCTTCCCGTCGAGCAGGTGGCCATTCTTTTTCTTCTGATGGCGGTAGTAGAGGATCTCTCCCGAGGCGCAGTTGTGGGTTTCCACACCCCCCGGTTGCCTCTCGAGGGTCCAGGACCCCCATTGCTTGAAGAAAAAGGGCTTCCCATGCTGCTGGCAGAGATCGCGGATCTTCCTGGCCCATTCCGGCTCCATCGGACGAGCCTTTCCTTTGCCTTGGGTGGACTCGCCGCCCACGATGATCCAGTCCAGCTCCTCGATGTAGGCGCTGAGATCGATCTCCCCGAGCAGGGGTTCGACACTGAGGCCCCGATACTTTGCGGGCGTTGCGAGAAGCTTGGGGATGCGTAGATCCGCCTCCTCTTGCCGCTCCGTCGAAACGATGAGACACACGTTCGGATAGCCCTCGCCCCAATCGGCCGGCAGGAACTTCGAGAAGTTCTCGGGCCTTTTGGTGAGGACGAGGTAGTCGAGAAACGGCGTTTGTCGCACCGTCCGCCACAGCTCGTCGCGCCACTCCTGCTGGATCGAGAGATGGTCGTCGAACACGTCGGCCAGCGAGGCGCAGAAGACGCGCGTCCTGACCCCGGAAGCCTTGGCTTCTTCGTTCCACTCGTAGGGATCCTTGAGGGTGGATTCAACCCTCGTTCGGGTGCCGCCAAGCCCCCAGGTATTTCGTCCGCGGCGAGTATCGCAAAGGTTCTCGGCATAACAGTTCTTACATCCGAGACTGACCTTCGTGCAGCCGGTCCAGGGATTGTAGGTGTGCGAGGTCCATTCTATATGAGAATTTTCCATGTAATCTTGTGGGTAGTGCCCGGGCGGCCACCCTGTGACCACCCGGGCTGGTTTTGTTGAGGGTTACAGTTCCGAGTCGTCGACCTCTGAGTCGAAGATCGGTGCAGAGGGCCACGCATCTCCGGAAGCCAGCCGGGCTTCCAGGGAATCTATGCGACCGTTGGTTTCGGCGAGACCTTGAGCGATGGCTTCGATGTGATGCCGGAGCTCGAGGTTGCAGCTCTCGTTGGAGCTGGTGTTGTTGGAATCCCCCGGACCGGAGGACTTCCTCTTTTTGGTTTTAGTCATTTTGTTTATTGAGCCGCCTCACTTGAAAATGTTGATGCCGCCGGGGGAGGAGGCAGGCATAGCTCCGCCCGAAAAGCCTTGAATGTAGAAATCCGACGGACTGACGAGGGTCCCTGAGGCGGGCCGGAACGTATTCCGACTTGAGCGGCGGACGCAGGATCGCGGGGACCTGCGGCGACGCTTCGCCGTGGGGAGGAATTATTCAGAATCAGAGGACCACGGATTCGAGATCCGTAGCGCTGATGTTCCGTCGGGTTTGAGTTAGAATGTTTTTATGCCGGGCGACTTGGTCCCCGAAATGGACACCCTTTCGGCTGCCCAACTCCCCTTCGATATGGGATTTCTCCCTGGGGGCATATGGCCGTCTCAACTCGACCATGAGTCTCAGTGCCGCGAAATGGGCGGCTTTTTCTGTTCATGAGCCCTTTGGGCTCGAATGCTTTCTTGGAGGGCAGCCTGTTTGGGCTGGCCTCTCCGACGCGGATTTTGAAGTCCGATCCGGAGGAATTGCCTCTTCGGGTTTTAACCTTTGAGGTGATTGGATCTCCGCAGAGCGTCTGGGGAGATCTCGTGCTCGATTCGTCCCTCAAGCCTGGGTCTGTGCACCCCCTATCTTGTGGGGAACAGGAAAAGGAACGCAATATGTAGTGGTTCAGCAAGGAGATTTTTCACTATTTTCTCACCCCCTTAGATCATCCAGGAACTCCGAGGCCGGGGCGACGCTGGTGATGAGGAGCTTGTCGCGCGCCCGGGTGCAGGCCACGTAGAGGAGGTGCCTTTCCGTGTCGTAGACTTCCTGAAGATCGGCATCATCCCCCACGGTTTCGATCCGATCCTGCAGCGGCACGATCTCGTCGTCGCAGGCCATCACCGCGACGGAGCGGAATTCCAGCCCCTTTGAGAGCGGCATCGTGCAGATTGAGACCCGCCCCGTGGCCGTGTCGTTGGTGCCGTCGAGGAGCTTGTGGTCTGCCCCGGCCAGTTCCACGGCGCCTTGCGCGCGCGAAAGTTGGGCCTCGCTGCGGACGATGACAGCGATTTCGTGGGGAGCCACCCCGTCCGCCAGACCCTCTTGGATCCACGAGGCAACCCTCTTGGATTCCTCCTCCTCGGAGTTGGTGATGGTGACCTCCGGAGCTGGCCCATCGAAAACCGAGATCGTGTCGCTCCGGACTTCGATGTTGCCGTCGATGTCGGCGACCTCGGGTCCGAGGAGCCGGTCGGCCTGTTGGCGGATCTGGTGAGAGGTTCGGTAGTTCACCCGCAAGTTGCGGGAGCGGCCACGGATGTCCACCCCCAGCGATTTCCAGGAGAAGGGTTGCTGGAAAATACGCTGTCCCAGGTCGCCGGCAAAGAACAGGGCGTCGGGACGATCGGCACCGAGAGCGGCGAAGAACCTCAGGTGAGCGATGCCGATATCCTGCGATTCATCGACGACGGCGAAATCGTAGGGAGGATGGTTCGCGGCAGCGAGATCCTTGGCCAGCGTCGTGAAAAGGGTGGCGGGCGTGATCAGCCCGCGTTCCCGCAAGGCGCCGGGGACCTGTGCAAGGATGGACCAGACGACGGCGCGCTGGGCCTCCGGCAGGCGGGTTTTGCGTCCCAGTCGGGCGACTTCCCGATAGTCCTCCCAGCTTTCCAACTGCCAGGCATCGACAATTTCTTCCCACTCGGAGAGCAGGAAGGGGATAGCGAAACGATGTCCGTCCACCGCCTTTGCCGCTTCGACGACCAGTGATTTCACCACGTCCCGGGCTGCGAGCTTCACCGGCCCATGGTGGGACTGGTAGAGTCGAGCACCCACAGCGGGAAGGGAGAGAACGTCGATGCGTTCGGCGAGCCTGGGTTGTGTGCCCACCAATCGACGCAGCTTGGCGGCAAGGGCATTCGCGAGAGGATCGGAAAAGGTGGTGAGCAGGACCCTGGCCTCCGGGTGTTGCCGGGCAAGGGACACGGCCCGGTGCAGCGCGACGATGGTTTTCCCCGTGCCTGCCGATCCGGAGACGCGGGCAGGTCCGGAGTAGCTGCGCTCGACGAACTCGCGCTGCTCGGGGTGGAGGAAGACGGTCCACTTGTCCCATGGATAGTCGAGAGCCTGCTCCAGTTCCTCGATGTTGGTCATCACCCGGAAGCGGCGCTGGGCGTCGGGGTGTTCGAACGGGTCGATCTCCGGTCCCGCCTTCGTGAAAATGGAGGGTTTGCCGCCGGTGGCCAGTTCCAGCAATGCTTCGGCCGCCTCCCCGGGCAGGCGTTCCGCCACCAGCAGGAGATTGTCCTCCGTTGCCACGCGCACCTCATCGAGCCAATCCGCGGGCACTCCGTATCCCAACAGCTCCTTGTCGGAACGGTCGCGAAACAGCGGCGGCTTGGGCGGAAACTCGATCTCCGCCTGACGGTAGACCGGCACGATGACCTCCTGCACCGTTTCACGGATCTCGACCAACTGTGCCGCTCCGGTCGTCGGGTGCGTCTCCAGGCGCCGCCGCTCGGCCCAGGCGTAGGCCTTGTCGTGGTGATCAACGTAGCAGAGCAGCAGGCTGCTCGCCGTCTTGTGAACGATCAGGCGGATGTCGGAGCTGACCCGCACCGACCAGAAGTTCTTGTCCTTCGCCTTGTCGAGCTTGTGGAAGCTCATCCCCGGGTTGGCCGGGTTCATCTGCAGGTCGAAGGCGGTCATCTTCACGGACTTTTGCTCGTCGCCGGTGAGGCGGGCGAGGCTGTCGGTGAAGGTGTCGGCGATGCGGAATTGCATGAAACTGAGTCAAATTAGGAGCCGATAGTCGTAAGGTGCCCAGCCGAATCCTGTAAGATAGGCACCCACCTTGGCAATAGCGCTCGCCGAGTCGAGAGTCGCCGGGAGG
Organism: Verrucomicrobiia bacterium; assembly: GCA_020439925.1. GTDB lineage: Bacteria > Verrucomicrobiota > Verrucomicrobiia > Verrucomicrobiales > DEV007 > Arctic95D-9. The sequence goes on along the minus strand of JAGRPC010000142.1, from coordinate 24,306 downwards.
CGGGAGTAGTAATCGAAGGTGTTCCAGTTCATTTTCGACAGGCCGAGAATCTCAGTCGCGACCTGCGTGATATCCGATTGCCCGCGAAAGCGCCGAATTAGCAATGGCGTGGGTATACGTCGCTTTCCTTGATAATACTTCCGACTCGGGTTTTGAGCATTCGGAGTGGCACCGTGGACCCATAAGAGTGCTGAGGTTTTGTCGAGGACAATGACTGCTCCACGTGGAATTGGAAACGTATCTATCTCCGGACGTCCATTGCTCATCTTCGAAGCCAGGTAGCGTAAGGATTCTTCAATGGTGACCTCGATCAACTCGATGTTGGGAACGCCCTCCAATCCCTGTAACAGGCCTCGTTGCTCGTCGGCAGTGAACGCAGTTCTCTTGTGAACCACTACTCGGCCAGGGAGTCTCATTTTCGCGTCGAAGAATAGCTGCCGGATCGTCTCCCCGGTTCTTCGTGCGTCGTCGACTGACATGAACGGGTTCCTTCCTCGAATTATCGGATCTTCAATCCGACCCAGCCGAAATTGTAAACCCTCCCCACGTGCATTGTAGAGATGGCTGCAACCAAGGAGAACATGGTGTCCCCGTGCGGCACCTGAGTCGAGACTGTATCCGATTCCGACGAAGGCAGTTTCATCATCCAGGCAATCGAGCCTCCACGGGGTGCGCTGGGCTTTGGCATAAAGCGCGAGTGAAAACCACCAGCGCACCCGGCAGTGCTGTTGAGCGATGACCGTCTTCTCACGTATGAACTGCGTGCTCTGCCCGTGCCTTGCCGCATACGCTTTGAGGAAATGATGAAGATCGAAGTGTTCGGTATCAGTGTCGATTTTCTCATATGGAGCCCACCAAAATGGCACAAAGATCGTGGCGACGGCCCGGGGGCGCGTGCTGCGAATAACGTCTAACGCACCACAGATTCTATTGGCAAGCTGCTTTGCGGCTGCCAGCCCTTCACCGGCGACGGCGTCGTCAAGATCGATCCAGCCGTTTTGTCCACGGACGGGACAATTGAGCGGCAGGCCAAAGGCCTGGGAAAACCCTGGAAAGATTTGCAGGTAGTCGCGCTCGGAGTTGGTGTTGGGCTCGGCGCGTTCCTGAAGCTGATTCAGAAACCTTTGCAACTTACCCGCATCCTGTGCCGGGCAGATCGCCGCAACTTCGACGGACACCGACAGACCTGAGGTTGTAAGCTGATAGTCCCACGGCCGATTTTGAACCAACCCTTTGAGCGGATTCTTGTCGCGGACTTCTACCGTGCCGTTGGCTGAACTGAAAAGTAGGTCGGCGTCAGGCACAACGAGACCCTGCTGTCGACCGTGCCGCTGCACTTCTTGAGGAAGTGCGCTTCGCCCGTTTTGGAAAAGGCCCGCATAAATCGGCGCACGACCGATGCGAAAAACTCCACCTCCTTTCGCCGGGAAGTCAATGTTGCCTATTCTGTTGGTCCAGTATTTCAAATTACTATCAAAGACATGGTTGTGCTGAAAGCCATACACCGCGTTTCTAATCATCTTGCTCGTGTCGCGGTCCGCGAGGGTGCCATCGGCCATTGTGACCATGACCTCTGGCATGAGCGCAACGTGTGGCTTGCCTGCGATCGATTCCAAACGGAAAGACACTGCGGCATGCACCCGATACTTGACGCCGTTGTGCAGGCGCTCTTCGTAATGCGAAGATTCCCACAACCGCCGACTGTGATCGGTCATCGCGCCAAGGTCATTTGCAAGGCTCTGCACGAGTGCCCTGCGAAGGAGTGAGCGGATGCGCCCGTCGTTTGCCAAATCGTCTGCGGAAATGGCGGCAGCGATTGGGTTCGAGCGCAGTTGACCTTTGAAGGCATCTTGAATGTCTTTGCTGTCCGCAAAAGCCAGCGCTCCGTCATCCATCGCCACCAGTGCGCCTTTTTCTGGCGGAAGTCTATCATCGAGCCAATGCCGTCGATTTTCGCCCGATGGGATGTCTACCGGGACCTTTAGTGCGTGGGATGGAAAAGTGAGCAGATACGCATTGCTTTTGACCAGTGCCGTAGCCGGATGGGAAGGCACCGCAAAGGCCGCGGGGACGACTGCCGTCGCCGTAACTTCTCCCAGAATTGCCTTCGCGCTCGTCAGCAAATCCCCCTCCAATTGACGTAGTGCAAGGCGGGTAATTAAATCATCAAAGCCATCTGTCGCGATGTAGAATGCGTCGTTTCCTGCCGCGCGAGCGGCGCCGATCAGTTCTTCGACCGGCGCTGGAGTATCGCTGCCAAATCCGCACCAAAACAAGCGGCTAGGTGTCGTCCTCTCATATGCCTGCCGCAAAACATTCATGATAGAAGCGTCCCGACCGCTGTAACCAAGGACCACGAGGTCATAATCTCGGAGTTCGTGTAAGAACTCCTCACGGAGAGCCGCTTCCTGCTGTTGTAGTTCTGCTGCCGTGTTCTTCAACTTGTCATAGCGGTAGTCTCCGTGCAGCGAAATCGCCCTCAGCGCTCCGCGTGTCTGCGGAAGTTCGGCGCGGTGCTGCGTATCGATCCCGATCTCGAAGCAGATTACATCTGCGGCAGCGCTGGCACGGGCCACTAAGCCGTCGAAGTTGGTCGTCCACACGCTCCGCACCAGCCCCGCCTTGGATAGTTGCGCAAGGAGGCGATAACCGGTATGAGGCTTTGCCTTGGCGACGTAGGGTTCAAAATATGCACGCCGATCCTGCACGGTTGGATAGCACGCCTCGGCAAAGAACGAATATTCGTCGGAGTCCCCCTCCACAGGATGATTGCCACGCTGATCCAGCCACCGCTGAATGCGCTGTCTGGTTCCGGGAAGCGACAGCTCGCCAACCGTCTCTCGAAGGGTCGGGTTGTTCGTTACAAAAATGTCCTGCTTCCACTCCCAAATGCACCGCTGAGCCGAAGGCATTCCAGAAGAAATGGAGGCGCCAGCGCCAAGCAAAAGGCAGACCGGGCGTCCACGATTAACCGCCAGCGAGCGCACAAGCGCATCGATCGATAGAAAATCCTTTTGGTCCATCCATTAAGCGATTCTAAAAACCTTCATCACCTCATCCCCGAGGTGGTTGATGACCTTCACGGCGATCCGTCCGCTCGTCGGTTTCTCGAAGGGGCGGCTGGTGTCGCTGTGGAGGGTGGACCAGGCATCGGCGTCGATCTCGGCCTTCAGGGTGGTTTTGAGCGAACCGTAGGGGTCGTTCGCGCCGAGGAAGTAGGCGTGGCGGACGAAGAAGCTCTCCTCGTTGTAATCCGTGTCGATGAACCAGCAGGCGATGCCGTCGGCTCCATCGCTGATCACTTCGCCGGTCTGGGGTTTGAAGACATCGACGCCGTTCACTTTTACGCGGAGGCCTCCATCGTCCTCTGTGATCAGGTCGATGTCGGGCTCGCCGAAGATGACGAAGAGGTTGCCCTTCCCCGTGTTCTTGAGATCCTCGGCCATGTGGAGATCGGCGTTCATGCGGGCCTTCAGCACGGGGATGCGGCCCAGCTTGTTGAACTCGGTGGTGTGGGCCTCGTAGTTGAAAGCGCAGGCGATCAGCACGTCGAAGCCCGCATCGCCGCACTCGCGGGCAGCCTCGACGAGATCGGCTCGCTGAACCGTGCCGAACTCGGGACCGACAAAGATGCCGGCGCGCTTTTCGGCGTCGCCCTCGAGGTAGCGTCCCTCGGCACAGATCCGCCCCTCACCCGGCCAGGGGACGAGAGAGTTGAAGGTGATGCGATCGGCCTTGTGGGCCTGTTGCACCCCGGAGGTCTTGAGGTTTTCGAGGACCATCTGGGGGAAGGACTGCTTGGCCAGGTAGTCGGCACCGGGTTCCTGCACGGTGTCAATCAGCTCGTCGTTCTCATCGACGGCGAGGACACGGTGCGGGCTGAGGCTTTCGACGGTGAAGGGGCCGGCAACACGGACCTTCTTCGAGTCGGTGTAGGGTTTGTCGTAGAGGAATTCGTATTCGGCCTTGGCGGAGATGGAGGCGTCGATCTCTTTCTGGCGTGCGATTCGAAGTTCCCAGAACTCGTCCAGCAGCGATTGGGTTTCCTGTGGCCAATCTTTCGGCCGTTCCCGGGGAATCTCCCACTCCTCCGGCACCTTCCCCCTTGAAAACTTCAAACTGAAACCTGAAAACCTTTCCCGAACGGGTTTGAGCTGCTCCTCGAACCGTTCCCAGATCACATCGATTTCCGCGTTGTTGGCGATGGATTTCAGAGTGATGTGCGGCACCCTATCGTAGACGAAGCCGTGGCGGATGTTGCCGTGGACGGGCTGACTACTCGGTGCGGTGCGGGCGACTTCGGCTTCCTTGAGCTGGCCCTCCCTGGAATCGGCGAGCAGGTAGAAGGGATAACGCGCCCCCATGATGCGGGCGCGGGCCAGCGCCAGCGCCACGCGCGAGGTGTCGATGGTGATCCAGCGGCGGCCCCATTGCTCGGCGACGGTGGCCGTGGTGCCAGAACCGCAGGTCGGGTCGAGCACGAGGTCGCCCGGATCGGTGGCCATGAGGAGGCAGCGTTCGATGACTCTTGTATTGGTCTGGACGACGTAGTTCTTGGTCTCTCCGAACCCGGACGTAACAGTGTCGTCCCAAGCATTGACTACGGGGAATAGGACAAAGTCCTCGAAGAACCGACGATATGACAAAGTCCTCCCCTGTGGATAGAGCCTATCAGCGAGCTTCAAACGATCCATGCCAACACGATTCGTTTTCCACCCCCCTTTTGCTGGAGAAAACGTGTTTCCGCTAACCTCGACAGGAAAAACTGTCGTCTGACCAACGCGAGTCGTTTGAGAAGTTAGGTTGTCTCCACGAAACACCCTTCCGCAAATTTTACCTCCTTGGATTTCCTCTTGTGTAATCGCCCTTTCGCGTCCATTCGGCTCAAGCACGCGTGAATACTGCCCTCCTCCCACGCCGGCAAGGTCCTTGATGTAATACATCTGCCGATATTTCACCCGGCTGATATCTTTTGAATACCACAGAATGTAGTCGTAAACGGCGGCAATCAGGTCAGTTCCTCCAGCAAAACTCCCCGCACCACTTGTTTTCTTGAACGCAATAAAGCCGCACGAATTTTGGTCCCCAAACACCTCATCCATCACCGCCCTTACCCGGTGCACATTCTCGTCCCCGATCTGCACGAAGATCGACCCCGAATCCGTCAATAAATCCCGCGCCACGGTCAGCCGGTCCCTCAGGTAGGTGAGGTAGCTGTGAATTCCATCCCGCCACGTATCCCGGAATGCCTTCACCTGCTCGGGCTCCCGTGTGATGTGGTCGACCTTCCCGTCCTTCACGTCCCGACTTGTCGTGCTCCACTGGAAGTTGCTGTTGAACTTGATCCCGTAGGGCGGATCGAAGTAGATGCACTGCACCTTCCCCCGCAGGCCCTCGCGTTCGGCGAGGCTGGCCATGACCTGCAAGGAGTCGCCGAGGATCATGCGGTTGCTCCAGTTCTGGTCGTGCGCGTAGAACTCGGTCTTGTCCGCGCCCTTGGGGATGCCGTTGAAGTCAGCGAAGAGGTCGGGGGTGATCATGCCCTCGTCGTGCTGGCGCTCCTTCGTCTGGCGCAGCAGGTCGTCGATCAGGGCCTTGGGATGGACCTTTTCCTGGATATAGAGCGGCGGGGCATGGACGACGAGATCGCTCCAGTCCTGCTCGTCCTTCCCCCGCCAGACGAGCTGAGGGTCGAGGTCGGTGTTGCGCGGGTAACGCACCTGCCGCGACTGCTCGTGCTCCTTCTGCAAGATGGACTGCTGCTCGGCGGAGGGGATGTTCTTCCGCTTTTCCTCCGAGTGTTTTATCGTCTCGACGGACTTCGCGGCAGCGGTCTTTTTCTTGGGGGGCATGGGGAAATGACTTTTGGGAAGGAGGACAAAGAGGGTAAAGCGCGGGAGTCAATAGAGTCGAGTGATCCGGTGATGTTCTTCGCGGTAGGAGGGCGTGTGCTCGGAGACTTTCCATACTCCACCGTCCATGGTGACAGCCTGATCACGGGTCTGGTTCAGCAGAATAGATTTTCTGTTCAACGCCCACAAGCTTTCATGATTGGTCCCTGGACGCTGCATTTTGAATTGCTGTCGATACCTCCCCGAACACCGGTTATCGAGACGTTTCGGGGTGATCACGAAGACACCGCCGGATGCATCACGAAGAGTGCCCTCGAAAAGGAGAAACTGCACGGTCCAGTCTTCGGTCATTCGATTTTGCCAGGACGTGGGTGTGACGGACTCTCGAACGAAGCATGGGTGCTTCTCCCATGGAGCCCCCAACTGATCGAACCAGGCACAGCCGCCATTGTGGCGGATGAAAAAGACGTTGGCGCTGCACCGGGGGCAGGTCGTGGGGTGGCAGATGTCGCGCGCCTCGAATTGGTAAAGCTTCTTGCCCAAGCAATTACTCCCCGTGGGGTGCAAAGGCACCGGCGCGCCTTTGATGTTCCGGAAGCGAATCTCGTGACCGCAGAAATGGCAAATCTCGGTGGACATCGGTCGTAGGAATCAAGTGGAGGCATGCGAGATCGCGACCTCGCAGCTTTTCGCAATCATCTCATCAAACACCTGCGCGACCTTCTTCTCGAAGTCCGCATCGATCTCCCACACGTCGCAGAACTCGGCAAAGGCCCAGCGACCATGGGTGCCGAGGTGGTTCACGCCGGGGATCCAGTAGGTCTTCATCGTGGCGGCCTTCTCCTTGGCGTCCTCGCGGCGGTAGCCCTTGATCTCGACGACAAGGTGCAGCGGATCCTCGGGGCCATGCCCATCATCGACGTGGACGATGAAGTCAGGTCGGTATTTCCGCACCTCGGCGGCAAAGCGGTAGGGCACCTCGAAGCCCAGGTTGTGGTTCTTGACGTAGGCCAGCACCTTCGGATGGCTCTCGGCAACGCGGCAGAACTCGGCTTCCCAGTCGCTGTCGAGGATGACCCAGTTCACGTGGCATTTTTCTGAGTTCGTTTCCCATCGGTCCATCTTCGAGGTGTTGAAGCGGACATGGCGCGAGGAGCCGTCGGGGTTGTAAGGATCGAGCAGGGCCTTGATGGGGCGCTCGCCGAGAAAGGCCTGGGTGATGCCCCGGGTGATGCGCTCGCAGGCGATGTCGGCGAACTCCTGATACATGAGCTGCGCCGGATAGGTGCCGCCCTTGCATTGCAGGCAGGTGTCGAGCCATTCTTTCGTGATGCGCTTGAGCTGGCCGAAGAGGTGCAGCTTGGGCTCCTCCCCCGGGTCGCGCCACTTTGTGTAGAGGAGCCGCTGGGTGAGGTGGAAGACGAGGGTGGACGGTCGCATGTCGCCGAGGTGATCGACGGTCAGGTCGACTCCCTGTCCGATGATGCCCTCGTTCCGGTTCTTGGTCGGCCCTGTCATCTCGGGGGTGAGCACGAGGACGGAATCTTCGTCGAAGGTGGCGGTGAGCCTCTCCTCGGGCAGCTCGATCCGATATCCCTCGACCCGGGGGAAGGTGATCTCGAGATGGTCCCGCTCCGGGCGGACGGCGCGGACCTGGATGGTCTCCCGCGGAGGCTGAGGAGGCGAGATCACCGGCTTGGCGGTGAAGTCGAAGGGGATGCCAAGCACGTCGGCGTATTCGACGTTGAAGAGATTTGCCTCGTTGAGCTGGTAGGATTGGCGGCGCAAGGCCCGCCCGATGACCTGCTCGCAGAGCAACTGGGTGCCGAAGGCGCGCACGCCGAGCACGTGGGTGACGGTGTTCGCATCCCAGCCCTCGGTGAGCATGGAGACGGAGACGACACAGCGGATCGACCCGCCGAGGGAACCGGCCTTGCCCACGGTGTTCATCACCTCGCGAAGCAATTCCTGATCGGAGAGATTTTCGCCGGCCCGGATGTCACCGGTGCGCTCCACGATCTCGCGCCGGAATCGATCGATCTCGTCGGCGGCCATGGCGCGGAAGTTCGTGTCGAGGGCCTCGCCGGACTCGAGCTGCTCGCTGTCGATGAGGAGGGTGTTCGGCCGGGGCAAGGCGTTGCCGGTGGTCTCGTCGTAGTTTCGGAAAAGGGGGAGCCGTCCGTTCTCCAGCGTCGCGGTGCCGTCGTCGTTCTTGCGCTGGAATCCGGACACGTAGTCGTAGACCAGCTTGGAGATGGCGGTGTTTTGACAGACGATGATAAAGCAGGGTGGCACACTGATCCCGGCATCCTCCCAGAGTCGGTAGGTCTTTTCGTAGTGGCCGTAGAGCGCGTCGAGGGCGGTTTTCAGCAGCGTGGGCAACTTCAGGGGATCGAGTTCCTCGCCCGATCCCCGGCTCTTCTTCGGCATCTTCGAGCGGATGTGCTTCCACAATTCCCGGAACATCGGCATCTCCTCGCCGGGAATGTTCTGTGCCACGGGAACCCGGGGGAGCTTCACGATGCCGCACTCGATGGCGTCCATGAGGGAAAAGTCGCTCATGGTCCAGGGGAAGAGGGTGCCCTCGACGTAGCCGGATCCAGCCAGGAAGAAAGGGGTGGCGGACAGATCGACCACCCGAGCGAGGCCGAGCTTCCGCTTCACAGCCTCGAGCCCGGAGATCCAGAGGCGGGCGGCCTCCTTGTTCTTCTCCGCCTCCTTCTTGTCGTCTCCCTTCAACTCCTCCTCCTGGGACTCGTCCTTGGGCTTCGAACGGTAGCAGTGGTGCGCCTCATCATTGATGACGAGGATGTTCTTCATGCCCATGAGGTCGGGCATGACCCTCTGGATCATCTGGCCTTCGGTCTCGGTGGTGAGGATTTCCTCGCCCGTTCTCCCTTTGAGGAGCTGTTTCCCCCCTTTGGAAATGGTGATGCGCTCGCGCAACTTGAAGGCGTGGTAGTTCGTGATCACGATCTTGGCCCGGTGCAGGTCGTCGAGCATGTCGTGGGGAACCAGCTCGCGGTTCTTGTAATAACTGTCGGGATCGTGGGGCTGGAGGACCCGCAGGCGGTCCCGAATGGTGAGCCCCGGGGCGACGATCAGGAATCCGCGGGTGAACTGCTTGCTGCCGGGGCGACGAACGGCATTGACCGTGTGCCAGGCGATGAGCATGGCCATCACGGTCGTCTTCCCGGCGCCGGTGGCCAGCTTCAGCGCGAGGCGGCTCAGCTCGGGGTTGGCATCCTCGTTGGCACTGTCGAGGAGGCTGAGGATCCTTTTGCCCGAGGGGGAGAGCGGGGCGACCTCGGTGAGCCAGATGGCCGTCTCCACCGCCTCGACCTGGCAGAAGAAAGGGCGGACGTCGTTGAACTTGTGGTGGCGCCAGTGCTGGAGGAGTCGCTGGGTTTCCGGAGTGACCTGCCATTGGTTCGGCGGCAGGTTGCGCCACGTGGAGACGTAACCTCGCACCTCGTTGATCACGGAGGTGGGATCATACTGCTGCCGCGCGGTCGAGAGCCCCATGCCCTCGTCGAAAACCAGTTCCTGCTGGGTGTCCGCCTTTTTCCGTTTCTTCGGCTTCGGGATGGGCGTGATGAACTTTGCCTTGCGCCGTTCCTCGAGAATCTGCTGGGTGGGCTGGCCTTCCCCGTCCAGCTCCCAGTGCCGCGCGGGGCACTCGTAGGGGGAGTTCAGGATGGGGTGGTCGAAGAAGGGGTTGGACATGCGGCGGCGGCGACGGTGTCACGGTTATAGCGTTCCGTCAGGGGACACGCAACTCCGGAGGGTGGGGAAATCCAGCCTCTCCGGGGCGCATGCCCGGCTTTTCTGGAGGGGGATTCACCACGGCACCAGTTGGTGTCAATAAGTGGGGCGGAGGAGAGTTCCACAGGGAGGACTTCCGAAGAGGAGGGGAGCGACGGGGCCTGGGGGACTGACCGAAGAATTCTTTTGGCAATTGTCGAAAACAATTCCTGGTCAGACGAGGTCGGAGATCAGTTCGACCATGGTGGCGTTACCGCCTTTGTAGAAGAGATCCTGGCGCGGTCGCTTGAGGGCGTCGCATGCGCGTCGTTTTACGCCGTCTCCGAGGCCCACCCCGGTCGCGTGAATCTCAGCCTTTGAGAGATCGAGGTCGTTGAAAAGTCTCTCGGTGTTCGTATCATCGAACCCGAAACCGAGGATGAAGATCCTCTTTGCATCAGAGAGAGCATCCCTCGCATTGTCAAAGGGGGAGAACTGCAAATTCTTCCCAGAGAACTCGTGAGGGAGGTAGATGCTTCGGGCGAACTCCGGGGTGTGTCTTTCCTCATCGCTACCAAAGGGGGCGTTAGCAGAAACTTTCGAGAAGCTGCCGTGCATGGGGAGAATCCGGACGCGGTCATACATATCGTCCCGGTATGCGGGACCAAGGGCCGCTTTAGCCGCCGTCATCAAGTAGTGTTGAAGGGACCGATCGTAGTTGAACGTGATTACAGTAAATTCACGAAGAAACGGGTAGCCATTCGGAAGCACTCGATTCCAAAAGGCCTGATACCAGTCACCCGTGTCGAAAAGCGCCGCCTCAGATTCACACCGGCGCAGGCAGTGGGAGATAGCAAACTTGCCAATTTCTTGGAACTCTTCGGCACGGCGCTCAATGAACGCGTCGATCGAATAAGTCTGGGCGAGGCGAAACTCGTCCCGGAATCGGGCACATTGTTCCGGAGAAAACGGAAGATTCAGGGGATCTTGAACCACCGTTAGAATCTTCGGAAAGATCGCCCCGTTGACCTTCGTTTCATACGAGAAGTCTTCCAGGATCTTGTTTCTGAGCTCATTCCCGGTCGGAAATCCGTATGGGGTCGAGGCACCAGCCCCTAAAACCAAAACGTCACCTTTCATAATCTGAGGCTTAAACGGCAACTCTCCGCCAAATGACAAGGGGCAATCGCAGTGGGCAAGAAACACTCGGAATTAAAACTAGATTCACGATCCTTTGAAAGTTCACTATCTCGTCAATACTCGAATCGAACCCGCATCGGATGCCGGCGGATAAAGCGTGGAACTGGCGCGGAGGGTCGCTGTAAATGCCTTGCGCAGGTAGACGGTCCTTCGGTCCTTCTTAATGGCGAACCGGGACCTGCTTGGAGAAATACGAACGGTGACCCAACGGAGCGCATCAGTTCCGTCCATTGCAGGTGTCCGATAGGATCCGCTGACTATGGCTGCGGTTGCGACACCCTCCGCGACGAAGTAGCTCACTCGGAAAAACCGGTTTCCGGGCGTTGCCTTCACTGCGAGTTGGTCGGCGGCACGACGGTCGGAAAGAAGGGTGCGATTCGCCAATGAGGCGTAACCAGTCACGACTCGGGCCTTTCGAGAAACCAGGGTGATTCGCTGACTCGAAGGCGATCCGTAGATCAGCGACCCCTTGAGATTCTGAAGGGAGAGTCCCACGGCCACGTCTGGTTGAGGGAGCACTACTTCGAAGGTGTGGGTGACGTTGTCAGCGGGGTCAAAATTCGCATCGCCTGCTTGGGAAATGCGTATCTGGACGGTTCCGGCTCCGGTGAAAGTGAGGATGTTGCCGGCCCCTATCATGGCGGGGCCGCTAGCCACGGTGAAGACGATCGGTTCACCCGAGTCGCCTCCGGTAGCGGTGAGCTGGACCGACGCCGTTCCAAGCTGGTCGATGATCGGAGGAAAGCTAATGGTCTGCCCTGCCCGGGAGACAACGAGGTTCGCTGTTTTGCTGCCCTGGTAGATCTCGCTAACAATGGTGCCGATGACCTCGTAGGTCCCTGCACTCGTCGGCGGAGATTCGGACCCGGCGTAGGTGAGGTCAACCGACAGTCCCATCGGATTGGTCGTCGCACTCACGATACGGGGATTTCCATTATAGACTTGATCGAGACCGGAGAGGTTCACCGTGGCGGTCGCCTTCGTCACAGTGAAGGTATGGGAGACGGGCTCAGCAGCGTGGTAGTTGGCATTACCCGCTTGGTTGGCGGTGATCGTGACCGATCCGACTCCGGTGAAGGTGAGGGTGTTCCCGGAAAGATGGCCCGGTGTGTTCACGGAGAACGTCACGGGATTGCCAGAACCTCCTCCGGTAGCAGAGAGGTCGATGCTGGCATTGGCGAGCTGATCTCCGATTGCAGCAAAGCTGATCGTCTGGCTGGCTTTGTCTCGGTTGACGGTGATGGTGTAGGTCTTTGTGGTGGTGGTGTCCTGCGCGGTCACGAGAATCATGAGGACGTTCTCGCCGACGAGAAGAGGAAGGGATCCGCTGGCATCGCCAGAGGAGACATCAGCATAATCCCCCTCATTGATCTTGACCTGGATCACTGCGTTGGGCTCGGTGGACGTCGGCGTGACGGTGAGCGCGGTGACGGCGTTAGTAACCGAAGCCGCAAAGTCGTCGGTGGCGGGATCGAAGGCGGGTTCGAGATCCCCTTCGCTCAGGGCGAGTGAAGAGAGACTGGCCTCGTCGCTGCGGGTGTCCAAGGTTAAGTCCGAAAGATTGAAACCGATCGATCCTGGAAGCCGAACCGTTCGGAATCCCGAATTTGTGTCCGCTACCGTGGGATCCGAAAAACTTCGAAAGGATGACTTGCAAACGCGCGCGGCGCTCGACCAACCACCGCCACGCACAACCCGATCGCTTCCGTGGGCAGGTCCGCGTGGGTCGGTCGCCCCGATGCTCGTCCCATAATAGCTCGAGTTGTAATAGTCCCAGCAGAATTCAGCCACGTTCCCGGCCATGTTTCTGAGTTCAGCCCCATTCCCATAGAAGCTCTCAACCGGACTGGTGTAGGGAAGAGTCCCATCATCGTGGGTCGGGTGGTAGCCGGTGGTTCCATTCGCGTATGACTCGCCGCCACTGTTCCTGAAGTTCGCCCTGGTGTGATTGATTGACAGTCCATTGGGAAACCGAAGATTCTCTTCTCCCCCACGAGAGGCCTTTTCCCACTCCGCCTCAGTCGGCAGCCGATAACCGTCCGCGGTCCAATCGCACACCGGCGCTGCTGATCCTGTCCTCATCACTTCTCCTGAAACGGAGTAGCAGGGCGTGAGCCCCTCCAACTCGCTACGTGCGTTGCACCATTTCACCGCGTCGAACCAGGTGACCGATTGGACCGGGTGGTCGGGGAATTTTCCGGCTCCTGCCGCGAGGTCGCTGTATCCGTTGCCAAGCGCCCAAGTCCGGACCAAGTCCCATTGGATCTTCGTCGTTTCCGTCGCCTCCATTTCAAAGCCGCTGATCGTCACATTGCCCGGGTCGGCATCCAGATCACTGTCCAAGGTGATTCTCCCTCTCCTGAACCTCCCCGATTCGATCATCAAAAAATTGTCCTCGATTCGACTTCTCGCTGGTCGAAATCCACCGTCAGATCCTGTCGAGGATGTGGCGCCGTGACTGAGGCGATACCCGTTGCGCGAGTAGGCTGCGTTCCGATTCCAACTCCCTCCGCGAAGCACGCGGTTTGTGCCGGTGTTCGGTCCTCTGGGATTCCACGTTCCGGCGATCGTGGAGTAGTGGGTGCTTCCATACCTATCCCAGCACCACTCCCACATGTTGCCGCACATGTCGTAGAGTCCAAAGGCATTTGGGGCGAAGCTGCCCACCGGCGAGGAAAAGACGGAACTTGCATCCGTCCACGTCGGATGTGTGCCCCGGGTCGGACTGATGTCGTATGCGTGCTCCGTGGTGCTTCGGTAGTTCGCCTCGACATGGGTGATCGAATCGGTGCCCCACGGAAAACGTTTCCCCTCGGCCTCTCCGCGGGCGGCTTTCTCCCATTCGGCCTCCGTGGGTAGGCGATAGCCGTTGGCGCTCCAGTCGACTTCGGGCAGGCTCTCGCCGGTTCTCAAAACGTTCACACCGACATAATAGCATGGATGCAGACCCTCCATCTCGCTCCGGGCATTGCACCACTTCACCACCTCGATCCATCTAACGCTGTGAACCGGGTGTTCCGGGGCCTTACCATCGGCGGCCTCAAGGTCGGTGTAGCCATTTGCCAGAGCCCAGGTCCGAACGGCGTCCCATTGCGCCTTGGTGGTTTCGGTTTTCTGGAGGTAGAAGGTGTCGACGAAAACAGAGGTCGTCGGAGCGTCGGTCTCCGGATCACCTGGATTGACGCCGAGCGTGACGCTGCCCGCTGGAATCCTTACAAAATCTCCGAATGTTAGGGTGCGAACCGATCGAAACCCAATTGCGTTGGTTGCTGATGACGGAGCCGTGCTGCTTCGATTCGAGATCCTTTGTCCCACCGCGAAGCTTGTCCAGGCACCGCCCCTTCGCACGCGATCCGTTCCCGACGCGGGGCCGGTGGGGTTCGTGGTGCCGGCACTGGAAAGGTAAGCCGTCGGACTATCCCAGTCCCAGCACCATTCCCATACATTGCCGATCATCTCGCTAAGCCCGAATCCGTGGGAAGAGAATGACCCGACCGGGCAGGTGAACGGTGTCACCCCATCATTGAAGGTTGGATGATAGCCTGTCGTTCCCTCCTGGTAGGCCTCGCCCCCGCTGTTCTGGAAATTCGAATACGAATGATTGATGTCGCTCCCCCAAGGGAATCGTGATCCCGAAATGGCTCCGCGAGCTGCCCTCTCCCATTCGGCCTCGGTGGGCAGGCGATAGCCGTTGGCGCTCCAGTCGCAGTCTGGCGTGAATTCTCCGGACCGATAGACCATGCCGCTCACTCTGTAGCACGGAGAGAGCCCCTCCCTCTCACTGCGGGCATTGCACCACTTCACGACATCCCACCAGTTCACGCTCTGAACCGGATGATTCGGGGCTTTACCCGCGCCGGGGGGCAGATCCGGGTAACCGTTGATTACCGCCCAATCCCTCACTTTATCCCATAGCCTCTTGGTCGTCTCGGTCTTCTGGATGAGGAATGAACTCACCGTAACCGAAGTGGGGGGCGCATTGGAGTCAGTGTCGCCGCTAGTCGCGCCCATGGTGAAGGTTTTTCCGGACACCTCCGCAAGTTCCTTCTCGGCGACAACGCGAAATCGCATTTGCGTGCTGTATTTCCCTCCCCAATCCGCACCCGCGTTCCAGACGATGGCCTTTCCCAACCCGGGGACCACGCCGACACCGACTTCCCCGCTCGCAGTGTCGACGGGAACTTCATAGGTGGCTCCCCCGTCGCTGGAGGCCTCGAGCTTCACAAGCACGCTGCTCAGGTCATCACCTTCGAGGTCATAAGTGATGTCGATGAGCGCCGTCCCTGGTCGCAGCGCCGCCGCCACGTTCGAGACGGAGGGGGCAGCTCCAACCTTTGTTTCCAAGACAATTGTAACCAGTCCCGCGGCAAACAGCAGAAGCGGCATAACAGTCCGCGGGCAGTAACGGAGTTTCGAATCCATCGTTCGTCAATTTGTCGGATACTTCACGGAAGAATGGATGTCACGTGCAATTCAGTCCCGGTATCGTGCCGCATTTCTACTACAAGGGGTGGGACAGAATTAAGGGGAGGGGTGAAAGATTCTCAGATTTTCTGCCCTTCCATACGGAGGAACGGTTGGCTTGAATCCATCCATGGATTGTCGGCAATCAAAGGGATCGGCGATGGGTCTGAATGCGTGGTGAGGATGGGGAGGGGATCGGTTAGGATCCTTGATGGTTTGAGATAGGAGGGCAGGGGGAGGGGAAAGCAGATCGGTTCACACGAAGAGGCGCATGCCTGCCTTCGGAAGACGGTTTCGTCTTGGCGCCAATCGGTGTCGAAAAGTGAGGGCGGAGGCAGTTTCTCAGGGAGATGGTATGCTCCGATTGGACCGAGGAACCTCTACGAGGCCCCACTCTGGATTTTGCCCTGAGCCAACAGGAAGGTCCCTTCCTCTTCCCCAAAGAAGGCGGGGAAGTGATCCTGGGGGCAATCCGCTCATTTAGCGGCACCGTTCTCAATCCAGCAAGAAGGAGCGAACCGAGCGATTTCCTTTACCCAGATTGCAGGGTTCACAGAGGGTTTGGAGATTACTCATCACCGTGAGACCACCCAGAGAGTAGGGCACCACGTGGTCGAGATGCAGCGTCGTCCCATCGGCCGTCCCCTGTCCGCAGAGAGCGCACTTCCCGCCATCCCGTTCCAGCACGCGAAATCGAAGCGACAGCGGGATAACCCGTGATCCGCGACTGCCTCGTTTGTTTGGAGCGAGGGCCTCACTCACCTCTCTGGTGGAGTCCCACTTCCAGTCAAAAGGAGTCGTCGAAACGCGGCAGGCAGGCGAATTGGTAGCCCTTGTTACCCTGGAGATGGCCCTTGAGCAGGGCCACGCCGACAAACTGGCCCAGAAAGGTCTCCGGTGTTGTATCGAGAAATGCTTTCCGTCTTGCGGAATACGTTCCCAGGTTCACCTCGTCGTTGTCTGTTACCTCAAAACCGCTTCTCAGGAGAATGTCGGCCATGATCCGCTTCTTGGCCTGGCGGATCTGGCGAGCCTTCTCCCGGTCCTCGCCCCGGCCCTCCGTGAACTGGATCTTCTGTTCCAGCCCGATGACTCCTTTCAGATCCTTCTCTGTTGTGAAGTTCAGGCTGAACGTCATCCCTTTCGCCGATCCGCAGCGGCAATAGGCGAACAGCCGGTAGTGGTGGTTGAGATTGAGATAGAGTTGCAGGCTCAGGTCCGCCATCCGCCCACCGATCTCCACCTGGTAATCGTGGCTCCCTTTGAGCAACTCAAATCGCTCCGTGTTGTATTGGAGCGGGGAAATAATCGCCCGAGTGGGCTTCACCATGATTTCTCCGATCCGCACATCCGACCTTGGCAGTCTAGTTTCCCGCAGGGTTCGGGCAATCGCGGAGATTTCTGGAGGGTGGCGCATCAGAATCCTCTTTAGATTACACCTTGCTGCGATTCGGCGGTAGGAGGATTTACCGAGGATTCACCTGATTTCCGGTATCGGGTTCTTCGCTTGTGAATAAGAAGTGCAGGGAATGCTCGCCCCCCTTTCAGCCTCCTGATCCTTCCCAATGCGGGGATTTCGGAATTGAGCAGGAAAGCAAAGACCGGAGATCCGATCCAATGTCTGAGAAACCAGCCTCAGGATTGAACGATGAGGGCATAACTGCTCATGCGCCTTTGTCGCAGCGCTTCGATCGTTGAAAGCTTTCCCATGGAAGGAGAGATCTCTCTACAGTGAGCTTCGTCCCATCCTCGGAAACTTGTTTCTCTCATCGAGCGTGGTCACGGTGCCTCTCCTGATGGGCTTCATAGGGTTTGCCTTCTGGAGGCGCAAGCGCCGGGGGAGGCTTGTGGCAGCGACGTGATCGATCTCGGACTTTGCTGCCGTTGGGGTTCTGGTCGGATCGATCGGATCTCGAGCGAGGGTCCCGGTGAGTTGCCTGAATGCCGAGAGTGTAGATGGACTGCTGTTTGCGAGGGCGTAGATTCCACCATGTGCGATGTCCGTGAGATGGCGCCATCGGATTGAAAACCAAACTCATGATCCTGCCCACCAACCTGCTCGCCACCCTCCGGGAAGTCGCCGACCAAGCGAGGGATGCCTTTGCCGCGAGGACCGGGATCTGCGTCCTGCACGATCGCCTGAAGCATCCGGGGGTGCCGGGAGTGGTCACGCTGGCGGTTCCCGGCTACCGCCAGGTCGAATCCTACACCTGCGGGTTCGTTGCGGGCTTGATGGTGCTGCACACCTTTCATCCCGACGCGGACATCGATGCCTTCTTTCACCGCGTCAGGCCCACCCGGCGCCATGGGGCCTCGACCCGGAAGGTGGCCGACGCGCTGCGCAGGAGCGGCGTCGGGGTCTCGATCCGGAAGCGGCTCGGTTTTCGCGAGATCCGCAGGGAGATTGACGCGGGTTTTCCCATTCTGACCTGCCTCAAGACCGGAGACGAGGACGTGGAGCACTGGGTGGTGATCTACGGCTACGGTCTCAAGCCCAACCGTCTCTTCATCGCGGGGAACGGCCTGCCTTTCTTCGACGCCCGCGAGATCTCCTGGGAGACCTACTTGAAGACTGCGGGATCGGGGAGGGCTGGGCTGGTGTGCTGGGGGAAGGGGTGAAGGAGACGCGGGGTTTATCACGGTGATGAATCCCTGCCCGGAATTATTCTGTTCTGAATGGATTCCGCGCTCATTTCTCTCCAATCCAAATGCCTGCTATAGGGTTGGTCAAGTGGGGCAGTGGAATTTTCCGCCAGGGTTAGGGGTTCGTCATCAGATGGATCTCTCGAAAAGAGGGTGAAGGGTGATCGGTTGAGTTCTTCCCACGAGTGTCTTTCTTTCCCGGGTAAGCATCTCCGGTCTCCCGCGACGCAGCCTGCTATCCGCGCGTTTGCCGTGGTGATTTCGTTGCAAAGCGCAAGTTGCCCGATTCGGGCCCGGGAAAAGAAAAAGCGGTCTCATCTAGCAGACGGACGGATCGGGTCGAACCGCCCAAGGAATTTTACAGACGCGCGACATTCGTGACGGAGTCAAAGCGGGTTGGGTTCTGTGATTGCATTCATCGGTTGTCAGGTTGGGGGCGCCGCCCCCGCCTGACAACCCCATGCCGTCTATCAGCAATTCCTAGCAGTTAGTAAACGGTCGTCCTCCGGGTGGGCGGCTCGGAGGAGGCTACTTGGGCGGCTTGAAAATCCAGGGGTGCAGGGGCGGAATGTCTTTCAGATAGGGGAAGTAGCCATCTCTTAGCTGCCACGTTTTCTCATCCCATTTGTAGAACGTGCTTTTCTTCCGCAAGTCCTCCTCTGGTTCGGGAAAGATGCCCAAGTAAGACACCAGAGTGCAGTTCTGACCATTTGGCGGGACCTGACTGGGAAATTGATACCGGGAGTCGTAGAGGTAGAAGCACTCCACGCTTTGCTGCTTGGCGCTGATGAAGCCATACACGTCAGAGAAGCTATCCGCGATGATTTCGACGCTGGAGAAACTATTCATAATGGTACAGCCACGAGGGTTGTGGATGAACCCAGACACGTGGTTCTCGGCGATGATGGTACCGTAGGCGAAACAGTTCTCGATCTGAAGGTCGGCGCAAGAGTTGTTATGGTCTTGAGCGTAGCCAATGAAGCCGGCGGCTGACTTGTGCTGGCTTCCCCTGGCGCGGATGTAACAATCCGCGCCAGACTGGGTGATCCGGGGCGCGTAGGTGTTGGAGTGATAGAAGGAACCGATGAGTCCGCCGCCAATCTCTTCGGGGATCAGGGTGCACGTCGCGAATGAGCGGTCGATCTTTTCGGTGCGGAAGACAAATCCAACGAGTCCGCCGACCACCTTTGCTTTGACCTCGACGTCAGCGTAGCCTGAAATAAGGGTGGAATAGCCAGTCAACTGGCCGACAAGCCCGCCTGCGGTCACCGGGGCGGAAATTTGACCTTCAGCGCTGCAATTGTTGATCACGCCTGCGAGAGTATCGACTAGGATGCCAGAGTAGTTGCTCCCGCCCTGGGGCACGTTCACCCGGGCCCGAGTGAGTTGGAGACCGCGAATGCCGCCCCCTTGGTCGACCTTGCCGAAGAGACCGCCTGTCTTGCTCTGGTAGTTGGAAATGGCATACCCATTCCCGTCGAACCTACCGGTAAAGGGAGCTGTCTCCGATCCAATCGGCACGAAGGGATTGGCCATATCAGAGAGATCGATGTTGTTCTTGAGAAGGAAGTGCTTGTCCAGGTAAGCGGGCTGATTGATGGCCGCCAGCTGCTTTGCAGTGGTGATGGTGAAGGCGGTGTTCGGAGTCAACCCATCGGGCATGACGCCTTCCTCCTCGAAGTTCGCGAACGGGTAATTCTCCGAGCGTTTCATCTTTGCGCCCGCGATGATGACCTTCTCATCCTTGTAGTTGTTAATGGGAAAGTTGGGGCGCTGTTTCAGGCTTCTAAAGGCATTGACCGAGTAGGCTACGTCGCCCTGGAGTTCAGGGTAGAAGTCGCCTCGATCCCGGAGCGTCCTCCGGATGTCCGTGGGGTCGGAAAAGCCCATGGCTTTCATCTTCCCGACCAGGGCGGCCACCAGGGGGCAGGCCATGGAGGTGCCGCTCTTTAAGCCGAACTGGTTTTTTCCCGGTATGGTAGAGAGAATGCGATCGCCAGGCGCGCCGACGGGTTCACCGCCACCACCAGCAGCACTTCCGTAGTTGGAATCGCTGGAGAGCAATCCTTCCGAAGTGAGATTGGAAACGCACAATGCATTTCGCGATGGAAACTCGCACGGGAAGCAGTCTTTCACTGCCAGGTCCTGACCGTCATTCCCCGCGGCACTGACAAAGAAGACGTCCTGATTCGCGCGCATCACATCCCAGATGGGGGTGACCTGCTGGTTCATGGTAAAAGACATGTTCACCACATCTGCTCCCCGAGCCACGGCATACTCCATGGCCTGTAGCACGGACGACGTGACGAGCCGATTTCCGACAAAAGTGATCTTGATCGGCAGGATATCGGCCTGAGGGAAGTGTCCCCAGCAGCCCTTACCACTGGTGTTGTCCGCGGCGATGATGCCGGCCACGTGGGTGCCGTGAGAGTCGGTGTCTAGCGTGTTGTTTGATGAGTCTCCGAAGTTCCAGCCATACGTGTCGTCCACGAGGCCGTTCTGGTCATCATCTACTCCGTTCAGGGGATCGGCCGGGTTGGCGACGACGCGATTGGCGAGGTCGATGTGATTGCGATCGACACCGCTGTCGATCACCGCAATCAGAATGGTATTACCCGCAATGAGGGGATTGATCAGCTTGGCTTCGTGCCCATCGACATCCGCATCAAAGACGGTGCCACGCGGGAGTCCCACCGGGCCGCGATTCTTCATCTCCCATTTCTCAGCGGAGGGCTTTTCCGAATAGCTCCACGGGAGGTTCTGGTCGAGAGTCGAAACCTCGTTAAGGTAGATCTGCTCACAAAGGCCGGAGTCTCTCAGGTCTGCTGCGGTCTGGAGGAAGGCTTCGACCGACGGCGAGTCCATCGACACTTTCAGCATTCGGGTTTGCTTGGAAATTTCCTCCACCGTTTTGACGGGCACTTTCTCCTGCTTGAGGAGTTCAGTGAACTGATCCGCCTTGAGCGCCTTGTCAGGGATGATGAGAAGCTCATTCAGCACGACGGAAAATGCGTCGGCCTCGCCCTCGCGAAAGTGGACGATCTGAAAGGGGATGTCTTTGGTGGATTCCACGACGTAGGGCGTGGTGACGGACTCTCCCTTTTCATTGATCGTCGAGGTGCCGGGAGTTCGTTCCTGGGAAAAGCCGGTGGCTGTAGTTGCGAGGAAGGCGGAGATGACGGCTAGAAGAGCTCGGAGTTTTCTCATAGGGGTTTGTTAGGTGGCGGCTTGGGCAGAGTTGACCTTCTGCTTACTGAAAGAGGAAAGCGAAATGCACGGAACTGGACCAGCAAAAAAGGAGGACGTAGTGTTTTTCAGGAAGATCGGTAATTGTATAGCCTTGGTAAGAAAGCAGGGGAGCATTGACCGGAGGGGTATTCTGTTAGAGTGGTGAAGGCTGGTCACTTTCTTGGTAGCGAAATGATGTGGTTTGAAGAACTGATAGGTTTTGCCGAGACGACTCCCGCGGAGGTGCGGGAGACGCTGGCGCATGCAGAATGGCTACGCCAAGGCGACGGAGACGGGCCTACGGCGGGAAGGGAGTCGACCCTCCGGCAGGTGGTCACCGAATATCGCAATCTGCGCGAGGGTTCTCCTGTGAGAATCGAACCTCCCTCGGTCCTCTATCGGATCGGGCAGGAGAAGTTTGAGGAGTTCCGGGAACTCGTGAAGGGATCCGCCCTGTCCCATGCCCGTTCGGTGGTCGAAGATTTCCTCAACGACCCTTTGGAATCACGGATTGCAGAAGTGACCGATACCCGACTGGAATTGACGATGATCACGGAAAAACAAGTGTTGATTCGGGTGAAGGAGAAACCAGATCCATCACGGTGATCAGTCTTTGGCCCGCGTCAGGAGAAAGAGACGCGCTTGGCTTGCTCGAGGCTGTGCTCGTTCCGGAGGTGACCGTAGACCTTCATCGCCAGGGCTCCGCCGTCCTGGTGCCCGAGCCACTTTGAAACCGTGGGGATGTCCACTCCCGACTCGATACAGGTGGTGGCGAAGAGGTGGCGAAGATCGTGATGGGTGATCCGGCTCAGCTTCAAGGTGTCAGCCGCCCGGTCCATGGAGTCCTTGGCGGAGTGGACCCTGAGAACATGGGCATCCGCGTGCTCCTTGGGGCGTTCCTTGCGGAGCCGCTCCAGAAGCGCTCGAAGTGCAGGGATCATGGGCACCCGGCGTGTTTTGCGATTCTTGGTTCCGGTCACGGGATCCCCGAGCACGATGAGTTCGCCCTTCGTGAAATCGCAATGCCTCCAGAGGACATGCTCCGCCTCACCGATCCGCAAGCCACTGTAGGCGAGAAATTCGACAAGGTCCGCGGCATCGTCCGCCCATCGGCTGCGGGATTTCCGGATTTCGGCCACCCAGAGCGCGAATTGCTCACGGTTCGGGAGGGTCAGGGAAAGGTCCTTACCGGGAGGAGTTGGGACTCGGGTGTCCTCGGTGGGATCGGAGTGTCTCAAGCCTGCCTTGATGGCAATCTTCATCACCTGCCGGAATGCGGCGAGGGAGTGCTTGAAGAGGCTGGCGGAGGCCGTCTTGCTGAATGAACCCGCCCATTTTTCGCACTCTTCCTGCGTCAGGCTGTCGACCTCGCGATCCCACAACCCGGGCCAGGATTTCTCGAGGCAGGTGAAGATGTTCTTCCAGAAGGTCCGGGTCGAATCCTTGAGGCTGGGCTGGTTTTCCAGCTGGGTGAGGCGGCAGGCAACCAGGTCGGAAAACCTGGTTCCCTTGAGACCCAGCGTTGCCGCCTTGCCGCTGGAGCGTCTCGTTTCCTGGGCAAGAAGCTTGTCCCGCTCCTTCAGGGCGACCGACTGGGTCTCGGTCTTGAGGCTTTTCCAAGTCCGCTTTCCGAGGCGGAGGTAGTAGATGCCGGTTTTTCCGTGTCGGTAGAGCCCCTGCCACTTGGTGGGTAGCCAGGACTTGCTGGCAGTCTTCGAAGTTGTTTTCATAAAGCCATGAGGTAGGCTCTGAGAGGGTTGAGTGTATAAAACTGGTGTATAAAACTGCTCCAAGCTTACCACTGAATCCTCTGAAATCCAAGTAATATGGGCGAAAGCCGGGATGGTGGAATTGGTAGACACGCTTGACTTAGGATCAAGTGCCGCAAGGTGTGCAGGTTCGAGTCCTGTTCCCGGTATCGTCGCGAGGACCGAAGAGGGTTCGGTGTTCGCCACGACCCCCTTCGTTGCTAACCCTACAAGATGGACAACCTCGAAGATCTCTACCAGGAAATCATCCTGAGCCACAACAAGCGGCCCCGCAACGAGGGGGTTCTCGATCCCCACAACCTCGAGGCCGAGGGCTACAATCCGCTCTGTGGCGACCGGCTCCGGGTCTACGTGCGCCAGGATGGTCCGAAGGTCGAGGCGGTGCAGTTCACGGGGGAGGGTTGCGCCATTTCCCGGGCCTCGGCCTCGATCATGACCGAGGCGATCAAGGGGCTGAGCGGTGCCGAACTCGATGCCAAGATCGCGGAAGTCGTGGAGATGCTCACGGCGAAGGAGGATCCGGAAGTCGATCCCTTTGAGCTTGGCGAACTCTCCGCCCTCCTCGGCGTGCGGAAGTTTCCCGCCCGGGTGAAGTGCGCGACTCTCGCCTGGCACACCCTCGCTGCGGCGCTGAAAAAGGCGGGCAGCGTCTCCACGGAGTGACCGAGCCCGCGCTTGCCCGTCGCGAAATCCCCGGTATCTTTCGCGCCCATGCATTCCTTCCACTACCAGAACGGCACGCTCCACTGCGAAGGCGTTGATCTCGCGGCCCTTGCCGCCGAACACGGCACGCCCCTCTACGTCTACAGCGCGGGCACCATTCTCGACCACTACCGGCGTCTCTCCGGCGCGATGGGTGCCGAACTCGACTGCCTTGTCTGCTACGCGACGAAGGCGAATTCGAACCTCGCCGTTCTCAACCTCCTCGCGAAGGAAGGCGCGGGTTTCGACATCGTCTCGGGTGGGGAACTTTTCCGTGTCGAGAAGGCCGGCGGCGATCCCGGCAAGTGCACCTTCGCCGGCGTGGGCAAGACCCGCGCCGAGATCGAGCTGGGCCTGAAGAGGGGGATCTATTCCTTCAA
>JAGRPC010000142.1:0-263 GCA_020439925.1 Verrucomicrobiia bacterium | reverse complement strand
CTCGTCGCCCCGATCGCCCTGCGCGTGAATCCCAACGTCGACGCGAAGACCCACAAGTACATCTCGACCGGCAAGAGCGAGAACAAGTTCGGGATCGATTTCGCCTCGATCCGCGACGCCTATGCCCGCGCTGCGGCGCTTCCCAACGTGAAGATCCGCGGCCTCCAGATGCACATCGGTTCGCAGCTCACCTCGGTGAGTCCCTTCGTCGAAGCGGTGGAAAAGGTTCTCCCCCTCGTCGAGGAACTGAAGTCCCTCTATGG
>JAGRPC010000141.1 GCA_020439925.1 Verrucomicrobiia bacterium | reverse complement strand
CCTCGGTGTAACGCATCGCCGCGGGAGGATCGCCTTCGACCGAGCCGAAGTTCCCCTGCCCGTCGACGAGGATGTCCCGCATGGACCAGGGCTGGGCCATGTTCACGAGCGTGGGATAGATGGCCCCGTCACCATGGGGGTGATACTTACCCATGGTCTCACCGACGATACGCGCGCACTTGAGGTGCTTCTTGTTCGGCGCCAGCGAGAGGTCGTGGTGCATCGCATAAAGAAGGCGACGCTGGGAAGGCTTCAGCCCGTCCCGCGCGTCCGGCAGGGCGCGGGAAATGATGACGGACATCGAGTAGTCCAGGAAGGACTGCGACATCTCGTCGGCCACATTGATGGGAGAAATACCGCTTTCACCCGGGGGGGGCGTCGGAGTGGCGGGCGGTGTGTTGTCGGTGTCGTCAGGCATCGGGGGAAAGCGTCAAAAAAGTTGGGATGGAACCGGTGCGTCCACGGAAAACGGAGAATTCAGACATCGAGATTCCGCACGTTGAGCGCGTGGTCCTCGATATATTGCCGGCGCGGCTCGACCGCGTCGCCCATGAGAATGGTGAACATCTTGTCGGCCTCGACAGCGTTGTCCTCGTCCATCTTCACGCGGAGCAGCTTGCGGGTCGCGGGATCCATCGTCGTGTTGAAAAGCTCCTTCGCGTTCATCTCGCCGAGCCCCTTGAATCGCTGGATCTCCATGCCCCGCTTACCGATCTCCATGATCTTGGAGAGAATCTCCGGAACACTGAAGACGGGATGGATCTTCGCATGCTCTCCCTCGCCCTCCACGATCTGGAAGAGAGGCTGGTCCTGGGACGAAAAGTGCTTCACATCGAGGCCCAGTTCACCGAGACGCGAGAGCAGCTTGGCGATGGAGTTGGCCTCGTGGATCTCGACCAGGCGTGCCCGACGGCTGGGACCGTCGGACTTGGATCCGGCAACCCCTTCCCCTTCAAGCAGCACGGTACGACGCCCGAAAAGGTGGAGGTCGGCATTTTCGGCGGCAAAATCGCGAAGTTCCGATTCACCGACGAAATAACGGACCGAAACCTCGTTGCCCTCGCGGACCTGGACGAGATACTCGGGCAGCTTGCCGTCGCGCCCGGCAGCGAGATAATCCTCGAAGTCTCCCGAGTTCCTCGCGATGACGTCGCTGTAGCGGTTGAGCTTGGAAAGCATCTCGAGCACCTCCGTGAGCTGCTCGTTTGCGAAGGCCTCTCCCGATCCGTCCGAACCCGCCTTCAGCTTCACGTCACCCGCACCGAGCTCGATCAGGATCTTGTTGAGCTGCGAGTCGTCCTGAACGTACTGCTCCCTCTTTTTCCGGGTGATCTTGTAGAGCGGCGGCTGCGCGATGTAGACATAGCCGGCCTTCACGAGGGCGGGCATCTGTCGGCAGAAGAAGGTCAGGAGGAGAGTGCGGATGTGGGCGCCGTCGATGTCGGCATCGGTCATGATGACGATCTTGTGGTAACGGGCCTTCTCCAGATTGAAGGAACCTTCACCCTCGCCATCGCCGATTCCCGCTCCGATCGCGGTGATCATTGTCTGGATTTCCTTGTTCTGCAGCACCTTGTCGAGCCGCGCCTTTTCCACGTTGATGAGCTTGCCGCGTATCGGCAGGATCGCCTGGGTGCGGCGATCACGGCCCTGCTTCGCGGAGCCACCGGCAGAGTCACCCTCAACGATGTAAATCTCGCTCTCGGCCGGGTCGCGCGAAGAGCAGTCGGCGAGTTTGCCGGGCAGTCCGCCGCCGGTCATGGCCGACTTCCGCACCGTCTCGCGGGCCTTGCGCGCCGCCTCCCGGGCCCGGGCGGCATTGACGACCTTGTCGACGATGCGCTTGGCGACTTGCGGGTTCTCGTCAAAGTAGGCGTTGAGACCGTCATAGACGATGGAGGCGACCACGCCTTCCACCTCGTTGTTGACGAGCTTTTCCTTTGTCTGCGAACTGAAGCGCGGGTTCGGATGCTTGATGGACAAAACCGCGACGAGACCCTCGCGGCAATCCTCGCCGGAAAGAGCGGGGTCCTTGTCCTTGAGCAGCTTGTTGTTCTTCGCGTAGTTGTTGATCGCCCGGGTCAGGGCGGCGCGCATCCCGCTGAGATGGGTGCCTCCGTCGCCGTTGGGGATGGAGTTGGCGAAACAGAGAATGTTCTCGTGATACTCGCCCGTGTACTGCATCACGATGTCGGCGTAACATTCGTCCTGGACCGTCTTCCCGGCATCATCGATGTCGACCATGCGACGCCCCTTGAGAACGATCGGACTGCCATGAATGAGTTCCTTGTTCTCGCCCAACTGCCGGACAAACTCGACGATGCCCTCCTCGTAATAAAAGGTCGCCTTCCGTTCCTTGTCCCCCCGTTCGTCGACGAGTTCGATGATGATGCCCGGGTTGAGGAACGCGAGTTCGCGCAGGCGGGCGGTGAGGTAGTCGAAATTGAAATCGACTCCGGCGGTGAAAATCGTCGGATCGGGGAGGAAGCTGATCTTCGTTCCGGTTCGGGTCGGATCATCGAGCGTTCCGATCACTTCGAGCGGACGGGTCGTCTTGCCCCTCTCGAAAGCGATGAAGTGGATCTTCCCATCGCGATAGACCTCGGCCTTGAACCAGTCGGAAAGGGCGTTGACGCACTTGGCGCCGACCCCGTGGAGACCGCCGGAGAACTTGTAGGCCCCCTGCCCGAACTTGCCGCCTGCGTGCAGGTTCGTGAGGACGAGCTCGACGGCGGGCATCTTGAACTTGGGATGCATGTCCACAGGAATGCCGCGTCCGTCGTCCTCCACCGAGATGGAGCCGTCGGCGTGGATCGCGATGACGACCTTGGAGCAATGACCTGCGAGGTGTTCGTCGATCGAGTTATCGAGCACCTCGAAGACGGTGTGGTGAAGACCACGCTCGGTCGCGGGATCCCCGATATACATTCCGGGTCTTTTGCGAACCGCATCGAGTCCCTCAAGCTTGTCGATCTGCGCGGCATCATAATCGCCCGTCGGCTTCGGGGGGAGGTGGTCTTCTTCGGCTTCGGACATAACGGGAAACGGCAGGGGTCGACAGGAAAAAAACGCGTCCCGGAGCGGGGTTTTCAGGGGTCTCCTCAGGACACGAATTCAAGAGAGTCCACCCTAGCGAAAAACCTCGAAAGATCAATGGTTTGAAGCCTTTTTTGAACCCAAAACAAGGGGTTTTTTCGAGGCTGGAGAAACAGGTCTCCCAGGGGGCAAAAAAACTGCCAATCGAGAGGTGAAAATGAGCTGTTTTTTTTTAAATCTCGGGGCGCTTGAATGGGATTGGAGTCCGCTCTCAAGGTCGGGGGACTATGGCAACTCGAAAGCCCAGGTTCTTGAGTCTCGTTCCAGGCGTGTCGCTGGCCCGATAAGCGGCCCGACAATGATGGGCAGCATTGCTCCAACCGCCCCCTCGATGGATGCGGGCAATTCCCTTTGCAGGCCCGGTCGGATCAACCGCTCCTCCGGGCGGATAGTCTTCGAACCAATCCCGGCACCATTCCCAGACATTCCCGTGCATGTCGTGAAGCCCCCAGTCGTTCGCTCTCTTCTCGCCGACCGGATGAGACTGGTTGCCGCTGTTGACGTCATACCAGCCTACCTCATCCAGCTTCCAGCCTTCATATCCTCCGCTTTTTCCTGCACGGCAGGCAAATTCCCATTGCGCTTCGGTCGGCAGGTCCCACGCCCACCCCTCGGGCAAAGGATATTTGAGATTGATCTCTTCGAGCCATTTCTGGATCTCTTTCCAACTCACTTTCTCCACGGGCAGATTTTCCCCTTTGAAGTGGCTCGGATTCTGCCCGGCGATTTCTTCCCACTGATCCTGCGTCGTTTCCGTTTTCGCGAGCCAGAACCCGGAAGTCAGCTTCACCCCGTGCCGGGATTCGAGGTCGGAGCGTCCCTCCTCTCCTCCGAAGATGAAAAGCCACTGGGAAACTTCGAAAATCCAGGGCTCCGGGCTCCCCATCATGAATTGTCCCGACGGACACCACACCATCTCAATTCCGCCAAAGACGCGCTTTTCGCCGGCCACTTCCCCTTCCATGCGGCCGGAGGAAGGTGTCGGCTCACCTCCGCATCCGACCAGGAAAAGGCTCGCTCCGATCACGGGGGCACGAAAAGTCCAGACGTTCATGCGTGGACGAAAGCGTATCAGCGGGTCAAGGCATCACAAACCCCAAAACACCCCGCCGACGACGGAAGCGAAAGCCCGAGTCCGGACGAGGGAGCGGGCGTAACTCATCCTCCCCACCGCATCGCTGCCCCCCCTTTCCCGTGACACGGAAAGGAGGGCCCGCACTTCGCTTCCCTACGTCAGTTCGAACGCAGGAAAGCCACCAGATCCGCGACATCCTGCGCCGTCAGCCCAAGCTGCGCGGCACTCAACATCAGCGAACGGTTCAGCTTCTGATTCGAGCCGATCGACTTGCGCGGAATCATCTGCGTGAGACCGCCCATGCTCGTGATGATGGTGGGATTGCCTTCCTGGATGATGAGTCCATGAACGGTCTTTCCTTCCTTGGTGAGGATCACCGACCCGTCGAAACCATGGGCGATATCGGAACTCGGATCGATGATGCTGCGAGCGATGACATCGTCGGTCTGCGTGCGCCCCCACCCGTCGAGGGGAGGTCCGAACTGTACACCTACCCCGCCGATTTCATGGCACATGACGCAACGGGCGGAGGTCGCCTTTCCGCGTTCCGCGTCCCCCTTGAGAGCCAGCACTGCCTCGACACTGAGAGCGCTCTTCTGCGCTTCGTCCGGAGCCGGCGTCATCACCTCCTGCACCACGACCTTGGCCGGATCGTAGATGCCGCGAGCCTTCAATTCGGAGAGGAGATCATGCTCTTTCCAATCGTTGTTCATCCGGTTCATCAGCCACCAGACCGCATCGCTCTTCAAGGGCGTGTCCAGTTGGGCGATGGTGAGCATGGCCGTGGCGGCTCCCTTGGTACGGACAAAGGCGATCGCGTCTAGCGACAGCCTCCGCTGCGCGAGAGTCAGGTTTTCCGCCTGGACCCGGGTGAGGAAATCATCGACCGCCGAGGCGGGATGCAGGCGCCAGGCGATCCCTCCGAAGACATCGCCCCAGAGCCGCGGATCGTCGTGCCCGATCGCCTTTTTCACCGCGGAAAAAACCTCGTTTTCCTTGCCGGTCGCTCCGGTCCCGAAAGCTTCCAAGTAGCTGCGATCGACTCCATCGTAGCCTTTTGCGAGAGCGACCAGGATGTCCTTGGACAAATCGAAGGAGAGGTTGCGCATCGCGAGGGCGACCTCCCGGCGAACCGCGGGATCGGGATCCTCGGCCAGGCCCATCGCCACCCCGGAAATATCCATTCCGGCACGTCGCATGGCCCGGAAAGCGGCGATTTTCCGTTCCGTGTTGGGCTGGTCGGCAGGATAGCCGGCGACGCGCGGCCCGCTGATGCCGAGCTGGTAGAGCAGGTGGATGGCGCGCCCCTGGATGTAGGGATTGGGATCGTCAAGGAGGGCGGCGAC
>JAGRPC010000001.1 GCA_020439925.1 Verrucomicrobiia bacterium | reverse complement strand
GGGACGTGCGCGTGGCCAAGGGCGAGCCGGTCACGATCCAGGTGTCGGTGAAACACAAGCGTCTCAAGCGTGCCGAGATCCGGCGCCAGTTGCCGGACGGGACCGAGTCGGTCGAGCGCATGGCCCTCATCGCCGAGGAACCGGACGGGACGAAGCGATTCTCGCTCACCTTCCCCGCAGTGGAGGATGATTTCGATTACCGGGTCCGGGCCGGAGCAGCCTTGAGCCGGTATTTCGACGTCACCGCGGTCGAGCCCCCCACGGTCACGAAGCTCGAGGTGAACTACGACTATCCCGAATACACCGGCCTGCCCGACTCGGGAGGCGAAACGGAGACCGGAGAAATCCGCGCTGTCGCCCACACCCGCGTTTCCATCACCGCCTCGCTTTCCAAGCCCGCCTGGAGCGCGAAACTCTTCCTGAACGATACACTCTCCGCCGCTGAGCCCCTCATCGCCGACAACCGGGTCACCTGGGAGTTCGAATTGAAATCCGGGATGCGCGGAAGCTGGAACATCGACCTCAGCGACGAGGAAGGCTTCAAGAACCAACCGTCCTCCTACCCCATCGAAGTGCTGCCCGACAAAGCCCCCACCGTCCAGATCGTAACCCCGACGCAGCGCGACATTTCTCTCAAGCCGACCGAGCGTCTTCCCATCGACCTGAGCGTAATCGAGGATTTCGGCTTCGCCGACGTGGTCCTGATGGCGACCCCGGACGGAGCGGTCGCTCCGACTCAGCTCGTCCAGCCCCTTCCCTCGGCGACCAATCGCCCCGAAACCTATTCCGCCCGTGCTCTTCTCGACCTGCCCGCGCTGAAGCTCACGCCTGACCAGCGGCGTCTCGCCGTGCAGGTCCGCATCCGCGACAACCGGCCGGAGGAGTTCGACGGCCCCGGCGTTGGACTCAGCGAGGTGATTTTCGTCACCATCGACCAGAACGCCAAGTCGCTCGCCGACCAGGCCATCGACGCCCAGAAAAAGGAGGTCGAGCAACAGATCCGCGAGGCCAAGCAGGAACTCGAAAAGGCTCGCGACGAGCTCCGCCGCGCCGAACAGGAACTGATTCGCGACAAGGACATCAACAGCGAGACCAAAGAGAAACTCGACGACTTCACCGAACACAACGAGGCCGCCCGCGGTAAGCTTGAGGAGATGGCGGCGACTCTCGACACGCCGTTGTTCCAGGAGCAGTCGAAGCAGGCGGCAAAACTCGCCAACGAGCCCCTCGCCGAGGCGCAGGAGAAAGCCGACATGATTCCGATGACCGATGCCCAGCACGAACGGGTCGCCGAGGCGAAGGAGGCACGGGCAAAGGTCGAGGAGGCGATCCAGGGACTTGACGAGCTTTCCAAGTCGATGCGCGAGGCCAACGAGGACTACGAGTCCATCTCGAAGCTGAACGAACTCGCCAATCGTCAGCAGGAGCTCGCCATGAAGGCGGAGGACTGGCAGCAACGCGCTCAGCAAGAGCGGGCCAACGCCGAACAGAACGCCCAGCGGGCCGCCGACGAAAACGCGAGGCGTCAGGCGATGGAACAATTCGACCAGCAGCAGAAACGCGAAGCCCAGCAATTCCAGGCAGAACAGAATCGCGTCGAACAGCAGCTCGGCGAGATGCTGAAAGAAAACGCCGCCGCTCTTGCCGAAGTCCTCGAGCAGCAGCGGGCCCAGAGTGACGACCTCTCCGAGCAGGCGCAGGCCCTCGCGGAACAACAGGAGAATCTCCGCGACGCCAGCCGTGCCGCCACCGACCGGAACGAGAATCAGGAAGAAGCGCTCCGTGAAGCCCTCATTGAACAACTCGCGCGCCTGCAGTCCGATCTTGCCATGCAGGCCAAGGCCGCAGCCGAGAACGCGCAGGAAGCGGCCGTTCCCGGCAAAGGCCAGGGCAATCAGCCGCAACCGGAATCCGGAAACGCCGACCAGGCCGCCACCGAGAGCCAGCGGGCCGAGGCCGCACAGGCCAAAGCCGCCGAATCCCTCGCCAAGGCGGCGCAAGAGGCGAGCAAGGCCGCCGAGAATCTCGAAAACAGCCAACTTGACCCGGCCAGCGCGGCCGCGAGCGAAGCGAGCGAGACTCTCGCCGAAGCCGCCAGCCAGGAGAACCCGAACTCGGGATCGTCCAGACCGGAGATGGCCCAGGGCGGAGAACAGTCCGAAGCTCAGCAGCCCTCGGCCTCCCAGCCCCAACCGGAGGGGGCACAGACCGCACAAACCCAAGCCCAGCCGCCCGGTCAGTCACCAGGCGAGAACGCCCAGGCCGATCCCGCTGCTGGACAAACCCCTCCGTCTCCGCGCACCGGCGACCTCGCCGATCGCCAGCAGGCTCTTGCCGAGCAGATCGAAGCGGTGAAGGAAGGTCGCCTGCAGGACGCTCTCGCACAGTTGGAGTCCATGCTCGAGGCGGACGCTGCCGCGCTCGAGGCCCAAGCCGCGGGAATGCAGGATTCGCTACAGAACCTCCAGCAGAATCAGGCCCGGGACCGTGCCCGCGAGGCGGCCCAATCGCTGGACAGAGGCGCCCAGGAAGCCGCCGACTCCTCCCGGCAACTCGCTCGTGCCCAGGAGCAGCAGACCCAGGCCGAGGAGAAGGGAGAGGTCTCCGAAGGCCAGCTTTCCCAGCCCGCACGCTCCACGATGCAGCAGGGTCAGAACGACCAGCAGCAGTCCGCCGAAGCACTCGCCCAGGCCGCAAAGGCGTTTGCCCGCTCCTCCGAGGCCATCGGACAAACCCTGGAAGGACTGGAGCCCTCCGACATGGACGAACGCCTCACCAACAGCGAGGACCTCGCACAGGGATTCCAGGACGTGGCCCAATCTTCTCAATCGCAAAACGCGCAGGAGGCTTCGCAGCAGGCCCAACAGGCCGCGAATTCGCTCCAGCAACTCGCCCAGGCTGCGATGCAGAAACTCGGCGGGCAACAAGGGCAACCCCAACCCAATCAAGACGGTCGTCCCCAGCAGCCCAACCAGGACCTGACCGGGGAACCCGACTCAACCGACCTCAACGAGTCCGGTAAAAAGAGCGCCGACATGGATGGCAGCGGCATTCCACCCGAACTCTCCCAACTCGGCATCACCGCCGATGACTGGGCCCGCTTCAAAGGCGCCCTCGTCGGAGGAAACGCCACCGCCATTGAAACCGACCTTCCCGCCGAGTACCGTGAGCTCGTCGGGCGATACTTTCAGGTCATCGCCAAGGAGGCGGGAAAAGGGAAGTGAATCCTGAGGCATGAAATTGATCGTTCCCCTCCTCGCCCTTTCTCTCGTGACGCTTCCTGCCTCAGCGCAGGAGACGACCTCACAGAACGTTTTCCAGAAGCACCAGCCCGCCATCGAGGCCGCGGTGGAAAAGGCGCTCCGCTACCTCGCCACAAACCAATCCGAGGACGGGACCTACAGCGACTCCTACGGTCGCTCCGTCGGCATCGTCTCGCTGGTCGGAATGTCATTTCTTTCCGCCGGCTACATGCCCGGCAACGGCGACTTCTCAGGGAACATCGACCGCTGCCTCAACTACGTCATCGAGAGCCAGCGCAGCAACGGGCTCCTCGACAAGGGCGACTCGGGTCACGGACTGATGTATGCCCACAATATCGCCACGCTCTTCCTTTCCGAATGCAGCGGCATGGTCGATCCGGAGATGCAGGAACGCATCGATCCCGTCCTCGGAAAAGCCACCAAACTCATCCTCGAGGCCCAGGCTGTGCCGAAGAACGAAAATCACGAAGGCGGCTGGCGCTACAAGCCCGACTCACGCGACTCCGACCTTTCCTGCAGCGGGTGGGCGCTCATGGCCCTGCGGTCGGCCAAACTCAACGGAGCCCAGGTGCCCGACGCCGCCATTGAAAAGGCCGTTGCCTACGTTCTTCGCAATCACGATCGCGAGGAAGGACGCTTCGGCTACACCGATCCCTGGGGACACTCCGAAACGCTCACCGGCTGCGGCCTGCTCTGTCTGGCGCTCTGCGGACGCCATGGCGAAGAGTCGCTCCCGAGATCCGGCGATTACATCTACAAGGTGAGGCAGCAAATCATCAACAACGCTCACGAGTACTACGCGAACTATTACAACGCGCAGGGGATGTTCCAGCTCGGAGGAAAGCACTGGGCGCAATATGCCGACTGGATGTATCAGGAATACCTCCCCAAACAACAGGCGAACGGGTCCTGGTCGAATGGCCGGAACGGCGGCACCTACGGCAC
This sequence comes from Verrucomicrobiia bacterium, assembly GCA_020439925.1. GTDB lineage: Bacteria > Verrucomicrobiota > Verrucomicrobiia > Verrucomicrobiales > DEV007 > Arctic95D-9. The sequence continues at coordinate 3,257 of JAGRPC010000001.1, read as the reverse complement.
CTCGATGATGGTGCTCTCCTTCACCGTGCCCTATCGCCAGCTCCCGATCTATCAGCGGGACGAGACGGTGGACGAAGTACCGTGAGGGCACGGAGCGCTTCACTTCGCCTGGAGCCCACGGTTGAGGAAAGGGAAGAGCACGATCCCTCGACGTTTTGTTCGGGGATTCTCAGAATCAGGAGGTCTGAACAGAATGGCCTTTCTTCTGGACTTTTGATTATAAATGAAACATTTTTCATAATTATGAGAATATTCTGGCCCGCCCTCATGGGAATGGTGCTGGGGGCCGTATCGGGTCCTGTCCTGCTCGAGGGTCAGGGATTTCCGAACGTTCCCCGGACGCCGGGCCAGCTTCTGACCCCTTTGCTCGCCCCGGAGCAGGGTCGGACCGCGGTGATCGCCTATCACAACGGCTGGCTTTACACGGTGCCCGAAATGCCCTCGAGCCAGCCGGGGTCGGATTTTCTCGTGAGGCGCTGGAACCTCTCGGACCTGACAAACGTCAGGGTCGAAGAGGTCTACGAGGAGACCAATCACCCGGTCATGGCCCACGGTTACGTCCATCTCGGAGACTATCTGTGCCTGGGAGACAACTGGCCGCCCGAACGTCCCTTTTCGTTCCGCGCGGTCTCGCCCGGCGTCAACGAGCGCGCCGTCGCGCCGGGACTTCAGGGTCCCTACGATCGCGGCGACCTCTTCCAACCCTGGCACATCAACACCTACTGGAGCTACAATCCCGACGAGATCGACGATCTCGCGGTCCTGAGCAAGAACGGCCAGGCGCTTGCCACCTGGGACCACATCGGGGAAACGGGCGTCATCGGCCATCCCTTTCTCATTGGAAACCTGCTCATCTTCGCGTCCGACCAGAGTCGCACCGGAGTGGCAACCTACGATCTCAGCGACCCGGCCCATCCGCGCCTCCTCGACGTGCTGAAGACCGGCGGCCCCGGCGGCTACTGGCCCGAACTCTGGGGAGGTGATGGAAAACTCTACATCGTCTTCCCTTACCAGGAACCCTCGCAGGGGATGCGCGTGGTCGATGCAACGGATCCCGCGAATCTCCGCCTGGTCTCGGACGTTGCCCTGCCGGGAGCCGAGACCATGTATGTACAATTTCAGGACGAGTTTGCCTTCCTCGGAAGTCACAAGGTCGACATGCGCACCTTCTCCTCGGTGCTTCGACTCGACACGGAAGGGAACCAGGTGGACACGAGCCAGTTTCTCCTGCCCCTCGGCAACCTTCTCGCAACGGGAGGAATCGGAGAAAACCAGGGCCTCGCGATCTGGGCACACCAGGCCGCTCCCGACACCCGTGGGCCGTCGGTCGGTTATCATCTGCCCCGCGCTGGACAGACGAACTACCCGCGAGGCGCCCCCATCTCGCTCCTCATTCACGAGACGCTCGACACAACGACCCTCACTGTCGGCACCAACTTCATCGTCAGGCCGCTCGGAGGAGATTCGGTTTCCGGAAAGGCGGTCTTCTCGTTCGACGACATCCTGACTTTCACTCCTGCGCAGAACCTCCTCCCGAACACGACCTACGAAGTCATTCTACCGGAAGGCGGAATCAAGGACGTCGCCGGGAATGGGATCGAGGAATACCGGTTTCTCTTCTCCACCGGCTCGACTGTCTCCGGCAACCTGCCCCCGGAAATAACCGCATTTTCATCCTCGCAACATCCTGCAAAGCCGGGCGTCGCTCTCTCCTTTTCCGCGGCGGCGAGAGATCCGGAAGATGACGCGCTCGAATACCGTTTCGACTTCGGGGACGGCACGCCGCGCACCTCGTGGAGTGCTTCTTCAGCCGCGGAACACGCCTACACCGCGCCGGGCCGATACCTGGCAAAGGTCCACGTCAGGGATGAGGGGAGCCTCGTCTCCATCTCCATCCTGACCGTAACGGTCACCGATGAAACCAAATCTCCCCCACCGGGACGCAGTACCGAGGTCACCTGCGACGAAGTGAGGCGGACGGTGTGGACCGTAAACCCCGATCACGGAACGGTGTCGGCTTTCGACATCGACAGCCTCGGGAAGCGCTTTGAAACTGCGGTCGGAGATGCCCCCCGGAGCCTCGCCATCGATTCCGAGGGGCGCGCCTGGGTCGCCTGTCGGGGAGGCGACCGCGTTGCCCGGGTCCTCCCGGACGGCACCCTGCTTGCACCCGTCCTTCTCGACTATGGCGACGCCCCACACGGCATCGTCATTCCCCCGGGCGGAGACAGTGCATTTGTCTCTTTGTCAGGCCCGGGCGAGATCGTCCGCATCCAACTCGCCACCGGCACCATCACCGGACGTCTCGCACTCGGACCCACCACTCGGGCGCTCGCTCTCTCGCCGGACGGGGAGACGCTGTATGTCTCACGTTTCCTGTCTGCCTCCGATCATGGGGAGATCTGGGAGGTCGACACCTTTTCGATGACGCGACGGGCCACGATCCGGCTCGACAAGCTCGGCAACGATGCCCACCGTGACGGTCCCGCCGAGGGCAAGGGCACCCCAAACTACCTCGCCGGCCTCGCCGTGAGCAAGGACGGTGGCCGCCTCCTCGTCTCCTCCAACAAGGCCAACACCGACAAGGGTCTGCTCACCGGTCCCGACCTCGACCAGGACAACACCGTCCGCAATCTGCTCACAATCGTCGACACGACCACAAGGGAGGTCATCGACTCGATCGATCTCGACAACAGCGACTCGGCCAGCGCCGTCGCCTTCAGCCCCCTCGACGATTATTTTTTCGTCACCCTGCAAGGCAACAACGACCTCATGATCTTCGACCGCATCGAGGTGGAGCGTTCTGCGGGCTTGGGAGGTTTCGTAACTCGCCAACGGGTCGGAAGCGCACCACGCAGCCTTGCTTTCGACACGGTGACGGACCGCCTCTTTGTGAAGAACGACCTCGGGCGTGATTTCACCGTGTTCGAACTTTCCGGCTTCTTCGCCTCGGGGCGGGCCGATTTCCCCAGACAGGAAGTCGTGACCACCGCGACGGAGGTCCTCTCCGAAGCGGTCCTTCGAGGAAAGCGGATCTTCCATCATGCCGGGGACCCCCGCATGAGCGGCGAGGGTTACCTTTCCTGTGCCACCTGCCATGCGGATGGCGGACACGACGGCCGCACCTGGGATTTCACCGGACGCGGCGAAGGACTCCGCAACACCACCTCCCTGAACGGCCGTGCCGGGATGCGGCAGGGCAATGTCCACTGGACCGCCAACTTCGACGAGATCCAGGACTTCGAAAACGACATCCG
>JAGRPC010000008.1 GCA_020439925.1 Verrucomicrobiia bacterium | reverse complement strand
CTCGCCTACAACGGTCCCTACAATCTCAGCCCGCTCCTCCTCGAGCCGGCGAAGAACCGTCATGCGGCCTACTATGCGGACAAGTACCTGCCCTCCTTCCCCCGCGACACGATGCATCCCTGGCAGGACGCCAACAAACCCTACCACAACAACCTCACCAGCATCCGCCGCGTTGCCGCCGAGACGAGTGCGGTCGACGATGGGGTCGGGGACATTCTCGCGGCACTGAAGGAGAATGGTTTCGAGGAGAATACCCTCGTCGTTTATGCCGCCGACCAGGGCTGGATGGGCGGCCAGAACGGCTTTTTCGGGATGGGCGACCACACCAAGCCGGTTGCGGCGCACGATCTCATGATGCAGGTCCCGATGATCTTCCGGCAACCAGGCACGGTGGTCTCCGGTACCAGCGACCTGCTCGTGAGCAACTACGATTTTTTCCCCAGTGTTTTGGACCAGCTGGGCCTCGGACACCGTCTGCCTAAGGAAGAGAATCTTCCGGGTCGGAGTTTCGCCCCGGTGTTGAAAGGGAAAGAGGTGGAGTGGGAGAACGAGATGATCTACGAGATGGAGGGCTGTCGCTCCTATCGTGACGAGGACTGGAAAATCGTCCTGCGCCGGTTTCCGGATGGTCCCTCCGAGCTCTACGACCTGAAGAGCGATCCCCACGAGCGCTTCAACCTCTTCGGACAGCCCGGACTCTCGGAGAAGCAGGCGGAAATGACTGCCAAGCTCGAGGCCAGGTTCGGTCGCTACGCGAATCCCGAGTACGATCTCTGGAAGGGAGGCCGCTCCAAGGCGAAACTGCACACGCCGCGCGAGTGAGCGGGATCGAAGGGCAACTCAATCGCTGCCGCCGACCGATTTCCAGTCGGGTTCGGGAACCTGGATGGGTTTGCCGCAGTTCACGAAGGGGCAGGGCATCTCCGTGCCGAACTGGTCCGGAGTGGCCGAGAGTTTGCGGCGGCAGTGGGGACAGATGAATTTCAGGGTGTCGGTGGGCAATTTGATGTCCTCGGGAGCGGGAACCATGAACTCTTTACTGCAATCGGGACAGTTGAGAACGGTGTGAAAGAGCTCGCGACCGGCGGAAAGGCGCGAGGAGCAGTGGGGGCATTCGAAGCGGAGGGGCATGGCGGGAAGTTGAGCAGGTTCTATACCGTGGATCGGAGGGGGATGCAGGGGAAAAGTTGTCCGGTGGCAAAATCAGGGAAACGGGTTCAGGTTGGGCAATGTCCGAATTTCAGCTTCGCGCCTATTGCGGCGGCCTTTTCCAGACCAATGGCTACCTCGTGCAGGGGGCTGGGAAGTCCTGGGTCTTCGACGCGCCCGAAGGCATCGCCGACTGGCTCGAAAGCGAGGATGTGAAGCCGGACGCGCTCATTCTCACTCACCAGCACCACGACCACGTCCTCGATGCGGGAACGATCCAGGAGCGATTCGGTTGTCCCCTTTACGCGCATTCCGATCCCTCGGAGGAGCTCACCCTCTCGAAGCGTCTCGAGCAGATGATGGGAATCCCTTGTCCCATCGATCCCTATCGGATCGACGAACGATTCGAAGGACTTGACCGCATCGATCTTGGTGGGCTCGTTCTTTTGTTGCATCACGTGCCCGGCCATTCACCCGACAGTGTCTGCTTCCAGTTGGAAGGTCTGCCGGTGCTGATCGGTGGCGACGTGCTGTTTGCCGGTGGCATCGGTCGCACCGACTTCCCGAATGGCGATCACGAGCTCCTCCTGCGGGGAATTCGCGAGGAACTGTGGCCTCTGCCGGACGACACCCAGGTACTCCCGGGACATGGTCCCGTCACCACGATCGGGCGGGAAAAGGCGACCAATCCGTTTCTCGCCTGAAACCTCCCGGCGGAGCGCCGATTGGTGCGGGAGGAGCCGAAAAAAGCAAGATTTGCGGTGTCACGCCCGGCGGGATGATGGATACTCGCGGGGATGAATCCTCAAATGCTTCGCGTGCTCAGCGCGGTTTTTTTCCAGGCCGGCGTCTTTTCGATCCTCCTCTCGATCTTCATCTGGTGGTATCTCGGCAGCGATGAACCCGAAGCCCAGGCCCATGCGGAACGGTTCGGAATCTTTGTCGGGCTGTGGGCTCCGACCCTGCTGATCCTCTCGAACCGTTTCGACCGCTTTGCCGACAAAGCCAACCCGGTCCCGGCGCTGAAGCCGGAACATCAGGAAGAAGGTCAGTGATTCGTCCGCGGGGACGGAAAATCAGGCCTTTTTCTCGACCGGTTTCTTCTCGAGAACCTTGTCGATGAGGCCGTATTCGGCGGCGACTTCCGCCGGCATGTAGTTGTCGCGGTCGGAGTCGCGCTCGATTTCCTCGATGCTTTTCCCGGTGTGGTGGGCGAGGATCTTGTTGAGGCGCTTTTTCAGCGAATACATGAATTCAACGGTGCGCTCGACATCGGAGGCCGTGCCCTGGGCTCCGCCGGAGACCTGGTGGATCATGATATGCGCGTTCGGCAGGGCAAAGCGCTTGCCCTTGGTACCTGCGGTGAGGAGGACGGCGCCCATGCTCGCGGCCATGCCCATGCAGTAAGTGTTCACGTCGCAGGTGACGAACTGCATCGTGTCGTAAATCGCGAGACCGGCCGTGACGGATCCGCCGGGGCTGTTGATGTAGACGTTGATGTCCTTGTTGGGGTCCTGCATCTGCAGGTAGAGCATCTGGGCGATGACGTAGTTCGCGAGGGGGTCGCTGACCTGCTCACCGATGAAGATGATCCGGTCCTTCATCAGGCGGGAGAGGAGGTCGAACTGGATCATCGTGTTCCCTTCCTTCTCGATCACGCTCACGTTCTTCATCGGATCGACGATGCGCTGCTGCAGGTGCGGCGGGAGAAGGGGAGAGTAGTCCTGGACGGAGTCGAGATCTTGGGGGCGCATGGGACGGGGTGGGGTGGAATGAAGGGGTGTGTAAGGAGATTGGAGTGTGGAAAAGCGTTTTCCTTACGCGTTTTCTCCCTCGGGAGCGTCGACCTCGTTGAGGACGGCGTTCTCGCGGAGGAGCGCGATGGTCTTGTTGATGCGGATGTCGTGCCGCAATTCGCCGAAGGCTTCGCGGTCGCGGAACTCGCGGGCGACCTTCTTGAGCGGGCGGCCTTGGCGGTAGGCGATCATGGCGACATGCTGGGTGAGCTCGTCGTCGCTGACGGTGATGCCTTCCTTGTCGGCGATCTGGTCGAGGAGGAACATGACCTTGACGTTGTTCTTGGCCTGCTCCTCGGCGCTGCGGATGAGATCCTCCTGGTTCTTGGTGATGTCCTCTTCGGACATCCCCTGCTGGTAGCCGCGCGAGACCATCTGGTTCACCTGCCGCTGCGTTTCGTTGAACACGATGTGCTGGGGCACTTCAAAGGAGGCGTCCTTGGTGAGGGTGGCGAGAATCTGGTTGTCGATGACCTGGACGCGCATGCGCTCGCGCTGCTGCTCGAACTGTCCGCGGACCCGTTCCTTCAACTGCTCGAGCGACTCGAGCCCGAGGGTGGCGGCGAAGGCGTCGTTCAGTTCTGGAAGCTCGCGGGCCTTCACCTGGGTCACGGTGACTTCGTAGCTGACGGTCTTCCCGGCGACGACCTCGACGGGAAACTCCTCGGCAAAGGTCGCGTCGAAGGTTTTCGTTTCGCCTTTGCTCATGCCGAGGACGGCAGAAGCGAGTCCGGGGATGAACTCGCGGGGTTCCTGACCTTCCTCAGGAAGGTCCACCCAGTGATCGCTGCCGGTGGCAAGGGGGCCGACTTCGCCTTCAACGAGTTCGGAGAGAGGCTGTCCATCGAGCGTGGCGGTGTAGTTCACGACAGCGAGATCGCCGGGACGGGCCGCCTGATCGACGTCGACGGGCTGGGCGTGCTGCTTGCGGGTGTTGTCGAGATAGTTGTCGATCATCTCGTCGGTGACCTCCATCTTCGCTACATCGACCTTGATGCCCTTGTATTCAGGCACTTCCACCTCGGGTTCGGTGACGACCTCGACCGCGAGCATGTAGGACCCGTCGGCTTCGAACTGCTCGCGCTCGACCTGGGAGATGCCGAGGATGGCGAGGGATTCCTTCCGGTTCGCCTCCACGTAGGCGGAACGGGCGAGACGATCTTTCAGCTCCCCCTCGATGGAATCGGCAAATCGTTTCTCGATCACCGCCGTCGGGATTTTGCCGGGACGGAATCCGGGAACTTTGGCCTGGTTGGCGTAGGCGGAGACGATCTCCCGGCGGGTTTTGGTGACCGTTTCGGCCGGAATCGCGGCGGAAAGTCGGGCTTTGCACTCGGGGAGACGTTCGACAGTGATGTTCATGGGTGTTTCGACGTGCCTCCCGGGAATACGTTCATCCGGTCCGGAAGGGCGGGGAATTTAGAACACCCCCCGGGAGTTTGCACCCGATAAATTTCCCGCTTTTGTCGCGGCGTTTTCCCCGCAAAAGGCGGCGAGATCGGGAGGAAGAGGACAGTGCCACTCGCGATCTTCCCATCCCAGCATGGCGGCATGGAGGGCCTGCCGATCGAGGAGAAGCCTGGCTGAGAGGTCGGGGGTCCAGCCGGTTTCGATGAAGTCGAGGTAACAGCGCTCGTCCGGACCATAAAGCTTGTCTCCGACGATGGGGTGACCAGCATGCTCGGAATGGACGCGGATCTGGTGCATTCGTCCGGTGAGGGGGTGGCATCGGAGCAGGGCGAAGCGGACGCCGGGATTTTCCGCGCGTTCGAAGCGGCGAAGCACCTCGAAGCGGGTGCGGGACTCCTTGCCGTCCTGATGGACGATCTGTTTCACCCAGACGGGAGAATCCGCGACCTCGCCTTTGCGCAGGAGCGGTCCGTCGACGAGGAACTCGTCCTTATCCGGCCAGTTCCACACGATGGCGAGGTAGGACTTTCGGAACTCCCTGCGCTCCATGGCTTTGCCGAGGGTCCGGGCCGCGGCCTTGTGTTTCGCCACGAGGACGATGCCACTGGTCTCGCGGTCGAGACGATTCACGAGGGAGAGCTGGCCACCGCAGGCGAGTTCGAAGGCGCAGAGCGCCTCGAGCCCGTCGAGCAGGGTGGGAGGGTTTCCCGGAACCGAAGGATGAACCATGAGATGGGGAGGCTTGTCCACGACGAGGTAGTCATCGGTCTCCTCGAGCACGGTGAATTCGGGACTGTAAAGGCGCAGGTCGATGAGTCAGAATAACGCCTTCCCCGGTTTTCCGCCCCCTGAATTCTTGCCTTCCCCGGGAGGAATCGGGCCGCCCCCCGGCGGCAGACGGTGCCATAATTGCTGGACGAAGCCCGCATTTGCGCTAGAGGTTTCCCCCTTTTCCACCTTTTCGGACCCCTTTCATGTCGGCCCAGAAGCAACAGACCCTCGCGACCTCCGCCGCCCTCACCGGCACCTCCCTGCATACCGGAGCCCAGGTCACCCTGACGATGACGCCCGCTCCCGTGAACACCGGGATCAAGTTCCGTCGCGTCGATCTGCCCGACAAGCCCTTCATCGACGCCCACGTTTCGAAGGTCCAGACGGTCGAGCGAGCCACGACCCTGGCCGAGGGGTCGGTCAAGGTCCACACCGTCGAGCACGTCATCTCCGCCCTCGTCGGCCTGGGGGTGGACAACGCCATCATCGAGATGGATGCGAACGAACCGCCCATCGGCGACGGCTCGGCACGACCCTTTGTCGATTGCATCAAAAAGGCCGGCATCGTGGAGCAGGACGCCAATCGCCGTGTCTTCGAGATCCGCGAGCCCATTCACCTCGAGACGCCGGGTGGCTCCATCCTCACGATCGTTCCCGACAAGGGATTTCGTGTGTCCTGCACCCAGGTGGGGCCGAACGGGCGGATGACGCAGTATTACTCGACGGAAATCACTCCCGAGACCTACGAGAGGGAGATCGCCCACGCCCGCACCTTCGTCTATTACGAGGATGTCCAGCCGCTTCTCGAGAAGGGGCTCATCAAGGGTGGCAGCCTCGAAAACGCCGTGGTCATCAAGGGTGACTCGGTCATGAGCAAGGAGGCGATGCGTTACCCCGAGGAATTCGCCCGCCACAAGATCCTCGACATCATCGGCGACCTCATGC
>JAGRPC010000140.1 GCA_020439925.1 Verrucomicrobiia bacterium | reverse complement strand
GGCCGCACCTGGACGATGGTGACCGAGGTGGTCACGAAGCCCCTCGACATCCGCGTGCTTCCGAGGGGCAACTGGCAGGACGAGTCCGGGCCGCTCGTCCTTCCCGCGACCCCGTCCTTCCTTCCCGGCCGAGTCGAAAGCGGTCCTGACAAACGCCTCACGAGGCTCGATCTTGCCAACTGGATCGCCTCAGACGCGAATCCCATCACTGCCCGCGCCGTGATGAACCGTCTCTGGGCCCTGTTCTTCGGCACCGGACTCAGCGCTGTGGTCGACGACCTCGGCTCCCAGGGAGAACTGCCCTCGCATCCCGAGCTGCTCGACTGGCTCGCCGTCGAGTTCCGCGAGTCGGGTTGGGATCTGAAGCACATGGTCCGCCTCATCGTCACCAGCGAGACCTACCGCCAGAGCAGCGTCTTCCAGAAGAAGGCTCTCGAGATCGACCCCGCGAACCGCCTCCTCGCCTCGCAGAATCCCCGTCGGCTCGACGCCGAATTCGTGCGAGACAACGCCCTTGCCATCTCCGGACTGATCCGCCTCGAAGAAATCGGGGGCCCCAGCGTGAAACCGTACCAGCCCGCCGGTTATTACGAGGCCCTGCAGTTTCCAAACCGAGATTACATCGCCGAGACCGACTCCCGGCAATGGCGACGCGGCCTCTACACCCATTGGCAAAGAACCTTCCTTCACCCCATGCTCGCCAACTTCGACGCCCCCGCCCGCGACGAGTGTGCCGCCGCGAGGACGATCAGCAACACCCCGCAACAGGCCTTGACGCTGCTCAACGATCCCACCTTTGTCGAAGCCGCACGAGTGCTGGCCTCCCGCCTCCTGGACGCCGGTTCGAAAGACGACCGTGAACGTCTCGAACTCGCGTTCCACCTGGCCGTTAACCGCAAACCCGGTGAAAAGGAACTCGGCCCGTTGCTGGAGTTTCTCGCCGCACAGCGCAAAGCCTGCCAGGAAACCCCGGATGAAGCCGGAAAGCTGATCTCCGTCGGCATCACCCCGCACGCTTCGCACGATCCCGTCGAGCTGGCCGCCTGGACCCAGGTGGCGAGAGTCCTCCTCAACGCCCACGAAACGATCACCCGTTACTGACCCCCATGAGCCATTTCCCACTGCCCGCGATCCAACGTCGCGCGTTCCTCCGTGACAGTGCCTTCGGTTTCGGAGGTATCGCCCTCTCCTCCCTGCTCGAAGAAGCGGGAGCGGCCCCCGTCACCCTCTCGAAGCCGGACCACTGGAAAGGGACGCTCAAGTCGCCCCATTTCCCGGTGAAGGCAAAGCGGGTGATCTTTCTTTGCATGGCCGGCGGCCCCTCCCAGTTCGAGACTTTCGATTGGAAACCCGAGTTGAAGGCCCTTCACGACAAGCCCTTTCCCGCCTCCTTCACCAAGGGACAGCAGCTCGCCCAGCTGCAGAACGCGGAACTCAAGGCGCGTGGCGCTTTCACCACCTTCTCGAAACACGGCCAGTCCGGCATCGAGGTCAGCGATCTCTTCCCCGAGATCGGGAAACAGGCCGACCGGCTCTGCGTGATCCGCTCGATGCAGACCGAGCAGATCAATCACGACACCGCCCACGCCTTCATGAACACCGGCTCGATCATCAAGGG
>JAGRPC010000139.1 GCA_020439925.1 Verrucomicrobiia bacterium | reverse complement strand
CCCGGTCGACGGCCGGTTGGCTGAGGTAATATTCGTGGTAGCCGAGCCAACCCGCGCCGAGGGAATCGTTGGCGAGATCGGCGTCGTTCTCCTGCTTCTTGTCGAAGCCGTAGGAATACGGATCGGGAGCCCCGGGGATCCGCGCCCATTCCCGCCGGAAGCGCGAGTCGTTGTTCTTCACCTCCTCGCGGATCGTCGCGACGATCGCGGCATTCTCGGGACGCGCCGCCGCCTCTTCCACCGCCGTTTTCCAGGCTTCGGCCCGCTCCCGGGCGTCGATCTGATGGGTGACGAACTGCTTCACGATCGGGGTAATCCGCTCCGCTTCGTAGCGCTCCTTCCTCTCCTCGGCCGCGTTGATCTGACGCTCGAAGGCCTCGGTGAGCGCCTCCCGTCCGAGCGCCTGATACTGCTCGAACTGGTTGCCCGACATGAAGAGGTTCGATCCCACCGTGTCGAATCCGCCCGAGCCGGTGTCCGAGGGCAGTTCACTCACGTTGATCTCGACCCCGAGCAATTCCCGGAGGGTGTTGCCGTACTCGCGTCGATTGAGCCGGCGCATCGTGATGACCCCCTTCTGGTCACCGAGATGTTTCCGAGCCACGACCATGGTGTTCGCCAGGTCATCGAGGAAATCGACCTTCGCTCCATCCTCCGGCTGGGGTTCGTCTTCCGGAGGCATCTCCCCGGCGTTCAGGGAATTGAGCACTTTCTGCCAGCGCTCCGCCGTCTGGACGTCCGAAAGGGAGAAGGACAGCGTGTCGACGCGGAACTTTCCCTTCTGCTTCTCCGGACCGTGGCAGGAGACGCAGTTCTTCTCGAAGAAAACCAAGTGCTTTTCAGGCATCTGCGCCGCCTTGGGAAGGGCGAGCGAGACAGACGAAACGGAGATCAGAAAAAGAATACAGAGAGCAGTTCGGGACATCAGGAGGGCCGCAAAACGGTCGGACCTCACCCAGCCCTGTCAAGACGCGTAGAAAGGAGTGATTTCCGTGGCTGCCCGAATCGCACCGCGGCAACGCGAGTGTGCTCCCATCGAACCGTAGCCCTTGGACCCACCTGGCGATCCTAGCGATAGACGACCAGGTAGCGGGCGAGGCAATCACGCGTGCCGAGGGAAACTGTCTCAAACGAATGAATGCCACGAAACTGCACTCGATTCTTCGGGCCACGAACCTGGAACTTCCCCTTCACCGTCTCCGTGACCGCCGAAACCCCCGGAGCGAGAGCCCGTATCCCGTATCCCGAGTAGCTGCCGTTTCGCTTCAGTCTCCCGGACATCGTGGCGATGGAGTGGATCTGAACTCGACTCCGCTTCGTGGTGATGACGATACGGCTTCCCACGATCGCCTGCGCGTCGATCAGGTTGCAGCTTCCCTCGATACTCACGAGAGAGCCTCCGAGAACGTATTTTCCCCGAAGCAGGGAGGGATCGAGCTTGCTCTTCCGGCTCCCGGCTTCCACCGGGGTCGAGAACGAGACCGCGAGAGACATCACGAGAAGGCAACCCGCGAGGACGCGGGCACCGAGGGGCTTTCCAATCACTTTCATGAGAACGATCCTTCGAATGGGGTTACTGCCGGGCGATTCCTGCATGCTTTCCTTGGCGCTCTCCCTGCGAGAGCTCCGGAGTCCGTGGAAGGCAGAGCACCTTCCCTTCCATCACAAAGGAGGGTCGCCCGGTTTGGCCTGGTGAGTCAACGATTTTCCCAAACGAAGCCGACAGGCTCCGAAGCCAGTCTCCCCGATCTGCCTTCGCCCAACCCCTCACGCCTGTCGAAGGGAGGGGCAAAACCCACTGCCTCACTTCCCGGAAGCCTTCTCCTTCTCCACTTCATTCACCGGCCGTCCCGCCGGATCGATCAGGATCGCGGAGATGAAGACCATCCTCCAGCTGCCGTCCTTCCTCTCTTCGGCCCAGGTCACGGTCCGTCGATCCTCCATCGTCACCTGGTCCGGATCTCTCGAGCCGGGACCTTCCAGGAAAAAAGGTTCACCGGGTTCGGGTATATAAAACTCGAGGTCGATCGTGGAGTTGTCCGCGCCGAGCACGGGAACGACCCCCCAGCGCTTCCGGCCATCCTGCAGGAGCGCGTGCTGACCGGAGCGAACCATGACCGAGGAAGCCGGAATCTCCTTCAGCCCGAGTTCGTTCCGGGCCGCCCGGATCATCACCTGGAACTGCGGGTCGGTGAAGACACCGGCGACCCCCCTCCTCGTCACCGTCGTTGCCGGGAAGTCCGTGCGCGGCGGTTGACTCAAGGCCTCGAGGAAGGGCTCCCGATCGACGAAGACGCGGGCGCTCTTCCCGGGATCCTTCGCGGACGGACCCACGAGTTCGGCCATCTCGAAGAACTTCGGCTTCTGCGGGAAGTCGAGTTCCCGGATCGTGAGGTAGACCTGCATCTCCACCTGGCCGCGGAGCGAGTCGACATACTGCTCGACGAGCGCCATACGGTCCTGCGTAGTCCTGACAATGAGCTGGGAGGTGGTCGCATTGTAGACCGCCGAGGCGCCTTCCGGAAAATCGATCCCCGCCTGGAAGAGGATCTCGCGGGCGGAAGGTCGCCGCTCCGCCTGCAAAGCCACGAAGCTCGGCGGGACGACGAAGACATTCGTGAAGAGCTCCGTCTCCTCCGCGTGGGAAAAAATGCCCGGGACCAGGGCCAAGAGGAGGAGGGGAACCTTCATGCACCGATTCTGATGAAGCGGCGCAGCGGGTCAAGCTTCGATTGATTCTGGGGGAGAGGGATGTGACGGCTCCCGGGGTCGGAGAAGGGAACGACGAAATCCGAGACTCCAGGACAGCCACCGATGGCGGCGTCGCTTATTCCGCGCGATCGGGATTGATGGTCAGGGGATACTCCGCCCGCCGGCTCGTGAAGGTTCCGCTGTGGAGGTCCTTCGCGAAGTTGATCGTGAATCCGCCCGCTTCCACGCCGCCGTTGATCTCGATACTGCGGGTGCCGGCGAGTCGATATTCGTAGATCGGCGCATTGACTCCCTCCCCGTAGGTCACCCGGCTGGCGTCGAACTTCAGCAGGGTCTTGCCGGCGATGGCTCCGGAGAACTCGAAAAGCTGGTTCTGGATCCAGGTTCCGAATTCCTCCTTCGAGAGGGTCGAGAGGTAGTCCTTCGCGCCCGCCTCCACCGGCAGCGACTTGCCCTCGATCGCCCGCTTGATCTCGGCGTCGACGAGGAGGGCGGCATCGACCTCCCGCGCCGCGATCAACTCCTGCTTCACACGTTCGAGTTGTTCGAGGAAGCGGAGGGTCACCGGTTTGGCCGCCTCGAGCACGGCCGCCTCGTAGCTGGCCTGCAGGGAGGCGAGCCGCACATTGTCCGGCTTCCGGGTGCCGCGCTTGTGTTCGAGGGGAATGGTTTTCCACAGCTTGACCTGCTCGATCTCGTCCTGCGCCTCCTTGGCCGCAGCCAGGTCCCCGCCCTGGGTGAACTCCCGCAGATAACCCTCGAGCGCCAGGGTGTATTTGCTCTGCACCGGTTTCAACGCCCGCAGAAACTCGGCCTCGTAGGATTTTAATGCCGACGCCAACCGCGGCGGGACCGGGTCGTCCGCCAGCATCGACTGGGTCCAGGCGGAGGCGGCGAGCAGCACGGAGAACCACCGGAGGCGCGTCCCTGATCCCTGTGCGTGGAGACTCATGGGGACAGGTTAACCAGCGGGTCGGGCGTCGCAAGGCGGAAGTGGCGGCGGGAGCTACGGATCCCCGCAGCCCCCTCGTCCGGCACCGCCACGATCCGAGGCCGACGCTTGACCTCCCGCCTTGCATTCGGGAAACTCCGGCCATGAATCACCCGATGTCTTCCTGTCTCCTGATCACCGCCCTTTCCCTCACCGGCGTTTTTGCGAAGGATCCCGAGATCCGGAAGGAAACCCGCCAAGAGAACGGAAAGCCAGTGGAGTATATGTTCATCGACGGGATCAAGGTGCACGAGACCGATCCCGCCAAGCAGCCTCAGCCGGAGATCGTGGAACCCAAGCCCTACGACGCCGAGGCCGCCAAGGCGCCGGCCGATGCCATCGTGCTCTTCGACGGCACCGAAGCCTCGTTGAAGCACTGGACCTCGGGCGGTGGCAAACCGACCCGGTGGAAGCTCGTCGACGGCGCGCTCGAGTCGGTCAAGGGCGGCGGTTACGCCCAGACGGTCGAGTCGTTCGGCTCGTGCCGCCTCCACATCGAGTTCGCCACGCCCGCCAAACCGGAAGGCAGCGGACAGGGACGCGGGAACAGCGGGGTCTTTCTCATGGGCGAATACGAGGTCCAGGTCCTCGACTCCTACGAAAACACCACCTATCCGGACGGCCAGTGCGGCGCCCTCTACGGAAGGTCCAAGCCCCTCGTCAATGCCTCGCGCAAACCCGGGGAGTGGCAGACCTACGACATCACCTTTCATCGCCCGCTCTTTGACGAAAACGGCCAGGTCGTCCGCAAGGCGAAGTTTCACGTCGTCCACAACGGCTGGGTGATCCAGGACAAGGTCGAGCTCAGCGGTGGAACCGGCTGGAACGGACCGCATTCCATCTCGGAGTATCGCAAGCACGGCGACACCGGCCCCCTCAAGATGCAGGACCACGGCAACCCGGTCCGCTTCCGGAATATCTGGATCCAGAAGATCGAGGATTGAGGGTTTTTGGGAGGGCGTGGGCGGCCGACACGAGGGCGACCCAGGCGTGGAGCTTGAAAGCTTCGAGACGGCAGTACCTGCGGGCTCGGTCGAATGTCCGTAGGGGAGTCAGGCCTCTTTGCGGAAATTGGCTGACGACCGCCATGGTGGAATATTGGAAATCGTTCCCCAATCCCCGGCATCCGAAACCCGGCTTCCACGATTTCCCCTTGCGGAGGGAGCCCGGAGGACGGAATTTTAGAAAGATTGGAACCCGATGGAAGCCAAGTCCCAGAATCCGAAACATTCGTTGAAGCCGTACGCGGAGATCCGCGAGGCCTTCTTCGTCTCGCGGCAAGGGCAGTTGCGGAGCCAGGGGCCGATCACGGGGGCGGCGATCCGGAAGTTGGAGAAGACCCGGAAATACGCGCACTCGCCCGCTTCGGCCGCCAAGCGGGGCTGATCCTCGATCCCGGGAAGGCGAGGCGCTCATTCGCGAACCCGGGCGACCGCCTCGCCCGCGGTCTGGAACACGAGGTCGCGGTCATTCGCGAAAAGGGGCTCGTGATCAAGGATTATGACTCCCGCCTGTTCAATGACGAGGGTTATCCGCTCAACAAGCCGACCGACTGCCTCTTCGATTACCTGACGGACCACCTGCTGGCGAACCACCTCTTTGGTGACGACATCCGTCTTCGAGGCGTGTTCGAATTCGAAGGCGGCGTCCACGTTCTGATCACGCAGCCATTCGTCCACGGTCACCACATGGATTGGGAGGAGTTGGTTTCCCGTTTGGAGAACCAGGGCCTCGAGCATGCGGAGCCCGGATCCGCGAAAGCGCGGTTCTGGATCGATGGCGGACCGGCGGGAAAAATCCTCGTTACCGACGTCCACGAGGACAACGTGATCGTCGCGTCTTCGGGAATCGCCTATCCCATCGACGTCCACTTTTCTTTCGGCAGCCGACAAGAGCGACTCGCTGCCCTCGAGGCCATGGGAATCTGGTGAGTATAGGTTTATTCATCCCTTCTTTGAACGCGGGAGCCGTAAAGTGTGAGAAATCAGACATCGTTCCCTGACCCCCTTTCCCCCCCTTTTCCTGATCCCGTTTCCCGTTTCCCGTTTCCCGTTTCCCGTTTCCCGTTTCCCGTTTCCCGTTTCCCTCGTTTCCGTTGGCTTTTAGCACGGGGGCAAAGTCGCACACAAAACCGAAAATCGTTCCTTGATCCCGTTTCCTCTTGGCACCGGGATCCCCGCATTCATTCGGCGGATTCTCGGGTTTTCGTGAGGGTAGGATGCAAACCTCCGCCGGACGCCCTCCATCCGGCTGCAGGCGGTCCCGGGTCGTGCCGGGGCGATTCGCGCGTGAGGGCGTGGTCCCGCGCCGAAAGGTACGCACCCCCCGCGCCGGATCCCCGGTCCCGCCGCGCCCGGGACCTGTCCCGCACCGTGGAGACCGCGTACCTTTGCGAGGGGGATGCGTCCCTTCCTCCCCGGGAAACGAACCTTCCGGCAGGCCCCGGACCTTTCGGACACTGTCCCGATCCGCCACCAGCTTCGCCTCCAGCCTGGCAAGGGCACCGGGAGAGAGATCGGCCGCCTTCATAGGGGAATGACGGTGTTTTAGCGGATTGGGGCGGGGAGATGCTCAAAAACGAGCAATTCACGTTTCCGATACAAGGAAAAACACGTCGCAAGTTGAAACAAGATGAAAAGAATAGAGTTCCACTAGACTCAAACTTTGCTACGCAATTCGGAAAGCAAACGTGAGCGATCCGTGAAATATTTATTCGGATTTTTTCGAACGTGCCGGAGAATGCTGCCGAAAATGCGAATGGACACTTGTAGCAATTCTATCTGAGAACGCAAGATTCCGCTCCATTCTTTTCGAGTAATGCTGAATTAATGGACGCCGTTTTCGCAGCGCAGTAAGATCATCCCGTAAACTAAGGTCTCGCCAAGCGTTTCGGATAGTAATTTTATACAGGCGCCCAGTTCGGCGCCCATATTCAATCGCAATATCTTTTTCGCATATTAAATCTCGTTCCTCCTCAACAAAATCATACACAAGATCGACAGTCAAAACATCCACCCCGTCGTCATAGTTACAATTAAGTCGATATGGATAGTCTGCGGGATTCACCTCCAGCGGAAGCTGAATTACAAAGCTTCGATCAGAATCGAAATCATTATCGGCCGAAGCAATTGTTGAGTAGTTCATTTTAGTTAGCTATCACGTTTTGAATTGACCTAGCCAATGAAATTAAATAGTTCTTCCTACGCTTAAGCTGCCCAAGTTCCGAGTCGCTACATTTACTATCCAAAATCACGACCCCCCATATGCGATCACCTTTGAACAGCGCCATTGCCAGCATGTAATTCGGGAGTCGATGGATCGATTTTAGCACTGAAAAGCATTTGCATTTCGAATCCCTCATGTATGAATCAAGTGTTGCCTTTTCAACCTGAGGCACATCATCAAATGTCCGGTAACTTTTTATTCGATCCTCCTCGATTGAAGGCAAAGTCACTTCTATTGGCTGCTCCGAAAAATAACATTGAGGAACTATGCCGGAAATTTCATTCTTATGCTCTGGAACTAAAAACTTTGTTGACGTTCCCTTCTCATGAGGTTTACCACGACGCGCATAAATCATCATGTAGCTTCGGCGGATCTTCGGAAGTGTTGTTAGGTAGTGCCAAGTCAGGTTTCGTGCTTTATGCGCCTTGCGATTGACTATTATGCAATTCCAAACGTGAGACAAGAATGCTACAGCGCCTGAACTGACCCGAAAAATAGTTATACGGTGCTGTTCGACGCTACCTGCGCCATTTTCGTTTATTGCTTGCTCAAGCAGTGAACGGAGAATTTTTCGTTTTGAGACATCAAGAAAAGTAAAGCTTACTGCGGACACTGTAGCAATTATCGTGCAAATTGATCCCAAAATTACGCGGTGCTTAAAGAAGACATCTTTGTATAATTGAATAGACCATCCATCGAGTTTGAAGGGCCACGGAGCGGGCTCTTCGGTGGTGGGGGGATCGAAGAGGCTTATCCAAAACAAAATGATTGCTGAACCAACTGTCAGTATGAGTCGGATAGCGATGCGCATACTTTCAAAGAAATTTATATAATCCGAACACCAGTTTTTAGTTTTTAAAAAAATCCTTTATCTCTTAATTACTTGTGTTCCTCCTAGAGTTTTTGGTCAAGACAAAAATTTACTTGGATTGATGAGAGCTTTCGTTTCAGACACGTAGGTATTTCTGAGTTCGATTTCTATTCCGCCCCCAACCCCATCAAATACCGCACCAAGTGCGCCAACTGCGTCTCGTCCATCCCCGCCGTCAACCCATCGGGCATGACGGTGCCGCCCATCTGGATGTCCTTGGTCTCGGATTTCGGAATGCTCCTGACCGCGCCGGTCGCGAGATCGCGCACGGCAATCGCCTCGGCCGTGTCGGTCTGCTTGAAGCCGGTCACGACGGTGCCGTCCTTGAGCGTCACAGTGGCGGCCTCGTAGCCCTCCTTCACGTTGAGAGCGGGCCAGACGAGTTCGGTGACGATGAGCTCGGGCGGGAGGCCGCGGCTGATCGCGCTGAGGTCGGGTCCGATCTTGCTCTGCGCCGCTCCTGGAATGTGGCAGGCGATGCAGCCGGCGGTTTCGTAGACCTTCTTCCCTTCCTCGGCGTTGCCGAAGGTCCTGGCGTCCTTCACGACCTTGGCGACAACCTCCTTCGTGTAGACGGGGAGGGCCTCGTTGAGTCCGGCCAGCTTCATGAGCGGTGCGCTCAGCTTCGGTTCGGCGCGTCCGATCTGGTTGAGGGCGTTGAGAACGTGTTTCGCGGCGGCGGGACTCAGGGCGTCCGGTTTGGCGAGGGCGCGGGCGAGTCCGGCGCGGCCATCGGCCTTGGCGAGGAGGGTGTTGAGGATGGGCGCGGCGGCGGCGGGATCGGCGACCTTCTGCAGCTGGGCGAGCTTGCGGGCGACGGCGGCATCGGGATCGAGGACGAGGAGGGCCTCGAAGGCGGGGCCGCGCAGGTCGGACGCGGGATCGAAGGCGAGCTCGCGGACGCGGTCGGCGAAGGCCCCGGCCTTCCACAATCCTGACAACCGCACCGCCTCCTTCTTCACCGCCGGATCGGCGCTGGCCCAGAGCGGTTCGAGCAAGGGGGCGGGATCGCTTTCCGGAAGAACGGAGATCGCCGCGAGCAGTTCGGGATGGGCGACGCCTCGCCCGAGGAAAAGCGGCAGATCGGCGGCGGTGGCGGACTTGGCGAGGGCCCTAAGCCAGACGAGTTCGCGGGCGGGATCGTCCTTGAACCGGTCGACCTGTCGGCGGATCACGGCCCGGACGTCGCCGGAGGCGGCATTGGGATGGTAGTCGACGGCGCCTCCGCTGAGGTTGGCGAGATCGGCCGGATTGTTCTCGACCCAGCTGTTCTGCAGGGCGAAGAGGAGGTGCTCGTCCCGGTCGAAGGAGAACCCGCCCTGGCTGAGAAGCGGCGCCCAGAGGTGGTGGGTGACGTGGAGGGTCTTGGTGAGGGCGTGGCGGTGGTAGTCGTTGAAGTCCCGGTCAAGGGCGCGGGCGGCGACGAGGGCGGCGCGCGGGTCGTCGACGTAGCTGCAGGCGACGATGGCCTCGAGCCGGACGAGCGGATCCTCGTCGGCGACCTGGGTCTCCAGCAGGGCCAAAACCCCTTGGATTTCGAGCTGGGCCAACTCCTCTTCCGGATGCCCGTTGCGAGCCCAGGTCGAGAGGGCGCGGGTGGCGTAGGCGCGGACCTTCGCATCGGAGGAACGGAGCAGTTCCTTGAGCAGCTCGGGACGCGGGGTCTCGTGGGCCTCGTAAATGGAGAGGGCCTGGAGGCGGCGGTATTCGTCGGTCTCATCCCCGGCTTTCAGGCTGGGCACCCAACCATCGAGGGCGGAGACGACTTCGACGGTGGGGCGGTCGAAGAGGAGACGTTTCACCTGGTAAAGCTCCCAGCGCTCCTTCGAATCGAGTTTTTCAAGGAGATCGAACAGGGTTGCCTCGGCGAGTGAAGAGGGTTGCACGAGCGGCCTGCCTTTCGCGGTGACGCGCCAGATGCGGCCGTGTTCCTTGTCGCGGTCGGGGTGGCGGTAGCTGGCCTGGTAGTGGCCGATGATGGGATTGTACCAGTCGGTGACGTAGAGGGCACCGTCGGGTCCCATGCGCACCTCGATGGGACGGAAGACGTTGTTCTTTGTCTCGATGAGGTTGGGGAGCAGTTCGGTGGAGTAGAGCCCGGTCTTTTCGTCGTAGTCGAGGCGGTGCTGCTCGAGGGTGTTGCCGTAATAACCGCCGATGAGGACGCGGCCCTGCATCTCGTCGGGGAAGTGGCTGCTCTCGAGGAATTCCATGCCGACCTGCTTGATGGGGGCGAGGCAGAGATTGAGGGCGCGGGCGTCGACGGCGAGGTTCGAGCGGACGAGTCCGGGGGTGCTGTAGTAGGAGCCGATGTTGGCCCCGCTCTTGTGGAAAGGCTGGCCGTCGCGGGTGGTGACGACGCCCCAGCAGTTCGCCCCGGCGGAGGACCACTGGAAGAAGGGATCGAGGTGGCCGGTGCGGGGACGGTAGCGCCAGATACCGGCGCGGTTCAGGGTCTCGACGCCGTAGGGAGTCTCGACGCGCGAGTAGATGTGGTGGCCCTGACTGAACCACAATTCGCCGCCAAAACCCCAGTTGATGCAGTTGATCATCTGGTGCGAGTCGGCGGTGCCGAAGCCGCCGAGAACGAGGCGGCGCGAGTCGGCCCTGCCGTCGCCGTCGGTGTCCTTGAAATGGAGCAGCTCGGTGCCCTGGGCGACGTAGAGTCCGCCGTCGCCGAGCTCGATGCCGCTGGGCATGAAGAGGCCTTCGACGAACTTGTCGAACTTGTCGGCCTTGCCGTCGTGGTCGGTGTCCTCGCAGACAAGGACGTAGTCGTTGGCCTTTTCGCCGGGCTTGATCTGCGGGTAGCTGAGGGCGCAGGCGACCCAGAGGCGGCCTCGTTCGTCCCAGCGCATCTGGATGGGCTTGACGATGCCGTCGGCCTCGGAGGCGAAGAGGTTCACGGCAAAACCGTCCATGATCTGGAAGGAGGCGAGTTCCTCCTCGGGCGACTGCGGTTTCGCGCTGGGCGGCTCGACGGGGATGGAGGAGGTCGCGACGATGGGGGTGACGGGTTTCCCGGAGAGAGCGGCGCGGACGTTGCCTTCGGCCTGGTCGAGGAGGGGGAGGAACTCCTTCATTTCCTCGGGGAAGAGGCGTTTTTCCTGGTCCTTCCAGTCGCGGGAGTAGGGCACGTGGGTGCGGTCACCCATGAGGAAGGACCAGTTCATGGGGCGCCAGGTGTCGAACCAGAGACGCTCGAGCTCGATCATCTCGCGGTGCGCGGCGGCGAGGCTGTCCTCGGGTGCGGCGGCGAGGCCGAGGCCCTCGACAAAACGCCTCGCGGCGAAGCGATGGCCTTCCTCGTCGAGGTGGAAGCCGTTCCCGGTGAGGGCGGGGCGGTTTTCACCGACCTCGGTGAGGGGGAGGAAGGGGAGATCCAACTTCGCGGCGAGCTCGCGGATCGCGGTCGTGTAGGCGGCGAGCTGGGGGTTGTGCGAGGGCAGGTCGGGACCATCGGGAAGGTCGGTGGCCTCGAAGGGAACGGGTTCGAGGAGGACGACGCGGCGCCCGCCCCGGGCGAACTCGGCGATGAGTTTCTCGTAGGCGGCGGCGAAGGCGGGGAGACCGGCGGGGCCGGCGAGACTCTCCATCTGGCCGAACTGGGCGAGGACGAGGGTGACTCCGGCGTCGGTGAGCTGCTGGTCCCAGTCGCGCTGCTGGCGCCAGCTCGTCGAGCCGGTCTGTTCCTGCATGCGTTTCTCGGCGGCGCGGCGTTTCTCGTCGAGCTTCTCGACATCGCCTCCGTCGCGCCATTGCTCGAAGACGGTGTCCCCTTCCCAGCCGAAGTTGCGGACCTTCAGGGTGCCGTCGGGAAAGGCGGCGACCAGCTGGGTCTGGAGCCAGGGATAAAAGCGGGTGCGCTCGATGTTCGCGCCTCCGGCCAGGGCAACGGTGTCGTCGGGCTGGATCAGCGGCGCGGCGCCGGCCGTGAGGGTGGACAGGAAGAGGGCGAGCGCAAGGAGACGAATCATGGGGAGCGAGCTTAGCATCTTGCCGCCGCCACCGCCATGGCGTCAATGCCAAGGTAGCCCCGTCCGGCCCGGGCGGGGTGGTCCCGCCTTTCACCGCGCGAGCCGCGCGGTGCTACCTTTTCAGCTTTCGGGCTTGCGAACGTCCTATGATCATTAAAAATGTTCTTGTGAACACTTTTTCAAACCCCAGGCCCAGGCTCAATCACGATGTGCCCCACTGGATCCGCGAATCGGAGGAGATCTTTTTTGTTACCGTCTGCTCTCAAGAACGCGGCAGTGACTACCTGACCCGGGCCCCCGTGGCCAATGCCTTGTTGGAAACGGTGCAACATCGCAACAAGACCGGCATCTGGTGGTGTTCAGCATTTGTCGTGATGCCGGATCATGTTCACGGATTGATTCGATTCTCATCCCCGCAGCCCATGTCCCGAGTCATGCAACTCTGGAAATCCTGGACCACACGATCCATCGGTGTGCAGTGGCAGAGACAATGGTTCGATCACCGCCTGCGAGGTGATGAAGAGTGGAGAAAGAAGGCGGATTATCTCCTGAACAATCCGGTCAGAGCCGGATTGGTATCGGATCCCCTCGAATGGCCGTGGCGGTTTCTTGCGCCCAGGTAGCCCCGTCCGGCCCGGGCGGGGTAATCCGGCCTTTCACCGCGCGGGCCGCGCGGTGCTACCTGGCGAATTACGACCACCAGTGGTAGCCCCATCCGGCTCGGGCGGGGTAATCCGGCCCTTCACCACGCGGGCCGCGCGGTGCTACCTGACGAATCCTGAGAATGCGGAAAGGATGACAATCGGTGCAAAGCAGGTTCGATCCGCTGGTTGTATACAAAAGACAATGAGAACTTCTTTCTACCTCGCCGTTCTGGCGGTTTTGGCCGTCTTCGTCGGGGTCGCTGTCCGACTCGCTCCCCGTCAGGAGTCTTCCGCGTCAGTGGCGCCCACCTCCATCTCTGCGGAAATGGCTACGCCCCTTCCCGAGGCCTCAGGCCCGAGCAAAGGGGAGGTTTCCCTTGTTCCCTCCCCGGAAGAGGGTCAGGAACGAGCCTGGCGTCAGCTCCAGAAACTTCTCGCCGGGAAAGGGGGCCAGTCCACCAGCGACCTTTTCGACGAGGAGGACTTCCGGATTTCGGCCGGAAAAACCGAGGGTAGCTTCACCGCCGAGAACCCGGGTCAGGAATTCGGAGTGACCTTCCGCAAGGACGGCGCCATCGCCCTCGATTCGCGCCGCACCGCAAAGTGGGACTGGTCGATCCGTTCCGCGAGGGCCAACG
>JAGRPC010000138.1 GCA_020439925.1 Verrucomicrobiia bacterium | reverse complement strand
ACCGATACCCGGTCGCTTCCTACGCGGAACGCGAGGAGATGCTGCGAAAGAGCCGCGATCACCTCCAGGGTGTCTATTGGTTCATGGCGAACGATCCCTCCGTGCCGGAAGCCCAGCGTGCGGAATGGAGGGAATGGGGACTTTGCCGGGATGAGTTCACCGACAATGGAGGATGGCCGCGCGCGTTCTACGTGCGCAACGGAAGGCGCCTCGTCGGGGACTTCGTCCTCAGCGAGGCCCACGTGGGGAAGGCGGATCCCGAGCCGGTCGAGGACTCCGTCGGGCTGATCTGGTGGCCGCCGGACCTGCACCATGCCCGCCGGGTCGTGAAGGACGGCCGCGTCTGGAACGAAGGCGCCGTCTTCCAGGAAGCCAAGGAGCCCGACTGGATTCCCTGCGGCATTCCCTTCCGTTGCCTCCTTCCGAAGCGTTCGGAAGCGACGAATCTCCTTTCCCCCACCTGTCCCTCGTCGAGTTACGTCGCCTACGGGGCCTACCGGATCGAGTACACCTTCATGGCGGCCGCCCAGTCCGCGGCGACGGCGGCGGTGATGGCCATGGAGGCCGGTAAAGATCCCGGCGAACTTTCCTATCCGGATTTGAGGGACCGACTTCTCTCCGATGGCCAGGTGCTCGCCGTTCCGGATTAAGCCCGTCTCTCCTCCATGCGTATTCTGCCTTGCCTCCTCCTCGCGGCGGCCTCTCTCGCCGATGCCGCCGACATCGAACTGTCTCCCTCCGGCCCGGTCAAGACTCCCGAAGCCGCCCGTGATGCCGCCCGTAACACGACGAAACCCGTGCGAATCCTTGTCGCCGACGGTATCTATCCGCTGGCCGGTCCGATTCAGCTGGGAACGGAGGATTCCGGCGTCACCTGGGAGGCCGCGCCGGGGGCAAAACCCGTCTTCTCCGGCGGGCGCGAGATCACCGGGTGGACCGATGCGGGGAACGGTTTCTGGAAGGCCCCACTGCCGGACAAGGCGTGGAACTTCGAGCAACTCTGGGTCAACGGTCGCCGCGCCGTTCGTGCCCGCACTCCGAACCGGGGATACCATCATCTCGACGGCTCGGTGGGACCGGGAGTTTTTCCCGGGCTGGAGGCGAATTTCAACTTCCACGCCTTCACCCTGAACGAGTCCGACTACGATCTTCTCAAGGCCATCCCCGCGGCCGAGCGCGACGGCGTGCTTCTCACCGTGACCCATGCCTGGGCGGTGAGCCAGTGCCGCATCGAGGCGATGAATGACGACTTTCTCGCGGTGAAAATCAAGGGGCGGTCGAACTACCCCTTCATCGAGTTCGAGCCCGATCAGCGCTTCTGGGTCGAGAACTTCCGTTCCGCCCTCGACGCTCCGGGCGAGTGGTTCCTCGACCGTGAGAGGGCAGAGCTGCTCTATCGCCCCCTCGAGGGGGAAACGATCTCCGGTTCGGAGTTCATCGCGCCCGTGTCCGAGCGCTTTCTGGTGGCGAAGGGGGCGCGCGACCTCGTCTTCCGGGGAATTTCCTTCCGCCACGCCCAGTATCTCTACCCGGTCGAGGGATTGCACGACCGCCAGGCCGCGACCGGGCTAGGCGCGGCCTTGGAGTTCGAGGATTGTTCCGGCATTCGCATCGAAGGCTGCGAGATCGGGCATGCCGGCGAGTACGGCGTCTATTTCAAAAATGGCTGCTCCGATTCGACCCTGACGAAGTCCCGTCTCCACGATCTCGGCGGTGGCGGGGTTCGCATCGGCGAGACGGGTCGCCCCGAGGACGCGCGTGTCTGCCGCAACCTCGTCTTGGACAACTGCATTCTCCAGCACGGCGGACGGCTCCATCCGAGCGCCTGCGGCGTCGTCCTGACACACACTCAACGCTGCGCAGTGACCCATTGCGACATCGGAGACTTCTACTACACCGGCGTCAGCGCGGGCTGGAACTGGGGTTACGGCGACACCTCGTCGCGCGAGACCCTCGTCGAGAACAACCATATCCATCACCTCGGCTGGGCCTACCTCAGCGACATGGGAGGGTTCTACGGCCTCGGGGTCTCGCCCGGGACCGTCGTGCGCGGAAACCACGTCCACCACATCGCGAGCCACCGATACGGCGGCTGGGGCCTCTACACCGACGAGGGCAGCACCGACGTGACCTTCGAAAACAACCTCGTCCACGACACCTGGAACGCCGGGTTCCACCAGCACTACGGCTTCTTCAACACCGTCCGGAACAATATCTTCGCCTTCGGTCACACGGCCCAGGTCCAGCGCAGCCGCAACGAGGCCCACCTCAGCTTCCGCTACGAGGGCAACATCGTCGTGTGGGACCCGGAGTCGCCCCTGCTCGACGGAGGGGAATGGAACTGGAAGTTCTTCGACAAACCCGAACGCGGCGACCCGAAGGACAGCCTCGTATTTCGCCGCAATCTCTACTGGCGCACGGATGGAAAGGTCCCCGATACCCTGACAAAAACTCATTTCACCTGGGACGAGTGGCGCAAGATGGGCCGCGACAACGGTTCGCAGTTCGCGGATCCGATGTTCGAGGACCTCGCCGGACGCGACTTCCGCCTCAAGCCCGGCGGTCCGGCGGAGAAGATCGGATTCAAACCCTGGGACCTCAACCTCGCGGGGGTGCGCAAGGACGATCCCGCTTGGCGTGAGCTTGCCGCGGGGGGACACGACTATCCGACCTGGGAAAGCGACGCGAAACCCTGGCCCGCTCCCGACTACCGCATCGAACTCCAGACCTTCGAGCGGGTTCCGGTGGGTGGCGTCGGGATACGCAACGGACGCCACGACCGCCCCCGGGAGCAGAAGCCGGCCGGCGAGGGATTTGCCGTGAGCGAAGAAGCCGCCTCGCCTTTCCCGCTTCCCGGCGGGGGTTCCTCGAGGCGCAGTCTCAAGGCGCAGGACAAACCCGACCTCGTCCACAGCTACGATCCCGTCTTCGACATCTATCCGCGCTGGGTGGGCGGGACCTTCCGGGTTTCCTTCGACCTGATGGCCCGCGAGGGTGCCGACGGTTTTTTCGAGATGCGGGGAAAGAACGGGGAATTCGCCGCCGGTCCATACGTGCGCTGGCAGGGCGGCAAGCTCGTCGCGAACAACACGAACAGCGTTCCCCTTGGTGATCTGCCTCCGGGAGAATGGGTCCGCGTCGAGATTGAGGCGAAGACCGGGGCGGGCAAGTATTCGGTCGTCCTGTCGAAACCGGAAGGAACGAAGCGCGAATTCCGGGACCTGACCTGCAAACCCGAATGGACCGATGCGGGTTATCTGCTCTTCAGCGGCCTGAGCACGAAGGACACCGCTTACTTTATCGACAATCTCAGCCTCGTTCCCCTCGTAATGGATCCTGTCGCCCCATGAAACGCCGTTCCCTGCTCCATTCTGCCGCCATCCTCGGCACTGGCTTCATTCCGCGGATCTCGTTTTCGGCGGAACCTTTTCATGGCGACGCCGCGTCCGCCGTTGCGCAGGCGCACGCCGAGTTGTGGCGCCGTTTTGTCGACGAATACGGCATCCTCGTCGACTTCTGCGATCTCGAGGGAAGGGTCAATCTGCCCACTCCGGAAGAGTGCCGTGCCGGGAAGCCGAACGCGCTTGGTTGGTTCCAGCCCATCGAGAACGGGGCCATGTTCAACGGACTTTATCTCGACGCGGCAGTGAACCGCTGGCGCGCCACGAAGTCCGACGAGGAAGCGGCCAAGGTTCGCCGGCTCGTCGGTGGGCTTCTGCTTCTCAATTCGATCAGCGAGGTGAAGGGATTCGTCGGTCGCGGCGTCAGCACCGACGGGCGCTCCCATTTTCCGATGGGGTCGGACGACCAGACCGGGCCCTGGTATCTGGGGCTCTGGCGTTTCCTGGAATCCGGACTGGCGAGCGAGGAGGAAAAGATTCGCATCCGCGAACGTCTCGTCGAAACGACGGAGGCGATCATCTCGCTCGGTTGGAAAATGCCCGCGGAGCCTCCCTTCGGAACGCGAGGTTCTTTCGAGGGATTCCACTTCGGAAAGGTCGTCCGCAAGCTCTTCCTCCTGAAGTTGATGGCGCGGATCACCGAAGACTCCTCGTGGGAGGCCCGCTATCGAAAGGAGCTCGAGCTCAGCGGCGGCGAACCTGTCCTGACAAAACGACAACTCTGCAGGAAGGGGATGAAATACTACTACGCCCCGACCCACGCTTGGACCTCCTGCGTCTCCGTCGGCGCCCTGCGCTGCCTCTGGGA
Organism: Verrucomicrobiia bacterium; assembly: GCA_020439925.1. GTDB lineage: Bacteria > Verrucomicrobiota > Verrucomicrobiia > Verrucomicrobiales > DEV007 > Arctic95D-9. The sequence goes on along the minus strand of JAGRPC010000138.1, from coordinate 21,095 downwards.
GATGGAGGAAGAAGTGGAACTCAAGGACGACTACGAGGAAGGACTCCGAGCCAGCGCCATCCTTGCCGCCGAGTGCCTGTCGCTTGCTGAGAAGTTCGATCCCGTGGATCCCTCCGTATTCAACCAGGACTGGCGCTCCGCGATGATGCCGCTCTGGAAACCGCAAACCACCGAAAAGGAGGCCGTGGATCTCGCCGTCGCACAGGTGAAGGAGTTCGTGAAGATCTCCCCGCGCCGCAACAGCGAGAACGCTTTCATCCGGGAACCCTCGTCGGCGGCGTGGATCGTTTCACTTTGTCCCGATGCGGAGGTGGTGGGGCCCTTTGTTCCGGCGATCGAGCGTGTTCTGAGGCAGTGCGATTACTCCGGGCTCTATTATTCGACCTTTTTCTGGGTCGAGTCCGCCTGGTGGCGGCTGAAGGAAGCCGGTTTCTGATCGGGAGAAGTGATCGTTTCTCCCGGGAAAAGCGTAAGGGGGGCGGCTCAATCCGGATGATGATCTCCGTCCGGATCGAGCAGAGGCATTTCGCCGGGGGGATGCCCGTGGATACGTTCGTGGTCGTCGGCGGGCTCGAGGTGGGTGGTGACGATGGTGGAGGGGCCGATCACTTCGCGTATCTCCCGTTCGATCTCGCTGGCGACGGCATGAGCGTCACGAATCGAGGTTTCGTCCGGAAAAACGAGGTGGAAATCGATCCAGTGGCCGTCGCCGAGATGACGGTGGCGCATCTGGTGCCAGCTCACCTCGCGCCGTGAAGTGGACTCATCGAGAAGGGCCACAAGCTGGTTCTGCATGTCGGGATCGGCGCGATCCATCAGTCCATTGGCACTGCGCCACATCAGTCCGACGCCGGACCAGAGAATGTTCAATCCCACGAGCATCGCACAAAGGGGGTCGAATCCGGCCCATCCTGTCGCGAGAGTAAGTCCGAGACCGGCAAGCACCCCGATGCTCGTCCAGGCATCGGTCAGAACATGTTTCCCATTCGCCTCGAGAATGAGGGAGCCGTTACGTCGACCGAGTCTCACGAGGTGCCAACCCAGCCAGCCGTTGATGAGGAGCGCCAGGGTGACGAGAGGAATGCCGGTGCCGAGGTCATGGGGAACGGTTCCCGAGATCCACTGGACGATGGCACGCCAGAGGATGAAGACCCCGGCGATGGAAATGAGTCCTCCCTCGAAGCCGGCGGAAAAGAAAGAGATTTTCGCGTGTCCGTAGGGATGGGTCTCGTCGGGCGGCTTCTGGGAGAGGCGAAGGCTGTAGACGACGAAACCCACGGCGGCGACGTGCACCACCGATTCCGCCGTGTCTCCGAGGATGGCCGCCGATCGTGTCGTCCACCAGGCCCATGCCTTGAGGGCGAGCATCACCACTCCTATCCAGAAAGAAAGCCAGCTCGCCCGACGGAGAAGGGTCTGGCTGGAGCGAGGATCGGACATGGGGAGGTGAAAGGTGGGGAGGGAATCGAAGCACAGATTCGCGCAAACGGCAACGGGACCGAGATCCTGGTCTTGATGGATCCAAACCATTCGTGACTCCAGGCGTCCGAAATCCGGATTCAGCGCTTCATTTGAGTTTCCAGAGGAGAAAATCTCCCACCTTGAGAGGAGGAGAGTCGGGCTCCAACCGTTCCTCGATCAGTCTCTGCTTCCAATGGGGAAGCTGCTTTCTTGCCTGGATCAGCCATAAGTCGCGATCCCATCGACTCACGAAGCGATGCGCCTCCTCGGCTTCGAGAAAATGCTCCCTCGGAGACTGGCCTTTCGAATCGTCGACCTGCACCAAGCTGTCGGTGTTCACATACCAGACAGATTCCCCTCCGTAGAATTCCAAGCCCGGCAGAAAGCGGTCTGAAATCCAACCTTGCGCCTCGAGGGCTTTGCTCTGTTCGACGGCCTTGCGGGCACTCGAGTTCGAACCCAGATCGGATTCCATCAAGGGAAGGGTTAGCACGAGAGCCGCCGCCGATACCGCCCCGACGGCGAGCCATCGTTCGTCCGCGTTTCGAAACGAGAACTGCCGCTTCCTCATGAGGGATCCCACCGCTACCGCAAGCATGGGTACACCCGGCAGGGTGTAGGTGATGAGCTTGGAGGAAATCGCCGAGAAAATCACCAGGATCAGGAGGGCCGTGACCGGCTCGAAGGGCACGGACCGTAGACGCTCTCTCCAGGATACCGTTTCCGTCCAACGATGACGGTGCCTCAATGCCAAGGCTACGACTTTCGGCCACCAGGGCAGCCAGAGAGCCGCGGCCGCGACGAAGTGAAATCCGGGAAATCCGGTCCGACCATCCTCGTGGCCCGTGACTCTTCCCACGAGCTCCCGATGAAAGAAAAACTCGCGCAACTCGGCATGCCGCGTCATCATCACCACATACCACGGAGAACCGAGCAGGAGAACCAGCCCCAAAAGGCGCAGCGGGCGGAGCCGGCTCAGCAGATCGTGTCTGCCCGTTATCAGAAGGGCCAGTGAAAGAGCGGCAAGAGGCACGAGGGCGGCGGTTGCTTTTGTCCACCAGGCCAGAGTCCAGCAGAGCACTCCCGCCCCCCACGAGACCCATTTCCAAGGGCCTTTTCCTTCCCAGAGGGCCAGTCCGGTTCCCAGGGTACAAAAACCGCACATCAGCATGTCCGGTGAGAGAAGGCGGCCCAGCAACCAGAACTGGATGGTGGTGGCGCAAGCCAGGACCGACCACCAGGCGGCTCGTTCCCCATACAGACGGAAGGCGATCAGGAAGACCCCGGCAAGGGCGAGGAGACTCCCGGTGGAAGAGGGGAGACGCGCGGCGGTTTCGTTCGCTCCGAAGACCTTGAGGAATCCACCGGTGATCCAGTAGATGAGTGGAGGTTTGTCGTAGTGTTCCACATCGCTGAGCATGGGCTCGGACCAGTGGTGTTCCGGCTCAAGAAACTCGAGGGCCATGTTGGCGTAGCGACCTTCGTCCGGCTCGAGCAGGCCGTGATGTCCCAGCCCGGCAAAAAGAAGAATGGCTATGTAGGCGCCAAGCAAGGCCCAGCGACGCTGCAAAGCCGTTCTTTCTTCGTCGGATTTTGAAATCGACTCCACGGTTCGGGAGAATATCGCGTGGAGGGCAGGAAATTCATGAACTTCTTCGAGCCATCTTCGCCCCGACAGCGCTCCCGGCGTCGGCTCCGGTGGCCACGACAGCTCCGATCCTACTTTTTGCCGCCACGCTGCAGCTTGATCTTCACCGATGCCTGGGCCTGGTCGAACTTGCCGACATCGGAGACCGAGGTGCTGCGCAGCACGTAGGTGGTTGCCCCGCGATCGGCCCTGCGTTTCACCTGGCCGACGATCAGGAGGCTCTCTCCTTCGCCGACGGTGGGAGAGACATAGGTGCCGGCAAGCATCGCGCCACCCACGTTGGCGCCTCCTGCGATCCATTTGGTCTGGAATCGCCTGCGGTCGCCACGGTTCACGGTCACGCGGAACTGATCGTCGGCATTGCCGTCGTTCTCGAGGCGATAGAAGATTCCGGCCTTTTTTCCCTTTTTCATGAGGATCCTGACCTTCTGGTTGCCGACTCCATTGTAGACGCCGTTCCCTCGAAGGCTGGAGCTTTTCGCTCCGATGGCATTGTCGGGCTGAAAAGCGGGAACAAAAGCCGCGACCGATTCGATGCGGCGGACCCGGTGATTCCCGTTGTCGGTAACGAGCAGGTTCTGTGACCCGTCGAAGACAATTCCCCAGGGATTGTTGAGTTGAGCAACATTCGCACTTCCCCCATCTCCGAAGTATCCCGCCACCCCGGTCCCCGCGATGGAGAGGATCCGGCTGTCGAGGGAGAAGACTTTGCGGATGCGCTCGTTGTCGTTGTCGACGATGAATACGTTGTAAGAGGCATCGACCTCAACGCTGGACGGCCCGTTCAACCGTCCGGAAGTCGCGGCAACGTCGTCGACGAATCCCGCCACGCCATCTCCGGCGAAGGTCGAAATGATGCCGGTCATCATGTCGACTTTTCGAATCTTGTGGTCGAGGAGGTCGGCGATATAGAGGTCTCCGTCTGGATCGAAGGCCACGTCCGTCGCCGATTGCAGCGCACTGCTCGTCGCGGCGATCCCGTCGGCGCCCGACCCGGCGGAGCCAGTGCCCGCGATGCGTTCGATGATGTCGGTGGCATCGATGTTGCCGTCCCCTGCGACAATCCGTCGGACAACGCTTCCACAGGCGATCACGAGATTGCCCGATGAATCGAACTCCATGCCCACCGGGCTGATCTGGGCGTTCTGCGCCTGTCCTCCGTCGCCTGTGTTGCCCGGAGTTTCGTTGCCGCAGATGGTCGTGATCACCCCTGTCATGGCGTCGACCCGACGAATCTTGTAGCTGTTGTTGTTCTCTGCGATGAAGACATTGCCAGCCGAATCGACGGCAAGACCGGAGGGGAACCGCAGTTGGGCGGCGGTGGCGAGCCCATCGTCACCGCTGTATCCGGGAACCCCCGTTCCCGCGAAGAGCGTGATGATTCCGCTCGAGTCGATCCTTCGCACGCGGTTGCCGGTCGTGAGGTAATAGGACCCGTCCGAGGGATCGTAGGCGATGGCGTTCGGACCGAAAATGGAGGCGTCGATGGCGGGGTTGCCCTCGTCGCCCGAGTCATAAAGGCTGCCTCCGTCGCCCGCGACCGTGGAGATGTCGCCGGGTGCCGCAACGAGGAGTGAGGCGGCCGGGAGAAGCCATGTCATCAAGAGGCCCGGGAAGAGGGAGGATGCTTTCATGATGTGGGTGTTCTGCTAGTCCGTGGAAAGGAACGGAGGATCACCCTATCAGAAAATCGCCTCTGGAAAAAGTGTCGAATCCTTCAAAGTGCGCAGACGAAGGGAAGCAATTCGCGAAGAGCTCGAAAAGCTACTTCAGTCCTCCCACACGCCGAGTCCACGCAGCTGGCGGGCGGCGGTGCCGGCCCAGTCTCGGTTCGCTGCGGGACTCGCGGGACTGGGATGGAGAATCCGTCCGATCCTCGCAGAAGATCCGGTGTTCTGCGCGACGCGGGCAAGGCAGGCTTCGGCGAAGCCGCCGACTCCGACGAGGATTTCGGGGCTGAGGACGCGGAGATGAGTTGCCAGATACTCGTCGCAGGCCGCCTCGACGGGGACCATCTCGCCGGCAGGCAGTTTGTCGGGCGTGCGGTTCCGTCCGCTCGCCTCCATCCAGACGAGGGGGCAATAATTGACCACGTAATGAGTGGCGAAAAAATCTTCGACGGAGGGATATCGTTCCGCGAAAAGGCCCCAGAGACGTCGTCCGCTGACTTCGGACTTGGCGCAGGCGAAACCCTCGATGGGGCGCTTGGGGTGCTCCGGGTCGGGATGGCCCACGGGTGCCGACAGGTCCATCCAGTCGCGCACCGCAGGGATCTCTCCGAAGGGAACTCCGGTCTGGGCCATGCCCCAGGGGCCGGGATTCATCCCGAGGAGGAGGACGCGTTTGTTGCCCCGGGCGAAGCGGTTGACGTAGAGCTCGTGCGGAGCCCGCGCGTAATCGAGCGGATTGTAGACATGGCTGACGGGATCCGAAAACGAAAGTCCGCGGAGTCTCTCGACGAGGAGGTCGGTGGCGTCGAGGATCGCGCGGGAAGTCGACATGGGAATTCTGTCAGGGTGAGAATGGCGGCCCGTGCCTTGCGGAAGGTCGTCACTCCTCCGGGTTCGAGTGAAGCCATTCCGGATGCGCCACGATCACGCTGAGGATATCGAGGGTGACCTTCACCGGTGCCTGGTTGGCGTTGATCGCGGCGCGGCGGTCGGCGAAATGGTCGACGAGTTCGCGGGTCGATTCCTCATAGGTGCGGATGCGCCGCTGGATGACCTCGTCGCTGGCGTCGTCCATGCGGCCTTCCTTGAGGGCACGTTTGCGAATGCGGGTGATGAGTTCGTCGCGATTGGGACAGGAGAGGTGGAAAAGCTGGAGGACCTCGATGTGCTCCTCGAGGAGTTTGGCCTGATCGACGCTGCGGGGAATGCCGTCGAGAATGAGGATGTCGATGTCGGGCTTGAACATGTGCAGGACGGCCCGGGCGTCGATCTGTTGCTTGAAATAGCGGATCGTGAGCTCGTCGGGAACAAGTTCGCCCCTGCGGGAGTAGGAGATGAATTCCTGCCCGATGGGGGTGCGGGTGTCCATGGAGCGGAAGGCGTCGCCCATGGAATAGTGGTAGAGGCGCGGTATCGCTCCGAGAATCTGACCCTGCGTGCCCTTGCCGCAGCCGGGTGCGCCGAGGAAGATGAAAGCCTTGTATTTACCGGTGCTGGAGCCGCTCATGGGACGGGATTTCGGGGTGGGAATTCGACTGTCGGAATGTGGATTAGCGGCTACCGTAACGGGAAGTCAATCTCAAGTCATGTTTTTCAGCCCTTTCCTGGCCACCCGTTACCTGAAGCCGAAGCGGACTTTTGTCTCCATCATCACGGTGATCTCCATCCTCGGCGTGGCTCTCGGGGTGTGGCTGCTGGCCGTCGTGATCGCGGTTTTCACCGGATACGGGGAGCGGATCAAGGAAAGCATCCTCGGTTTCGAACCCCACCTCGTGATCGATTCCGGAGGCATCCTCCGCGACTGGCCGGAGCCCTATGAGAAGATCAAGGCGATGGAAGGGGTCGTCTCGGTGACGCCCTACGTGCGAGGGCAGGTCGTGATGGATTTCCAGGGGCTGCGCAGCGCGCCGATGATTCGGGGGATTCTTCCCCCGGAGGGCGCCGAACTCGAGCGGATGCGGAGCAAGTTGGCGAAGGATCCGGATCCGCGCGATCCTCTGGATTCCAAAAAGGCGCTTCCGCGAGGCGATTTCTCGATCACCGACCCCTATTCCGCCGTGGTTGGCGACGGTATCGCCGAGTCGCAGAACATCAAGGTGGGCGACAAGCTGCTCCTCTATTCCCCCCGCGACATCGACTCGATCCTGAAGTCGCTGCAGTCGGTCGAAGGTGCGAAGGACGAAGAGGGCCGCAAGCAGGGCATCGAGGAGATCAAGGAAATGACGGCTCCCCAGGAAGTCACCGTCACTGGTATTTTCGACTCGGGACACTGGGACTTCGACGCCAATATCGTCTTCGTCCATCTCGAGACGGCGCAGGTGCTCTACAATTTCGACCTGGAAGAATGCCACGGCATCGCCGTCCGAACCGACGACGGATTCAAGGCGAACGAGTATCAGGAGAAACTGCACGAGCTCCTTCCCCAGCAGTTCCGCGTCCTCACCTGGGTGCAGATGCACAAGCTGATCTTCGATGCCGTCGCGGCGGAGCGTCAGGCGATGTATCTGATTCTTTTCATGATCATGATCGTCGGCGGCTTCTGCATCATGAATACGATGATCACCGTGACCTTCCAGAAGAAGTCCGAGATCGGTCTGCTCAAGGCGCTGGGAGCGAGGGAGGGACAGGTTGCCTGGGTCTTTCTCTTCCAAGGCATCCTGGTCGGACTTGTCGGTGTGCTGGTGGGGCTCGCCTTCGCGGAGCTGACCCTCTATTTCCGGAATGACATGGCGGGTTGGATCGGGAAGACCTTCGGGGTCGACATCTTTTCCGCGGAGATCTACAAGGTGGACGGCGGGCTCCCGGCGAAGCAGACCTTGCGCGACCTCGTCATTATCTCCACGGGTGCCTTCATCGCCTGTACCGTCGCCTCTCTCATTCCGGCGCTGATCGCGGCTTCATTGCAGCCGGCCAAGGCCCTGCGGAGTGAATAGGGTGTGGTCTTTCTCGCGACAGGGTCCTAAGGTTCCGCTTGCGCCGTTTTTACTTCCTTTTGTTTCCATGGATTTCTTTCTTTCCCTGAGGGGCTCCAAAGCGGGCCCCTTCTCTATCTTCAAGGTTGGCGAACTCCTCGAGCGCGGAGAGGTGACTCCCGAGACCTTGGGGTGGCACCGCGGCATGGAGGAATGGCTCCCGATCTCCGAGATTCCGGCGCTCGATGCAGTGAGAGAACGGGTCCTCGCCGAGAAGGAGGATCGTGAGAGCGAAGCCGCTCCGGGGCCTCCGCCCATGCCGGATCGGCCGCCCATGCCGGAACCTCCGGGCCCGTTTCCTCAGGCGCCTCTCCCCGGAACGGGAGCCGCACCGGCACAGGTCTTGACCCGAGCTGCGGCGATCGATCCTCCCCGTCCCTTTGTGCGCTTTTTCGCACGGATGTTCGATTACACGCTGATCTCGGTGCTGGTCTTCAAGTTCTCCGCGATCGAAATCGTTCAACCCCACGTGGGTGAGAGCGTGGCGGACTTCATGACCCGTTACCTGGCGGAAATGCAGAAACCCGAGGCGAGGCAGTTCGCCCTCGCGCTCGTGTTCTCCCTCATCGGGTGGCACGTCCTCGAGGCTTTCCTGGTCCACCTCCTCGGAACCACCCCGGGGAAAGCGATTTTCGGGCTGCGCGTGACTACGAACGAAGGAAACCGGTTACCGGTGCTGACATCCCTGGGGCGCTCTTTCTACGTGTATATCCTGGGAGTCGGATTCTATCAGTTTCCGTTCATTTTGATTGGTATGGTTTTCAGCATCATTCGATTGCTGACCAGCGGTGCCTGTCTGTGGGACCAGCATCTCCGGACCCGGGTCGAAGGAAAGCCTTTGGGAGCTGTCAGGATATTGCTGGCCATTGGTGCCTTTTTCGTCTTATTACTTCTTCAGTCCGTTAGTTATTCATGAGTCGGAATTGTTCCATCGTCCTGCATGCCCACATCCCCTGGGTGAGGCATCCGGAAGTGCCGCATTGCCTGGAGGAGGATTGGCTTCACAGCGCCGTGGTGGAGACCCACCTTCCGCTTCTCGAAATGCTCTTCCGACTTCGGGGGGAAGGAGTTCCCTTTCGTCTCACAATCGACCTTTCGCCGACCCTCCTCGCGATGATGCGCGACCGGCTCCTGCGCCGGCGCACGCTCGCCTACCTCGATCGTACCCTGAGGCTGTGCCGCGACGAGGTTGAGCGGGGCGACATCACCGGAAAGGGTGCGCTGGCCTCCCTCTACGAGGAGCGTCTCCACCGCCTGCGCTCTCTTTTTGTCGATGATTGGCAATGCGATCTCGTTCGTGCCTACGCCGACCTTCGCGACAGCGGCCATGTCGAGTTGACGGCGAGTGCCGCGACACATGGCCTGCTTCCCCTGCTGATGCGAACGCCCGAATCGGTCCAGGCCCAGATCCGCTTGGGGATCCGCCAGTACGTGCAGTGTTTCGGGCGCATGCCGCGCGGTTTCTGGTTGCCGGAATGTGCCTACGCCCCTGCCATCGGGCAGATTCTCAAGGGAGAGGGTATCGACTGGACACTGGTCGAGGAGCATGGCCTCACCACCGCTCCGCAGAGCAGCGACCTCTTTCCGTTCACTCCGGGAATCACAGCCGAGGGGCTGCATGTCTTCGGGCGCGATCAGGCGAGCAGCAGCGAGGTGTGGAACGCCGACGAGGGTTTTCCGGGTGACGAACGTTATCGTGACTTCTTCCGCGACATCGGGCTCGAGGCGCCCATCGAGTATCTGCGCGAGTATCTCGGCGAGAGCGGCCAGCGACAGTTCACGGGCATCAAGTACTATCGTCTCGCCGGAAAGGGTGACGAAAGCGAAGTCTACGATCCCGAACTGGCTGCGCGTGCGATCGAGGAACATGCGGTGAGATTCATCGCCAGCCGCGGAGCCCAACTCGCCGCGCTCGAGGCGGAGGGGGTGGAGAACCCCATCGTTGTCTGCGCCTTCGATGCCGATCTTTTCGGGCACTGGTGGTATGAGGGAACCGCTTTTCTCGAGCGGATCTTTCGAAAGGCGGCCGAGCGCAGCGATCTTGCTTTCACCACTCCCGGTGCACACCTGGCGGCGACCCAGGGGCAGGAATTTCCCACGGCCTCTCCGGTTTCCTCCTCCTGGGGGGAGGGAGGTTATTTTGAAACCTGGACGAGCGAAGAAAACAACTGGACCCACGAGGAGATTCAGAAGCGTGCCGAGCAGCTTGCTCGTTTCGTTAGGCTCTTCGAGGAAAACCGCTCCGCCATGAGCGAGACGACGACGGCTCGCCGCCAGCGCTGCATTCAACTGATGACGAAGGAGCTGCTCCTTGCGCAGCCGAGCGACTGGGCCTTCCTCATGAAGAACGAGGCCTCGCGCGACTATGCGACGCGCCGCACCCGGGAACACCTTGCGCTCTTCGACCGCGTCTGGGCGGTCGCCGCCCATGCTTCGGGGGGCGAGGAAATCCTCGATAAAGTCGAAGAGTCCGATCCGGTGTTCTCCGACCTGCCCTGGAATCTTTACGAACCCTACGCCTGATCCGTGCGGGACCATGGCCGAGAATTTCGTTTACTTCGACCTCGAGACGCAGCGTTCCGCCAACGACGTGGGCGGATGGGACCGGAAGGCCGACATGGGCATGTCGGTGGGAGTGACCTTCTCCACGGCGAAAAATCGCTACATGATTTACGACGAGTCGAACGTGCAGGAACTTGTCGACGAGCTCTGCGGCGCGGATCTCGTCATCGGGTTCAACCACCTCTATTTCGACTACGAGGTGCTGATGGGCTACACCGTCCTCGACCTGCGCGAACGCACGCGGAATCTCGATCTGATGGTCGATCTCGAGCAGCATCTCCAGCACCGGCCCAAGCTCGACGCGGTTGCCGGCGAAACCCTTGGCGAAAACAAGACTGCGGTCGGCACTGACGCCATCAAGTGGTGGCAGGAGGGCAAGATCATGGCCATCGCCGAATACTGCTGTTTCGACGTGAAGGTCACGAAGATGGTGCACGAATTCGGCGCCCGTCACGGGCTCGTGAAGTACCGCAACCGTTTCAACCAGAGCCTCGAGGTGCCGGTCGCCTGGCGGCTGCCGGAGTGATTTTCTTCGGGGAAACGAGGTCGCTGCGCCCTGAATGTCCCACCCCCGGTGCGATGGTCTTTTCCGCGGGCGACACTTGCGTCCCGTTTTGCCGCCGCTAACCTGAACCGCGCCGATGATCCGCCTCCTCCATACCGCCGACCTGCACCTCGGCCTGAAATTTACGCGCGGTTATGCTCCCTCCGTGCGCGACCGGCTCGTCGAGCGCCGGCTCGAATGTCTTCGAGACCTCGTCGATCTGGCCAACTCACGATCATGTCACGTCATGATCGTTGCCGGGGACCTTTTCGATCATCCGCGGGTGCCGAAAGGCCTGATTCGCGAGGCAGCCGGGATCCTCGCGCGATTCGAGGGGATCGTCGCGGTACTCCCGGGCAATCACGATTATGTGCAGGAGGAGGATCCGGTCTGGCCGGTTTTTCTGGACGCGCTCGGCGAGCGTCATCACCTGCTCCGGCGCGAGACTCCCTGTGATTTGCGCGACCAGGGAGTATCCCTCGTGCTCTTTCCCGGCGTGTGCGGCTCGAGACATTCGAAATCCAATGCCGTCGGCTGGATTCCGGAGGCGCTCGCCGGGTTGGACCTGCCGTCCGGCGTTCGCCGTGTCGGGGTTGCCCATGGAAGTCTCGAAGGGCTCTCCCCTGATTTTGAAGGCGACTACTTTCCCATGACCCGGGGGGAACTCGAAGCGATGAAGTTGGATGCCTGGCTTCTCGGGCACACCCACGTCCGTTTTCCCGATCGTGATCGCACGAGTGGCGACCGGATTTTTTATCCGGCCACTCCCGAACCCGACGGGTTTGACTGTCGCCATGGTGGTCATGCCTGGATCGTCGAACTGGATGAAGCGGGAAAGATCGAAGGCGAGTCCGTGCGCACGGGACGTTTCCGTTTCCGCTCCCTGGCGAGAAGCCTTTCCACGGAAGCGGAGGTTGAGGCCCTCCGGGTCGAAGTGGCGTCCTTCAATCCCGAACGCGACCTCTTGAAGCTCGAGCTCACGGGAAGACTGCCCGGTCACCTCTACGAAAACCGCTCGGCCTGGCTCGCGGGACTGGAGAAATCCGTGCTGTATTTCGAGTCGGATACGGCCGGGCTGTTTCGGGAGATCACCACCGCGGATATCGACCGGGAGTATTCCTCGGGATCCTTCCCCCACCGGCTCCTCAGTGAGCTCGGGAAGACCGCGGGTGAAGAGGGGGCGCTCCAGGTTGCCTGGGACCTCGTGATGGAATCAAGGTCATGATCCTGCGCCGTCTTCAGCTTCATCCCTTCGCCGGGACCGCCGACCGGACCGTGGAGTTTGCTCCCGGCATGAACGTGATTCTCGGACCGAACGAAGCAGGCAAGTCGACCCTGCGCCGGGCCCTTCGTCATGTCCTTTTCATTCCCACGAAACTGAGCAAGCGCGAAGCCGAAACCGAGGTGATCCCTAACCTGCCCCTCGGAGGAGGCGATACCCTGAAGGTTTCCCTGGAATTCGACGAAGAGGGCGAAACCTGGAAGATCGCGAAGCGTTGGACGAGAGGGAACTCCGCCTCGGAGCTCCTGCGTCCCGACGGAGGTCTTGTCACCGAAACTTCGGCAGTGGAAAGGTCGCTTTCCTCGCTCCTCGGACTCAGCAGGGGGACCTGGGAAAAGGTTCTCATCTCTGCACAAGGTGAAACCGGGAATAGGCTCGAGGAACTTGGCTCAGGCGGGGATCTTGCCGAGCTGAGCGAGCGTCTCCGTCGCTCTGTTTTTGAAACGGACGGGGTCTCCATCGAGAAACTGGCAACCCTTCTCGAGGAACGGCACGAGGCCACCTATGGACGTTGGGACCGGGACCTCAACCGGCCCGAGGGCAACCGGGGGCTCGATCATCGGTGGACGCGCGGAGCAGGCCGCATCGTCAACGCCTGGTACGAGAGCGAGTCGGCCCGTGTCGACCTTGAAACGGCAGAAACATATTACCGCCGTCTCGACGAGTTGAACAGAGCCCTGCACTCGGCGCACCTGGCGGACGAGGAACTGGCATCCTGGGTGGAACGGCACGAACCGGTTGCCGGCGATGCGGAACGCAGACTCCAACTCGAAGCGGAACTGGCCCGGGTGGAATCCCGCGGCAAAGGCCTGAAGGAGGTTTCGCAGGAGTGGCCGGTGGCGGTGAGCCGGCACCGGGAACAGGCTTCCCTCGGCGCTTCCCTCGCGGAAAAACTGGTTTTGTCAGGGCAGGAGCTTGTTCGAACCCGGGCCTGGGAGGCCGCCGGGAACGCGCGGCGACTCCTCGCCGAGGCGGAGAAACTGGGCGCCGCGATCACCGCGGTCAGGCAGGAACGCGAGTCGATGGGGGCCGTCGATCCTGAAAAGCTAGCGGTGCTCGAGCGACTCGATCGTGAGCGCGATCTCCTGCGTGCCCGTCTCGAATCCGCGATCCTGCGGGTGCGTTTTGCTTCGGAAGAGAACCGGAAGATCGCTACTCGCGTCGGCGTGGAGGAGGAAGGAACTCGCGAAATTGCGGCAGGTGAGGAATTGCATTTCGACGCAGGTGGCCGGGTTCAGATCCGGGATCTCTCAGGAGCCTGGGAACTCGAAGTCAGCTCTGGAGACATCGATGTCGCCGGGGATGAAATACGCCGGCACAAGATGGAGGAGGAGCGACAGCTGTGCCTGGTTGCCCTCGACGTGCGGGACGTGGAAGAGGCTCGTGAGAAGGTGGCCCGCTTCCGGGGAATTTCGCAACGGGTCTCTCTTCTGGAGTCCCAGCTCGCCGAATTGCTGGGTTCGCGCACGGTCGGGGATCTCCGTGGTGAGGTGGAACGTGGCGGCGGATCGAACGAGACACCACTTCGGTCGCTCGCGGAAGTAGCCGCCGAGCAAGCCCGCATCGAAAGTGAGGTCGCAACCGCGAAACGGGAATCCGCTGCGCTGCAGCAGAAGATCGCCGCGTGGGAGAGGGAATACGGTTCGCCCGATGAACTCCTCGACAAGCTGGCCGACCTGCGGTCGGCACACAGAGGGGTGAAGGAGAAACTCGAGGCTCTCGTCCCTCTGCCCGCAGGATTCGAGGAGGCGGCGCTTTTCCTCCGCGAGTTTCGATCCCGCCGCGAGACGCTCGAGCAGCGAAGGGGAGCGGTGCATCGGCTCCAGGTGGAAAAGGCCGCCCTTGAAGCGGCCGCTCCGGAATTCGAGCCCGCCGAGGCGGTGGAGCGGCTTTTCGTGGCAGAGGAGAACTTTCGACAGGCCCTGCTCGAGGGCAAGGCAGTCGACCGGATTCTCCTCGAATTTGAGGCGCTCCGGTCCGAACTCGATTCGGGTACCCTCGCGCCCTGGCAGAGGCATCTTGGAGAAATCCTGTCCCCTCTGACTGGAGGACGCTACGAGGGGCTTTCCGAGGATCTGCGGAAGGCTGCCGGAACCGGGAGGGAAGGAGTGCCCCTGGCGCTGCTTTCGGCCGGGACGCGGGCTTGTTTGGATCTGGCTGTGAGACTTTCCATGGCCAGGTGGTTTCTCGAAGAGAGGGGAGGGTTTCTCCTGCTGGACGATCCTCTCGTCGATCTCGACCCGGAGAGGCAGGCCGCCGCAGCGAAGATGCTCGGGGCCTTCGCCGAGCACCGGCAGGTGGTCGTTTTCACCTGTCATCCGTCGCACGCAGCCCTGCTCGGGGGGAACCGAATCGCGCTGTGAGCCCTCCCCGCCTACGGCATCTTTCGGTTGCGCTCCGACAAATCAGGAAAATCTTTAACCGCTTCGATTGTTTCCGTTTCGCGGACGCTTCCTGCCGCGCCATCCCATGCGGACCCCCCTCATTCACCGCCTGCTTTTCGTGCTTCCTCTAGCGCTGCTTTCGGGGCTACGGGCAGTAGAGCAGGGTAAAGCATCGGCAGATGCGAAAGCATCGAAGCGTCCCAACATTCTCCTCGTCATGTCCGATGATCAGGGATGGGGCGATGTGGGCTACAACGGCCATCCGTATTTGAAGACTCCCAATCTCGATGCGGCGGCCGCCGCTGGTCTTCGCCTCGACCATTTTTATTCCGCAGCCCCTTCCTGTTCCCCGACTCGCGCGAGTGTCCTCACCGGACGTCACCCGAACCGGATGGGTGTGTTCAGCTGGGGGCATTCGATTCGTCCCCAGGAGATCACCATCGCTGAGGTGTTGAAGCGGGAAGGCTATGTCACGGGTCATTTCGGGAAGTGGCACCTCGGCTCGATTCGCGGCGAAAGTCCTGTCAGCCCCGGGGCGAACGGATTCGACCGATGGATCAGCACCTCGAACTTTTTCGATCTCGACCCCGAGATGAGTGACCAGGGGCGGGAAGTGAAAATGAAAGGGGAAGGCAGTCTTGTCGTCGCCGACCTCGCCATCGACTGGATCCGCCAGCAGGCCTCGGGATCGGCGCCCTTCTTCGGAGTCGTCTGGTTCGGTTCTCCGCACCTTCCCCACAATGCCGCTCCCGAACTGGCTGCCATCTATGCCGACAGGCCGAAGCGGGAGCGCGAGTACTTCGGCGAGATTTCGGGTGTCGACATGGCCTTCGGCAGAATCCGTGATTCTCTCGTCGAACTCGGTTTGCGCGACAATACCCTCGTCTGGTTCTGCAGCGACAACGGAGCCCTGCAGGTGGGCGATGCGGGGGATGCCCGAGGCGGAAAGCATGTCCTCTACGAAGGGGGGCTGCGCGTGCCCGCGTTTATCGAGTGGCCTGCCAGTATCCCGGTTCCATCCGTCTCGCCGGTCCGATGTGGAACGGTTGACATGTTCCCGACCCTGTTGGAGGTGGCCGGCGTTGCGGGCGGTATCGGCCGGCCTCTCGACGGGGTCAGTCTGGTACCCTTGCTCAAGGGCGAGATGCAGCTGCGCCCGGCTCCCCTCGGTTTCTGGAATGCGGGCATACCGGGACATTTCACCAATCCGGCAGGGATCATGAACAAGGTCCTGCCGACGGTGGAGGACTGGAGCGACAACAAGGTCGAGCGGGTCACTCGCCGGGTCGAAAAGCTCCCGAAACAGAAGTTTCCAGACGACGTTTATGCCGGCCATGCCGCCTGGATCGCGGGCGACTGGAAGCTGCACCGGATTTCGGGAACAAACGGGGAGAAGGTGCGATGGATGCTTTACAATCTCACCAACGACCCGCGGGAAAGTCACGATGTCTCGAAGGATTACCCCGAGATCCTCAAAGACCTCTCCGCGGAGATGGAGGGATGGCTTGCCAGTGTCGCGTCGAGCTTGCGCGGCGACGACTATTGAAAGTTCGGCGCTCCTTCTGCCACCGGACGGAAACGGTTATTTTCGGGTTTTCACGGGGCGGACCCGCTCGGGAAACAGGCTTCGGCAGATTTCACAGACAGTGCCGTCGCAACCCCGGGCGGTGCAGTGCTCGCGCCCGTAGAAGATGATGCGGAGATGCAGAGCGTTCCAGGATTCGCGTGGGAATCCTCGTTTCAAGTCCCGTTCGGTGGTCTCTACGTTCTTTCCCGTAGTCAGCTTCCACCGTTGGGCGAGTCGGTGAATATGGGTGTCGACGGGAAAGGCGGGCACGCCAAATGCCTGGCTCATCACGACCGAGGCGGTCTTGTGCCCGACACCCGGCAACGCTTCGAGCGCCGCGAAATCCTCCGGAACCTTGCCGCCGTGTTGATCGATGAGAATGCGGGAAAGTTCGGAGATGGCGGAGGATTTTCTCGGGGAGAGCCCGCAAGGCTTGATGATTTCCCGGATCGTTTCGACGGGGACCCGGGCCATCGCTTCCGGCGTGTCGGCGAGCGCAAAAAGACGGGGAGTGATCTGGTTGACTCTCGCGTCGGTGCATTGAGCCGAGAGCAGCACGGCGATCAGGAGCGTGTAGGAATCGCGGTGATCCAGAGGGATGGGTGTCTCCGGGTAGAGCTCTTCGAGGCGAGCGGCGATATGGGAGAAGCGCTCCGCCTTTGTCATCGGCCTGTCCGGTTCGGAGGGTCAGGCGTTGCTGCCGGAGCCCGAAGACGGAATTTGCCCGCTGGCCGCCTTTTTCTCGATCTCGCGAAGCATCTCGCGAACATGGTCGGCATGGCGAACGTTTTTACGCTCGTCAAGAATCTTGCGGCTCTGCTCGAAGGACCCCCACTCGAGGACGCGGATGGGAACGTTGCGGACGCCCCATTGGTTCATCGTTCCCTTTTCGGGCTTGTAGATGTCGATGGTCTCTGTCCCGACGAGGGCGCTTCCATAGTCGTCGACCACGTATTCGTAGGGCAGGCCCTCGATCATGAAGCGTGTCCCGAGGGGATACTTCGACCAGTCGGCCGCGGCGCTGCGAACCTGAGATCCGTATTGAAGGGTGTTGCCTGCGGCGCTCTGGCGTCCGTACTGCAGGTGATCCGACTCGCTGTGGGTGTAGGCCGTGGTCCGAACCATCATGATCTGGTTGGTGGGACGGTTCGACACCGGAGTCCGGGGCACGGAAGCAAGCGTGGTGGCGGGAGCGCTGGGTTGTGGCTTCGGCAAGGCGACCGGATCGTTCGGCGCAATCTGGGCGGGACGATCAGGGGTGCCGACGATCTGCGAGCCGGACACGGGGGAGAGGGGCGCTGGAGAAGCGGCGGGATCGGAACCGACCGACAAGGCATCGGTCTTGCTGTCCTCTTCCGAAAGTTTGGCCACGGCCTGAATGTTCTGTCGGGAGGACAATTCCGAGAGACTCGTGGTGCTGGTACAACTCGTCATCGATACCATCCCGAAGAGGCCTGAGACTCCCGCGAGAACGGGGGAGAGGCGGAAGATTCCGTAGGAGTGGCGATTGGAAGGCATGGCGCGAACCGGGACCTGTATTAGCCGTTTTCGGAGGAAAGTCAATGCCTGGAGGACTGGTGACTACCACACCTTACACGAAACTGTTTATAAATACTAGAAATTTCGTCTTCCGAAGGGCATTTTCTCCGGAAAAATAAATCGTTTCAGGAAAGACAAGGGAATCCTTCTGACCACCGAGACGTGCCGACCGATTGAATCCTTAGGGATTTTTTTCCGGGCGCTTCGAAATCTGTTTTGAATCCGGGTGTGGAATCATCGTCAGCCCGATCGGTCCCGAATGTGGAGCAACCCGGATTCCCGATGGGCTGATTTGGATGGAAACGGTTCCCGTACTTTCGAGATCATAGAGGGGAATTCCCTTCAGCCGGAGATGTTCCCGCAGCGCCGGGGGAATCCGTTCGGCCTGAGGAAAGTCGGCGTGAGTCGAGATCACGGCTCGTGGCGATATCGAGTCGACAAAGGCGGTGAGCCCGGATGGTGATTCCCGGTGCTGGCCGCGAATCCAGAGATCGGCTTTCAGGTCGATTCCGGATTCAATAAGAGAACGTTCGGTTTCAAAACCGCTGTCGGAAGTAAGGAGCAGGACCCGGCCCGCGTGCTCGATGCGAAGAACGAGGGCGCGGTCATCGGCGAGGCGCCCGGGCCGGAGACTCGAAGGATGAAGAACCGTAAGACTGGTGTTTTCGGGAAGGTGCATTCGTTGTCCCTGCTCCAACGGAATGGTTCTGGTTCCGAGCCGGTAGGCCGTGTTGATGATTTCGGGATAGGCGGGGCTGCGATTCTCAAGTGCGGATTCAAGAAGCAGTTCGGGGCGAAACTGGGTGATCAGGGCGGAGGCGGCTCCAAGGTGGCCCTCGTCCCCATGCGTCAGGACGAGGGCATCGACGCGGTTCACTCCCCTGCTTCGCAGAAGCGGCAGAAGCCGGCTCTCGTAGGTGCGGTTGCCTCCGCTGTCGATGACCCACCGTAGCGGTCTTCCTTCCGTTGTTCTCGGGATTTCGAGGAAGGCCGCGGCTTCCCCTCTGACACCCATGACCTCGAGACGAAAGGTCTCTCCAGGGGGGATCGTGGGCCTGCCGGTGTGCACAGTTGCCCCCGGAAGGCTTGCGAATCCCTGCGCCATCGTGGTCAACCCGAGCGAGACGAGCGCATTGAGTCGGTTTGCGAGAGAGGCAGCCCAGAGAAGGTGAAGGGCATGGCTCGTCAGCGAAATCGCCGCAATTCCCATCATCAGCGTGGCGATCGGAACCATGATTACATTAGCAATCAGACCGACAGGGGAAACGCTCTGAAAATGCCAGGCGAGGAGCCCCGAAGATCCGAGCCAGGAGGCGATCGACACCGCACAAAGTATTGCGAGGGCCCCGGCAAATCGGTCGACGACCCGTCGTGTCGGACCGATGAGGCTCCGGGGGAGAAACGGATCGGAAAGGAAGGGGCGGGCCATGAGGTCGCCGAGTGCCGGGGCGAGGATGGCAATGGCGGCGAGCACGGCGAAGGACAACTGGAATCCCGGCAGAAAAAGCTGCTGGGGATCCCAGGCAAGGAGAAGGAGGGCGGCGAATCCGAGACTGTTGAGAAGGCGCGGTTGTTCCCGGAGCAGGAATCCTCCGAAGAAGACCGAGGCCATCAGTGAAGCCCTCACCGCCGAAGGACTGAGGCCGGTGAGAACGGCATAGAAAAGCACCGAGGGAATGATAAAAAGGGCTGCCCGCGATTTCGGAATTCCAAGCAGGCTGGCGGTGCCGGCGAGAAGTCCGGCCACGATACCGACATGCAGGCCCGAGACCGCAAAGAGGTGCATGGTTCCGCTGATCCGGAAGAATTCTTCCAACTCTTCAGGTGAATGTTCCCGTGCTCCCAACGCCATTGCCGCGACAAGACGGGCATAAGGCTCGTAAACCTGCGGCACACCAACGAGGAGCGCCTCCTCCAGCCTGGAGCGCAAAGCAAATGCACTTCGCACGATGGGCCAACCCCGTCGTCTCTCGCCGATCTCGAAAAGGTCACCTTCGTCGATTTCCAGTTTGGCGAGGGAGCCGGACTCTCGGAAATAGAATTCCCTGGCATCGAAACCTCCGGGCACTTTCGCTGGCTCCAGAGGCACCAGGCGACCGCTGAATTGTACCTCCGTCCCGTAGACGAGTTCGTTGCCGGTCTTCTGGATCCAGACTGGCACCGCATGGCTGCAAGAGACCTCCTTGTCTCCCAGAAACAATCGCTCCAACCGCAACGTGGAGCGGGACGATCGGGATCCCATTTCAACCGGGCCAGAAATCCATCCTTCCCCGCGCAGGCGCAGTTCGTCGCCACGGGCAAGTTCCGAGGCGAGGGGGAAGCCGTGTATGTGGGAAAGTCGGGTTTCCTGTCGCCATTCAAACAGAAGCAGGGCCGTGACGGTTCCTGCGATGAGGATGGCAAGAGCACGGTTTCGTTTTCTCATCCATAGGGCTCCGAGAAACCCGGTTCCAGCAGCGAACCCAGCCATCCAGGCGAGATCCGTGTCGGCGAGAACGATTCCACTGCCAGCGGCCAGGGCGAGAATGAGGAGTGGTGCCTTTCTCATCGCCCCGGCCACTCGTCCAAGGGAAGAAGAGATCCGTACTTGCGAAAGTGAGCGAGAGTTCCTTGCCATGGAATCCGGACGGCGAAGTTCAGAAAATCGAAAAAAGACAGTTGGCAACTGCCTCCTCCCGGATACATTCGACTTCCTCCTCTCCACCGGGTTTGGAACGGGTTCAGTAAATTTTAGAAATTATAAAAATTTATTGAAACTTAACAAAACCCGGGTGAGATTTGCGAACGCGGAGTTTAAACGAGTCTGACTCGGTTATACGCGGGTATAGCTTAGTGGTAAAGCCCTAGCCTTCCAAGCTAGTTATGTGGGTTCGATTCCCACTACCCGCTCCACTCCGGCACGTTCATGAAGTTCGCAAATCCAGTGCTGCCTGCCGTGATGCTCGCCTTGGGCACTGTGCCCTTGGCTTCGGCGAATGCGTCCGAGTCGGCGCCAGATCCGATTTCGGCCGTGGAAACACTTCGAGCGGGAATCGAGGTTCATCCCGACCAGGCCGTGGTTCTTTTTCAGGATTCCCTGCAGACCAATCCGGACAGCCGACGAGCACTCTTTGTGGCCGCTCTCGAATCGATGGGCGATGAAGCGGAGTCGGTCACCCGCATCGTGTCCGTGGCCCGCTTGGAGTTTCCCGATGACGAAGCCGAGTTCGCCGAACTGGCTATCGCCACTCTGCCCGAACAGGTGGAGGTGATCCGGGAGGCCTTTGCTATGGATCCCGAGAGTGTGCTCGCCGCGGAAAAGGAGAGTTCTCAGGACTCTCCCTTGACGGAAGCAATGGGAACCAATTCCTCGATGGCGATGACTTCGGGGCCGGCCGACGAGTTGGGGCTAGACGAATCATTGTCTACGGATTCAAGGAAGCTGGACGAACAGATTCGCGAAGCCATCGCCCGCGTTGCCGCAAAA
>JAGRPC010000137.1 GCA_020439925.1 Verrucomicrobiia bacterium | reverse complement strand
CGAGGAAAGCGGCCTCCTCCGGCGAAGCGGCGTCGAGCGTTGATTTGAGCGCGGCGAGGATCTTGTCCGACTCGGCCCACTTCACCGGCTGGTAATAGGGACCGCGGGTGTCGGGTCGGGTACCCCAGCTGTCGCCCGTCCATTCGCCTTCGCGCTGGGCGAGGCGGCAGAGGGTGGCGAGGAGGAGTTGGCGAGTCTCGGGACGTTTCTCGGCGGCGAGTTTGGCGAGAAGATCGTCGACGATGCCCGGCACGTCGTGCATGCGCATCAGGGCGAAGGCAGCCCCTTTGGGATTCGGGCCGGAGAGGAGCGCCTCGATCACTGCATCCTTCGCGCCCAGCATGGCGAGGGCGCGGAAGGCGGTATGGGCGACGCGGGGATCGGGATCGGCGAGGAGGGCGGTGATCATTGGCATTGGATTGCCGAAAAGTCCAAATTCAGTCGAATTTCCCCATTTGGATCTCTGACGAGTCGATAGAATGAGAGCTTCGATTCGTGATCTTGAGTTCTCGCTTTTTAGGCCCATGACAACTAAGTCATCGAAAACCTCCAAGGGTAGTTCCTGGTTAGCGGGATTAAATTTGAGATCGGCGATTGCCCGAAGAACGAACGGTTCAAGGTCATTTTCGGTGACCAGGGAAGCGATCGGCTCAAGCCATTTGATGTTGGTGGCATCGATTTCGAACACCTGAATCAACGCATACAGCGCCGCCACCCGCGTCTTGAGTTCTTTGTCAGGATTCTTCGCCAGGGCCAGCAGCGCCTCGGACAAAACAGGGTTCACCTCGCGACGCAAGAGGGTGCGCTGCGCGGTCAGCGTGCGGATGTGGCTCGGAGAATCCAGCGCGGCGACGAGCTCGGCGTCGCTCATCTTTTCGAAATCGGGAAGGGGCTCGGGCTGGTAGCCCTTCGGCGTGACCCTGACAATGTAACCCACATTCGGTCCCTCCCACTTGAAGGTGGCGGGTCCTTTCCAGCTCGCCTGATAGACGGCGCTCATCGCATCGACGTCGGCGTCGGTGGGACGGGTCATCTGGATGAAAGGCCGGGGTTCGGTGATCTCGGCGAAGCTCGCACCCTGGCGCTGCACGGTGTGGACGAAGGACGCGGTGCGGCCCCAGTCGCAGGTGATCGGGGCATGGTTCCACTCGTCGGGGAAACCGGGTTCGTGGAGGTAGACGGAGCCACATCCGGAACCACCGCCGTAGTCGGCGAGAGGCGGGACATGCTCTTCGCCGAAGTTCTTGTAGAGACGCGGGTAGCCGTGGTCCTCGAGTCCGGAGAAATGGTGGAAACGCACGTCCCATCCGCCGCCGTCGTTGGTGTTGTCGCGGGCGAAGAGGTCGCAGAGCGGGCTCATCGGCGTGCCGAGGATGTTGCGGGTGCCGGTGGCGTAGATTTCGAGTCCGCTGCCGTCGGGACGGAAACGGATCACGCCGCCGCCGCGATGCTGGAGGGTGCGTCCATCGGTGCCGGTGGCCTTCATGAAGCCGAAGTCGCCACCCGCGATGTAGATCCAGCCATCGATGCCGAGCTCGAGTCCGTTGGTGGTGTGGTCGGCGGGACGGTCGGCGAACCCGAAGGCGATGCCGTCGATGAGCTTCTTCGAGTCCTCGGCGATGCCGTCTCCGTCACGGTCGAAATAGACGCTGATGTGCGGGGGATGAAGCAGGTAGAGCCGGTCGTGATCCCAGATGAGACCGCGCGGCGAATCGACATTCTTGACGAATTCCTTCACCTCGTCGGCGCGACCGTCGCCGTCGGTGTCGCGCAGGCGGAGGACACGGCCACGGCCCGGTTCGCGACCGAGCGAGCCATTGCCGTCACTGGAGACATAGAGGTCGCCGTTCGGAGCGGCGGCGACGTAGACGGGGTAGTTCGCCGCCTGCCAGTTGGAGAAAAGAGTGACGTCGAAGCCCTCGGGCACCTTCACGTCCTTGAGGATCTCGGCTTCTTCCTGAGGGGAGAGTTTCACGATCTTCGGCGCGATGTTGCCCTCCTTGGCATAGGGATCGGCGGCTGCCTTCGACGCGGCATCGG
>JAGRPC010000136.1 GCA_020439925.1 Verrucomicrobiia bacterium | reverse complement strand
CCCTCCTCGAGTCGGCCGCGGCTTTCGAATCCCCCACCCTGCTTCTCGACGCCTACGCTCCCGGTGCCTACGGCGGCAGTGGCGAGACGATGGACTGGGCTCTCGGCGCCGAGGCGGTGCGGCTGTGGCCCGAGCGGCAGATCCTCCTCGCGGGCGGCCTCACTCCGGACAACGTCGCCGACGCCGTCCGCCAGGTCCGTCCTGCCGGAGTCGACGTCGCGAGCGGGGTCGAGGCGGCCCCGGGGCGCAAGGATCTCGACAAGGTGCGGGCCTTTCTCCAGAATGCCCGCATTCCGGAATGACGCGTTTTTTCCTCACGCTCTCCATCATTCTCACCACCCTTTCCCGTCTCGCAGGAGAGGACCTCAGAACCGACATCGTCACCATCCGATGGGACCACTGGCTCTGGCTCGAGCGGATCGCGAAAGGGGATCCGAAGTTTCAGCCCGAAGGGTTCGCGGGCCTCAGGGCAGGGACGATGCAGTTCCCGGGAAAGAAGACCGCGAGACAGCGTTACGCGGAGTGCGGCATCACCCTCGGCAAGGGGGAAAGCTTCATCTATTCCGTGCCGACGACCCAACTGGTTTTTCGGCTGACCGAGGACAATCGTCAGCGAGTGGCGCAGATTCACCAGACCCTCGCCGCCTGGCAGAAAGGTCGTTGCCGCGAATGGCACCACGCAGAGGTCGCCCCGATGCCTCCCGCACTGGAGAAGCGCCCTTGAGCCTGGCGAAGAAGCCAACTCACTTTTGAGGGGCCGCAGGGATCAGTCCCGCCGCCTTCTTTTCCTCGAACTCCGCCCGGGTATCGGTGAGGTAGGGATTCGGCGGAAGGAGGTTGCCAGGGATCGGAGCCCGGCGGAAGGCCTCATCGGGACCGTAATTCGACGCCAAATAGGTCACGATTTTCTTTTCAGTCTCGGCGTCGAGCGGCCAGAGCCCTGCCGATCCCTGCATCCAGCGGATCGTGTCGGTCCAGGTCGACTCGGTGCCCTTCTGGCGAAGGTATTGCTGGGGCGAATGGCAGACCGTGCAATGCACCCGGACGAGTTCCCAGCCCTCGGCCATCTTCATTCCGGTCGTGGGATCAAGAGGCGGCTCCGGTTTCGGTTCCTCGGCCCGGACCAGGGAGGCAAAGAGGAGGAACGCAGCGAGAAAAGCGGGTTTCATGGCGAATCGATCGGTCAAACCGCCTGCACGGCGATGCGGTGGCAGGCGTTGTTGAGATATCCCTTCGGGTTCCATCCCGGCACGAGCATGGGCTGACTCCTGCCCTCGCTGTCGACGGCGCGGGCCCAGACCTCGTAGTAACCTTTCTTCGGAAATTTCAGCTCCGCTTCCCAGCGCTGCCAGGCCAGCCGGTTTACGGGCTTCTTCAGGCCCGCCTTTGTCCAGGTGGTCCCGAAGTCGATGGAAACGTGGACTTCCTTCACCTCGAGATCCCCCGCCCAGGCATGCCCCCGACAGGAGAAGGTCTCGCCGAGCGGATGGGTCGCCCCCGATTTGGGGAAGGTCACGACCGACTTCACCGGCATGGACTCGATGATGGCCATGTCCTCCTCGGGCACCTTGGTCCCCGGAGCGACGGGATATTTGGGCACCTTGTAGGAGTCGCCTCCCATTTTCTCTCCGTCGTGGACACGATCCCGGATCTCGATCTTCCGAAGCCATTTGCCCGAGACCGAAGCGGGCCATCCGCCCGCAACGAGCCGCAGGGGATGACCGTTCTGCCAGGGGATGTCCTCCCCGTTCATGGCGAAGGCCAGCAAGGTCTCGTCCTCGAGGGCCTTGCGCATCGGCACCCCGCGGGAGATCGCTTCTTTCGTCGGATCGCCGGAAAGATGGGTGTCGGCGCCGCGGTAACCCACGTAGACCGCGTTCTCCTTGATCCCGCAATGTTCGAGAACGTCGCGCAGGCGCACCCCGGTCCACTCGGGACATCCCACCGCCCCGATTGTCCACTGGTTGCCATGGGTGGGCGGGTTGAATTCGCTGCGACCGTTCCCGCCGCACTCGATCTGGAGCTGGTAGGTGTGGTGGGGAAATTTCGCCTTCAGTTCGGAAAGGGTGAATTTCGCCGGACGCTCACAGGCCTCTCCCGCGATCTCGAGGGTCCACGTTTCCGGATCAATCGTGTCGAGCTGGGGTGGATGCCCGTTGTTGCGGATGAAGAGATGCTTCGCCGGAGTGATCTCGTCGTCGAGCAGGTCGGCGGTCGCCTCCGCGTTGATGGGGCGGTCGTTCAGCACGACGAGCCCTTCCTTCCCCTCGATCTGGAAAGGCGTCGGCGCCTGGGCGAGCGCGGCGGGAATGAGGCCCGCGGGCATGCGGTCCCAGAAGACGATCTCGGCCCCGAGGGCGGAGGTCATCGCGGCGAGCCCCATGCGCCTGAAAAATCCGCGACGCGAGAGCGGATCGGCCCGGCGCCCCCAGAGAAGAAGGTCGGCCCGCTCGGGGTCCTCGGCATACAGTTCGTGGAGACCCCGGACGTGCGGGTTTTGCGGTTCCTCTTTCATGGAGCCACCTTACTCCCGGCGAAAGAGCAAGCGCAAGTTTCCGCTCGGCGTATCCACGCTAAACTTCGAGCGTACCCTCGACGACGCCGAGCCGGGAATCGGCCTTGAGACGGGAGAAGAGGGCCGCCCCCTCTTTCTCTCCCCTGAGGAGCCCCTCGTAGAGTCGAATCGTCTCGACCGCCTCGTCGTGCGACTCGTCGAGCAGTTCCACCCGGAATCGCCGCAGGCCCGCGTCGCGCAGCGCGCCGAAGAATCTCGCCCCGCTCTGGGCACGTCCGTTGAAGAGCGTGTTGCGGCAACCGACGTCGGCGGTGAGGCGATGGAGTTGACCGACACGGTCCTTGAGATGCACGACGTGCCGGTCGCAGGGGCGCCCGCAATCGTTGAAGTCCTTGCCCTTCGAGAGAAAGGAGCAGAAGACGCAATGCTCCATGTGAAACATGGGCATGTGCTGGTGCAGGGTCAGCTCGAACCACTCCGGCGGCGCCGCGGCGAGAAGATCGAGCACTTGGGAAATGTTCAGGTCATAGGAGATCGTCAGGCTCTCGAGACCGCGTTCCCTGAGGAGGCGGGCGGTGATCGGATTGGCCACGTTGAGCGAAAAATCTCCCGCCATCGCCAGGTCACCCCGTTCCGAGAAATGGCCGATACCGCCGAGATTGCGGACGAGCACCCCGTCGGGCTGCGCGTTCTCGACCAAACGGAAAAGCCCCTTTTCCCCCGCCTTCTGGATGCGCGGAGTCGCGAGATAAAGTCGTGTCGACGGCGAAGTCTCGCGCACCCGGGAAACGAGGTCGCGATATCGGCGCACGTCCTCGAAGTCGGCATAAACCACTTCCATCCCGCAGGCGAGAGCCGCGTCGACCTGTTCCCCGGTTCGGCAGAGGACGCGGAGCTCGGGCTCCCCCGCCGGAGATGTGGAAGGTCGCGAGGGCAGGAGATCGGCCACGGTCAACGACGTGACGCGACGCCGTGCAAATACCCCGAGCCTCCCTTCCTCGAGTCGCTCGACGAGAGCGCGGCGCAGGCGGTTCAGCTCGCTGACGGGGAGAATGACAGACCCTGACAAAGCCACCTCGAGCCCGGCGAGATCGTAGACCGTGCCTCCAAGGCGGCCGAGCTGGTCGCGCAGCCCGTCCGGAGTAAGGGGACGATGGGTCGCCACCTCCAGGGGAACCAAGGAGGAAACCTCGACCCCGCGCGAGGGATCGGCGAGCACGAGCGGTTCTCCCGCGGCACCGCGCACGGTCCAGCTCACGGGAATCTTCCGGGTCGGGAGTTGCTCGCGCCGGTAACTGCTCTGCAGCGTCGCGTTCAGCGCCGGATCATCGGTTTTCCAGACACGATGGCCGTTCTTCAGCCTGGCAAAATCGATCTTGCCGCGAGCAAAACGGAGCCGTTTGCCCTCCACCTCGTAAACCCGGCCGCCTTGCTCGCGATCGGTGTTGCCGCCGGTGTCGAATACGATTCCGTCGCCGGGCTTCACCCCCGTGCCTCCGCTCACCTCCACAAAATCGGACCCGACCCGGTCGACGCGACCGACGAAGGCCCCCCGCTTTTTCCCGAAACGGGCATGAACGAGTTTCTGGTTGTCGATTCCCTCTAGCCATCCCGTCGAAAGGCCTCGGGAGAACGCCATCTCGAGCTCGTAGCGGTCCTCGCTCGAAGCCGGTTGCGGGTCACCCGACCCGGCAGCGTCGATGGCCTTGCGGTAGGCGCGCGTTACCGCCGCGACGTATTCGGGCGTCTTGAGACGGCCCTCGATCTTGAAGCTCGTCACCCCGAGGCGGATCAGTTCGGGGATCTGGTCGATGCCCGCGAGGTCCTGGGGGGAAAGCAGATAACGCTGGTCGCCGAGATCGCGGGTCTCGCCATCGACGACGAGTTCGTAGGGCATGCGGCAGGCCTGGGCGCACTCGCCGCGG
This sequence comes from Verrucomicrobiia bacterium, assembly GCA_020439925.1. Lineage (GTDB taxonomy): Bacteria > Verrucomicrobiota > Verrucomicrobiia > Verrucomicrobiales > DEV007 > Arctic95D-9. Next base: position 18,301 of record JAGRPC010000136.1, on the reverse strand, counting down.
TTCGCGCTGCGCTGACCGAGCGACTCGCTCGTGAGGCATTGCCCCGAGTAGGCGACGCAGAGGGCGCCATGTACGAAAGTCTCGAGTTCCACGGCACCCGGAGAATCCGGATGAAATAGGCGGATCTCGCGCATCGAGTTTTCGCGAGCGATGACGGCGCGGTCCAGACCGAGGAGACCATGGGCGAATTCCAGCGCCTCGGGCGAGGTGATCGTCATCTGGGTCGAGGCGTGCAGATGCAGGTCGGGCACCATGGCCCGCGCCATCGCGGCGAGACCGAGGTCCTGCACGATGATGGCGTCAACGCCCGCCTCGTTGAGGAACCGCAGCTGCTCCGCGGCGTCCTCGAGTTCGGACGGGAAGATGAGCGTATTGAAGGCGACGAATCCCCGCACCCCGTGGGCGTGGAGGAACTCCATCAGCTTCGGCAGGTCGTCGGGCGTGAAGTTGTCGGCCCGGATCCGCGCGTTGAATCGGGGCATGCCGAAATAGATCGCGTCCGCCCCGTTCGCCACGGCAGCGCGCGCGCATTCCCAGTTGCCCGCCGGGGCGAGCAGTTCGGTGGATCGTTCCGGCATTTGGGGAAGGTAGCACGGGAGAAGCGGAGTGCGACTGATCCGGCAATTCTCTGGTCTCGCCGGGGGAGAAAAGGTTCCCCTCAGCCTCTTGCAAGACGATCCATAAAAGTGTCGGTCGAGTATTCTTCGGAAGCAGGGAGTCCTGGGTACCGACGTGGCTCCCTTCATCCGGAACCGGGGTGACCGATGCACCCGAATGGAAGGGCAGGGAAACGATTCCGAAGCATCCTGCGATTTCGCTTTACCCGGGGACCGCTTTGCTGCTTGCATCTGGGGCCATGAGTATTTCGAGGTCACTCCAGATTCTTCTCCTGTTCGTATCCTGCCTCACCCTCTCGCCGCCGCGACAAACCTCGGCCCAGGACTTTTCCAAGGGATTCGAGATGCTCGTGAAACTCGGTCTCCCCGACACGAAGGGCTGGAAATACGTCGAGGGCGAGCGTCCCGACCGGTTCAGCCAGCAAATTGAGGGCTGGAAGCGCAGCGGCCATTATTGGATCGAAACGGAGGCCGACGCGGACGGAATCCGACGGATGACGGACGACGGACTGAACCTCTCGGCAATGGTGCTCCCCGATCGCGAGAATCCGGAGAAGACCCGGGAACAGATGCGTTCGCTCCAGTCGAAAGGACTCCAACCTCGGTGGCAGGAGTCGCCCCGGGAGAAAGAGGGTGACGAAGCGGCGGACGCGGCGGGGTTGATGGAAGCTCTCAAAGCCGAGTTTGAAAAAGGCGAGAGGAGCCGCGGGAGCCGTGCCCTGCAAGACAAGCAGACTTTGGCCTCACTCTTTTTCCACGCGGCGCACTGGCATCGCCGGGGGCACGAAAAGGAGGCCGCCGAGTTGGTCAACCTGATCATGGAGAAACTGCCGCGGAAAGCGGCGCTCTTGGAATCGGCGATCGCCGCCATCGCGAACCACCGCCAGCAGCAGGCCTCGAACCGTTTCGGCGCGAGTCAGGATTGGGCGGCGTATCAGGCGGAACTCGAGGGTATCCTCACGAACTTCCCGAGGTCGTGGCCGGAGCGCCCGCTCACGGTCCGGCTCGTTGAGAAACTGAAAGCCAGGGCAGCCGGAGGCGACACCCCGGTAAAGTCGGACGGGGTTTTCCCGCTGACGGCCGAGCAGGTCGCGTGGTGGGAGAACTACGGGAAGCCCAAGGAGTCGGCCGAGGAAACGATGATGTATGGCGGTTACGGCAACGACATTTCGATGTTGGGGCAGGCGTGGATGGAAACGCTTTTCCCGAAATCCGACGCGGAGCAGGACTCGGCGAATCTGGACTACCAGACCGAGCAGGCCCGCAATCTGGGTTTCGATGTGGCAAACGGCTGGAACTGGCTCGAAGTGATGGCCGCTGGCCTGGGGGATGAAACCCTTGTCCCCACCAACGCGTGGGACTACAGCTACAGCCGAAGCTACAGTTGGGGGGACCTCGATGAAGAACCCGCCGAACTCGAAGGCGAGGAGCTGGAAGACGCCTGGCGGAGTCTGGCCCGCCCACGTTCCCGCGACGAGATCGCCCGATCGTTCCTCAAGGGCATCGTGCCACAGCCCGAGGATTCGGACTACGAGTGGTGGGAAACCGCCGAGGCAGGGGAGATTGTCGAAGTGGTGAAAACGTGGCGCGACAAGATGGCCGGCAAGTCGGGCAACGAAATCGCGGAACTCTACTTCGAGGAAGGCGATGAGAATTGGAAAGAACGGGCCGCCGCCGTGAAGGTGAGGATCGGGAGCGAGGAGGAGGTCGCCGAGCTCGCTGAGATGGTCCTCGCCGCTCCCTCCAGCGGCATTTCCCTGGCTGTGGAGATCGTGCGGCGTCGGGGAACGGAAGGACGCGCTTTTTACGACGCTTTTCTCGAGGGTTTGAAACAGGAAATGGTCAAAGAGGAGGGGAACGAGGCTTTGACACCGGAGCAGATCGAGAACCGGATCGACTCCTACTATAGCTATCAAATCAAGGCGATGGAGGCGATCCTCTCGGGCGAGGGATTTGCTGATTTGTTCGCCGCTTTTGTCGCCGACGAGAAGACCCAGGGCGAGTTTGGGGAGTCGATGCAGGCCCTCGGGAAACAGCCCTCCACCCGGGAGGAAGCCGAGGCCGCGATGGCGGGCGTGCTCGAACTCCAGAATCCGACCCCCGAGCGGCGCGGTTTTGCCCTGAGTGTCGCCGGACATGTCGCGCGGTTGTACCTCAATGCGGAGGACGAGAAGGAGGGCGGCGATGCGGACGACGAAGCCAAGGACGAGGATCGCCCGCTGCCCGAATGGATGCGCGAAAGTTTCGCCCGTCTCATCGAACAGGTCGGGAACGAGCCGGTCTCCTACAACGCCATCGAACGTCCCCTCACCCAGGTCGTCCATTTCACAGTGGACAGTCTCGTCAATCCCGCGGCCTCACAGAACACGGGTCAGTCTTTCCGAGGACTACTGGAGGAGGACATCTGGACGCTCCTCGATGCCCGCGGCCGGGCCCGGATGGCGGGCGAGGCGCCGCCCGAGACGCCGACCGCCGATTCGGTACCCGCCAATCGAAAGGGTGAAATCGAGAAAGGCCTGACAGGACTGGCGACAATGAGCGCGGCGGATTGGGACGCGTGGGTGACGGGCCTCACCGTGTCCGAGCGGATGCTTTTGCGTGACCTGCTCGCGGCGGCCGAACCGGATGCGGCTCAGAAGGTACTGGTCTTCCGCATCGGCGCGGTCGAGGGCGGCGTGGATGCCACTTGGAAAGACTTTGAGACGGCGAAAGTGGAACCGTCAACGCTGGAGAACCTTTTCGCCAAGGTGCGGGAGAGGGCCGGAGAAAAGAGGATCGAGGTCTGGCTGACGCGCTCTCCCTTGCTCGGCGGATTCCAGATCCGGGTTTTGGAAAAGTCGCCCGAAGAGTTCTCCAATCAATTCGCGTCAGACCCGTTCGGCAATGACTCCGGAGGTGAAACGCTGGACTTTGACGCGGTGGCATCCTTTGGTTTTGGAACCCGATCGGGAGCGAGTTCGAAACTGGAGGTGCGTGGAAAAAACGGGGTCTGGAAAGCCCACGAGGGCGAACGCACGCCCCAGATTTTCTACACGGTGATGCGTGGCGAGCCGCTCGCTCCCGACAAATTCGCCGAGGAACTCGCCACCACGCTGGAGGAATGGGAAGCGGACGACGATTCGCTCTATTTCCATTTCGCGGCCACGCCTTTGCCGAAGCCGAAGGAGGAAGAACAACCCTGAAAGCCCTCGTCCGATCGCTCCGTAGTTCCCTGATACCCTTGTGACCATGACCGCCGATTCCACCACCTCCTCCGACGATCCCGCCGCGCGCTGGGAACGGGCCCGCGAACTCGTCCGCCGCACCAGCGACGAACTCGGACGCGTCATCGTGGGCCAGGACCCGATCCGGGAAATGTTGCTCGTCTCTTTGCTCTGCGGCGGACACAGCCTACTCGTCGGCGTGCCGGGGCTGGCAAAGACGCTCCTGATCTCGACGCTGGCGAAGGTGCTCGGTCTGAAATTCAACCGCATCCAGTTCACCCCCGACCTGATGCCGGCGGACATCGTCGGCAGCGAGATTCTCCAATCCGGCGGCGATGGCGGGGTGCGGCGTTTCGAATACAGCGGCGGCCCGGTTTTCGCCAACCTCATCCTCGCCGACGAGATCAACCGTACACCTCCCAAGACCCAGGCCGCCCTGCTCGAGGCGATGCAGGAAAAACAGATCACCGTGGCCGGGGTTTCGCGCCCACTGCCCACGCCCTTCCTCGTCTTCGCGACCCAGAATCCGATCGAGCACGAGGGCACCTACCCGCTGCCCGAGGCGCAGCTCGACCGCTTTTTCTTCGAGCTGCGGATGAGTTATCCCGGCTTTGAGGAGGAGGCCCGGGTGGTGCGCCAGACCACCGTGATGAAAGAGCCGGAGGTCGCGAGCGTGCTCGACGCCGCGGGCGTAATCGACCTCCAGGCCATGGCGACGGAGGTGCCGCTGCCCGAACCGGTCCTCGACGCGATACTGCGGCTGACCCATCGCTCGCGCCCCGACTCGGAACTGGCCGACGACTATGTGAAGCGCTACGTCGAATGGGGAGCCGGTCCGCGGGCTTCGCAGAATCTCGCCCGCGCCGTCCGTGCTCTCGCCATGCTGCGCGGAGAGCCGGTCGCGAGCATCGAGGAACTGCGGGCCGTGGCGCCGCCGGTGCTTCGCCACCGCGTCATCCCGAACTACCAGGCCACCGGCGAAGGCATCGATGCCGGCCAGATCGTCGGGCATCTCGTCGGCGGCATCGCCTGAACCCGATCTCCGCGATGGCAGACGGTCGCCCAGCAAACCGCGAGCCCGCCGAGGCTCTGTCGCGCTACCTGCGGCCCGAGGACGCCCGGCTGCTGCGGGCGATGACCTTTTCCCCGAGGATGATGGTCGATGGGGCGCTCAGCGGCAAACACCGCTCGCGGCTGCGCGGGGCCTCGATGGAGTTCCACGAATACCGATCCTACGCCCCGGGCGACTCCCCCGCCCTGGTCGACTGGCGGGTCTTCGCGCGAAGCGACCGGCTCCACCTGCGAACCTTCCGGCTCGAGACCCATCTCGAGTGCCACCTCTTCCTCGACGCCAGCGCCTCGATGGATTTCCGCTCCGAGGAGGACGGCCTCACCAAGCTCGACTGGGCCTCGCACTTCGCGGCGGGCTTGGCCTATGTGGTAACCCTGCGGCAGGACCGCATCTCGCTGACGATCTTCGACGAGGGACCACGCGCCTTTCTCCCGCCGGGCGGCACACGCGGGCATTTCCGCCGTATGCTCTCGATGCTGGACACGAACGAAGCCGGGGGCCGCACCGATCTCGCCGGCGCTTTGGAAAAATCGCTGCCCCTGTTGCGGCGTCGCGGCACGGTGATCGTGGTGAGCGATTTCCTCGCCGATCCGGCGGCGGTGTTCCAGGCTCTTGCGGCCTACACCCATCGCGGTTACCGGGTCTTTCTTTTCCAGGTGCTGACCCCGGCCGAACTCAACCTCCCCGGATCGCAGACCCGCCGCTATGTCGATCCGGAAACGGGTCGCCGCGTCACCGCTCATTCCGACACGGTCCGGACCGCTTATCTCGAGGAAATCGAAGCCCACCAGCGGGCTCTGGCCGCCCTCGCCAGCCGTCGCGGCATCGGCCTCGTCCAAGCCCGCACCGATCAATCCTGGCTCGCCCAGATCCGCGACCTGACCCGCTGAATACCGATTCGAACCCATGGCGCTCGCCTTCCAGGACCCCGGATTGCTTTGGCTAGCCGCCGCCGCGGGCGCCGTGCCGCTGGTGGCGCACCTCGTCGCACGCACTCGCCCACCCGAGGCGATCCTGCCCACCGTCGAGTTTTTGCAACGGGCGATGCGGGGAGTCTGGCGGCTGCGCCGACCGCAGGACTGGCTGATGCTGCTCTTGCGCATCCTCGCCTTGGTGATTCTGGCACTGGGTTTTGCCCGTCCCCTGCAACTTGCGGGCGAGGGTTGGGGCGGCGGTACCGATGAAAAGCACCTGGTGCTGGTGGTCGACCGCAGCGCTTCGATGGCCGGTCAGGCCGGAGCCCAATCGCGTTTCTCCGTGGCTACGGCCCGAGCCTTAGAAGCTCTGCGTGGAGCGGGCCGGCTTGCCTCGGTCAACCTGGTCTGGATCGACGCGGTGCCCGATGCCCTGCACCCGGACATGGGCCGCACCACGGAACCTTTGGAACGGGCCCTCCGCGAGGCCGCGGTCTCCGGAGAAGCCGGATCGGGCGCGGCGGCACTGGCTCTGGCCGCGGAACGATTGGCCACGGTTTCCGGCACCCGCGAACTCGTCGTGATTTCGGATTTCCAGACCGGCTCGTGGTCCGAGGCGCTCCCGCCCCTTCCCGAGGCCACCCGGCTCGTGTGGATTCCGGTGGGGGAAACGGCCGACAATCTCTCACTCGCCGCCCTCGAAAGTTCGTCCACGCAACCTCTGCCCGGCGAATCGATCGAGGTGCTGGCCCGTATCGTCAATCACGGCAACGAACGCCGCCGCGCCCGCATCTCCATGACCCTCGGAGCCCAGCGCCAAACCCGGGAACTCGAGATCGAAGGAAACGGCGAGGGTCAGGTCTCCGCCGAATTCGCCCTTGATCCTGACGAAAGCGGTGAGCTGCCCCTGCGCGCCGCGCTGGAGGGAGAAGGCGACGCCCTCGCTGGCGACGACGGACGCTGGATCGTGGTACGGCAGCGGGAACCGCTCGCGGTGGCCCTTTCCCTCCCCGAAGGCTCCGTTTCGGAGGAGGAACGCGAGGTCTGGTCGCGCCTGTTGCGCAGCATTCTCTGGACCCGCGAGGTCGCCCCGGGCGATCCCGCTGATCTCGCCATCGTCGCGGGGCCGACGGATTCCTTTTTGCCCTTGGCGGAGGCGGTTTGGAAAAAAAAGGGCGGCGTGATCTTTCGCCCAACCGCGGCAGCGGGGCTCCCGACGGATTGGGAAAGCGGGGGCGCGGCGGGTTCCTGGCAAAAGAGCGGCGCCGACGAGGCCGGCTGGAGTTTGAAAACCGGCGATGAAAAAGACCCCCTGCTCGCGCTCTTCGCCTCGGGAGAATACGGCAATCCCGTGGCCGGATCGGCCCGCGACCGCTGGCGCATCGATCCGGCGGAGGCCGGCCCGGGATGGGCGGTGCCGGTCCGCTATGTGGACGACGTGCCCGCGATCCGGCGGCGGGCGATCAACGGAGGCTCGCTCTGGTGGTGGAATCTCCCGCTCGATCCCGAACTCGCAAGCTGGACGCGGCAACCGGCCTTTCTCCCCCTCGTCGGCGAGGCCCTGCTCCTCTCGCGCCCCGACCGCGCCGATCCGCCCCACTGGCTCGCCTATGCGGGAGGTTTCGCCCGCTGGGAGCCCGAGGACTATCTCGAGAGCGGCGAGGTCGTCCTGCTCGACGAGGCCGGGACGAATCTCGCGATCACCGAGGACGGCACCTCGCTCGGGCGCTCGTGGATTTCCGCGGCTCCGCTCGAGCCGGGACTGTTCCGCTGGGCCCTGCGCGACCGCGAGTTGCAGCAGGACCGCGTCCTCGCCCACACCGTCGTCCCCTTTCCCGAATCGGAAATGGACCCCGGGGCGATCGATCCCGCCTCGCTCGTCGCGGCGGCCGCGGATGGGCAAAGCTCCAGCGCCCTCGCCAAACCCGACTGGGAAAAAATGCGCGACGGTACCCCGCTCTGGCCGTGGTTCGTCGCTATCGCGCTCGCGCTCTTCGCGCTGGAGGCGCTCTTCCTGATGCTGCGGCGGTCCTCGCCCCAACCCGCCCGCCCGATCGCCTCATGAACGGACTTTCCTTCCAGCCGATGCTGCCCTGGCCTTTTCTGGTCGTCGGCGGAATCGCGCTCGCGGCCGGGTTCGGCTACGCGGCGTGGCGGGGAGGAATGGTCCTCGATCAAAAGTCGCGCCTCGGCCTGCTTTTGATCCGCTGCGTCGCCCTTATCGGGGCCTTTGCCCTGCTCTCCAATCCCGGACGCTGGAGTTCGGAGCAGGACGTCGTTCCGCCCGGCTGGGGAATACTCGTCGATGCCAGCGCCAGCATGGCGGCGCCGAAAGCGGACGGAAGCGGCAGCCGCCGCGAAGAAGCCGCGGGCGTCGCGAGCGCCCTGCTCGACGCCTCGCGGGATCGCGAACGGGTCGAGGCCCGTCGTTTTTCCGCCGCCCTCGAAGGCGAATGGACCCCCGATCCCGACGAGCCGCTCTCCGACAGCGGGAGCCGGCTCGACCTGGCCGGAGCGACCCTGCTGGACCGCTCCGGCGACGAGGGCGGCATCTGGACCGGACTGGTTGTGCTCGGCGACGGCCGCCAGACCGGCGGCGAGGCCGGACTCGATTCCCTCGCCGCGAAGGCCCGTTCGCTCGGCGTGCCCGTCCATGTCGTTCCGCTCGGGGGACCGGTCGCGAAACGAGATCTCGCGGTGAGCGTCTCGCGCCGCCAATTTCTCGTGCCGCCGAACCGCGGCGTCCGCGTCGGAGTGCGCCTCGCCAGCAGCGGCCTGCCTCCGGTGAAGGCCCGGCTGCGACTGCTCGATCCCGAGGGCGCGGAAAAGGGCCGCTTCGAGGCCGAGGTGCCCGCCGGAGAAACGGTCGCGGGCGGATTTGATCTCGCACCCGGATCGCCCGGCGGATCCTACCGCGTCGTCCTCGACGGCTGGGAAGGCGATGAACGGAGCGAGAACGACGAGGCTGCCTTCACGATCCGTCCGCTTGAAAAACGCACCCGCATCCTCCTGCTCGAGGGCGCTCCCTACTGGGACACGAAATTCCTCGCCCAACTGCTCCGCGAACAGGGCCTTATGGAGGTCGAGGCCATCTACCGCATCCAGCAGGACCGCTTCTACCGCGTCTCCACCTCTGATACGCAAGCGCTCAGCGAAACCGTGGAGGCCTTTCCCGCGTCGGACGCCGAGATGGTCCGCTACGATCTCGTCGTCATCGGAAAAGGGGCCGACGCCTTCCTGACTCCCGAACGGATCGAGCGCCTTGGGCGTTTTGTGCGCGACCGCGGCGGCGCCCTGCTCTATTCGCGGGGCAAACCCTCCGCCTCGGACCTCGCCGGACTCGCCGCCCTGCAACCGGGACGCTGGGGCGAACCGGCCAACGCCGAATACACCCTGCTGCCGACCGCCGAAGGAGAAGAAACCGGACTCTTCGGCGACGGTCTCCCCGGAAAAGGCAACGCCCTCTGGAGCCGTCTGCCGCCCTTGCTCGACGTGCGCACCCTCGCCGAGGTCGCGCCTTTCACCCGCGTCCTCGCCGTCGGCGAACGCGTCGGCGGGGGCTCCCGCGTGCCCCTGCTGATGGCCCGCCGCCACGGTCGCGGCATGATCGCCGCAGTGAACGGCGACGGCCTGTGGCGCTGGGGATTCGGAGCCGGCGATGAGAAGAAAGGGGAGGCCGGAGAGGACTGGCACCGCGAGTTCTGGATGCAGGTGCTGCAATGGGCCGCCACCTATTCCGAATTCCTCCCCGGCGAGGATTTCTCCCTGCAACTCGATGCCAGCTCCGTCCCGCTCGGCACGACCCTGCGCGCCCGCATCGGCTATCGCGGCGAGGCCTCGACCCGTCCCACGCCCGATCTCGTCGTCACCGGACCCGAGGAAGCCGTCATCCCCGCGGCCGAGACGGGCACCGCCGAGGACGGCTCCCCGCGCTGGGTCGCGATGCTTTCTCCGAAGACCCCGGGCATTTATGCCATCACCGTCCGCGACGCCTCGGGCCCGGGTCCGTCCGTGCCGCTCACGATCCTGCCGCCGCCCCGCGAGAGCGACGAACTCTCCGCCGATCCCGCGACCTTGGAAAAACTCGCCACCGCGACCGGAGGCCGGGTCTGGAAACCAACCGAGACGAAAGACCTGCTCGCCCTACTCGAACCCGAGCAAGTCCCCGAAGCGAAACCACCCGGAGAAGCCGAGTGGGTTCCTGCTTGGAACCGGGCCTGGATTCTTGCTATCTTCGCCCTGCTCCTCGGTTGTGAATGGGCCGGGAGACGGAGGCTCGGGCTGATATGACCCTGTTGAATCACCGACCTGACCCCATGCAGTCCACCTCTCCAGCCTCCCGACAACTGCTCGACGGTCTCGGTCGTTTGCGCCGTCAGGTGCAAGCAGGGCGTTTCAGGGCGGCGCTGGGGCTGGTGGTGGCCGGGGTACTCGCGCTCCTGCTGCTCTCGGGGCTTTCCGATTTTCTGGCGGGTTGGGAACGTCCGGTCCGGATCGCGCTCGTAGCGCTGGCGCTGGTCGCGGCCTCGGTCGCGGTGTTGTGGGCCTGGTTGAAGAGCTCGTCGACTCCGCTCGCGGAAGCGGCGCGACGGGCCGACGATCGTCTCGGCGATCCGCGTCGCGGTCTCGGGGCCGCGCTCGATCTGGCGGGCTCCGTCGACGACCACGAAAGTCCGCTGCACCGGCACCTCGCCGGTCTGGCGGTGGCCCGCGCGGTGGAACGGCTCCCGCAGGTTCCCTCCGGCAGTCTCATCGAATTGAGGGAACGACGCGCTCCGTGGAAGAGCGCCTCAATCGTCCTGCTCGTGCTGGTCGCGGCGATCGCCTTGCATCCGCGCGCAGCCGGCGTGGTTGCCTTGCGCCTGCTCCGCCCCTGGGCGGAACTGGCTCCGTACAGCCCCTGGCATTTCCAGTTCGAGGAGGCCGAAGGTCCCCGCGTGATCTACGGCAAGGACGCCGACCTCGCGGTGAGGATCGATGGACCGCCCCTGCCAAAGCCGGTCGAGCTGCTGCTCCGACCGATCGAAGGCCGGGAGATCGAACGTTTGCCGACCTTCCGCGAGGGCAACCGCCATTCCCGCCGGATCGAGGGCGTGACGCGGCCGCTCGAATATGCCTTCGCCGTGGGCCGGGCGCGGTCGGAGTGGCGTCCGCTCGAGATTCTCTACCAACCGCGCCTGGAGAGCGCGAGCTTCGAAACGAAACCGCCGGCCTATTCCCGCCTCGCCGCGTCACGATTCGAACTGGGCGGAGGCGACCTTCAGGCCCTGCGAGGTTCGGAAATCCGGCTGGTCGTCGAGAGCAATCGTCCCCTTTCCCGCGGGCAGTTGGAAGGACGGGCGCCAAAGGGCAGCGAGGTTCTGCGCCGTCTCGCGGTCGAACCCGCGGAAACCGGTGCGTCGAGCGTGATCTTCGACTGGCGCGTCGAGGAGGACCTGGTGTGGACTCTAGATCTGACGGACATCCGCGGCGCGCGCATGGAGGAGCCGGTGCTCTTCGTGCAGCAACTCGTGCCCGACGAAAAACCGGAGATCGAAAACGTCGAGCCGGGTCCCTTCGTGTTCGCCACGCCGGAGAGCGAGGTGCGCATGGTCTGGGACGTGAGCGACGATTTCGGTCTGGACCGGCTCGACCTCGCCCGCGTCGCCGGACGTTTCCGCGAGCGCGCCGCGAGCGTTTCCGAGGGCCCCGGGGAAAAGCAGGTCCGGCTGGAGCGGAAGGTTCCGCTCTCGAGCCTTGGGGTGCGTCCGGGCCAGAGTCTCGAATACCTCGTCGAGGCGCGGGACCGGAATCCGAACCTGCTCGGCGTTTCGGTTTCCCCCGCGACCAAGGTCAATATCATCTCGGAGGATGAGTATGCCGAGGCGATCCGGATGCGGACGACGCTCGAGGAATTCGCCGAACGCTACCGCGCCCTGCGCGAGGTGCTGGACTCGGTCCTCGAGGCGCTCGAATCGCTCGGGCAGGCCGCCGATCCCGCCGCCGCCGAAGCCGCGAGGCAGCATGCCGCCGCCGCTCATCGCGAGGCGATCGAGTGGTTCGGTGCGTTTGCGAAGGATTTCCCCGCCTTCGCCACCGATGCGATGCTGAACGAACTCTCCGGCGGGCTCGTCGACGAACTCGAAGCCAATCTCGGCGAACTCGGCGCGTCAGGCGCGTCCGACCCGGCGAAGGCCGCCGAACTCGCCAAGCGTCTCGCGGAACGGCTGCGTCCCGGAGCGGAGTCGCTCGCGAAGGAAGGGCAATCGGCCGAAGACCTCGCCGCCATTGGCGGAGTGATGGAGATGGCCACCGAACTCGAGGCGATTCGGCGCGAGCAGCGCGAAATCTCCGATCGGCTCGACCGGCTCGCCCGCGAGTTGGCTCTCGGCATGACCGACAACCGCGGCGAGGTGCCCACCCTGCGCGAGCGCGAGATGCGCAACCGTTCGCGCCTCGGCCGGGTCGAGTCGGAAATGGAAGGGCGCATCGCCAAGCTGCCGGAATCGGCGGCGAAACTCGGAGAAGAGGCGGGCGAGGTTTTGGAAAAGCTGCGCAGCCTCGAGGTCGGCGGTCAGATGGAGTCGAGCGTGACCCAGGCGGGCGAAGGCAAGGTGCCCGGCGCGGCTGAGGCGGCGGCCCTGGCCCTGGCCAACCTCGAGCAGATCCTCGGCAGCGGCGACAACGACTTCACCCGGATCTGCAATGGCGGCGAACCGGGATTTTGTTCGGGCGAAGGCATTCCGGAGATGACTTTGGCCCAGATGCTGGCGGCGCTGCGCGCCCGCAGCGGCATGGGGACGGGCGGCAACGAACCGGGTGGCGGCGGCGGCAACTCGGGAGGCATGAATTTCGGTGCGATGGGCGGCAGCGGTTATTCGATGCAGGGCATCCAGCTCAACATACCGCTGCTTGGACCGCCCCGGGTCAATCTCAGCCGCCCGCCGGGCGGAGGCGGATCGGCCTCGAAGGACCGCTCCTCGGGCGAGGGCGCGGTTACCGGCGAGGCGTCCGAGTCCGAAAGCCTGCCCCGCGGTGAGACCGTCGAACCCGGCGGCAAGGGCTGGAGCCCCGAAGAACTTCCCCTGAAATACCGCAACGCGGTGACGCGTTTTTATTCCGACGAGACTCCTTCCGAATCCTCCGCCCCTGCCCGACCATGAAACCTCTCAGCATCCTGCTTTTCTTCCTCTTCCTCTCCGGAGCCGCGACGGCCAAGGAGGGCATCGTGCAGTGCGCTAACCTGATCTACGGGCCGGGCAAAACCTCGACCTGTTTCAGCGACGAGTTCCTCAGCGCGGTGCAGCGCGAGACCAGCATTGTGACGGACCGCCGCTTCAAGCCGGTCAAGCTCGATTCGGACGACCTTTTCCTCTATCCCTTCGCGATCATGACCGGCGAGGGCGACTTTTCCCTCTCGCCAAAAGAGCGGACCAACCTCGCCCGCTACCTCTCGGAAGGCGGGTTCCTGCTCGCCTCGGCGGGATGCTCGAACTCGGAATGGGACCGCGCCTTCCGCCGGGAGATCAAGGCGATCCTGAAGGTGGACGAACTCGCGCAAATCTCAGGCGGCCACGCGGTGTATTCCACGGTCTACCGCATCGACGACCTCGGTCTTGCCAAGTCGGAGGGCCGCGGCCACCTCGAGGGCATCGAGCAGGACGGGCGGCTCGTGCTGATCTACTCCGCCGACGGACTCAACAACACCGCCAACGCCCCCGGCTGCTGTTGCTGCGGCGGCAACGAGCTGACCAACAGTCTCCAACTCAATGTGAACATCCTCGCCTATGCGCTGCTCCATTGACGACGCGGCGCGGCGCGGAGGCCTCGCGATCCTGTGGCTCTGCGCCGCCCTCACGGCGGGGCCTTCGTCGTTGTTGGGCGTCCCGGGAACCGGTGCGCCCGCCGCGCCCGCGAGTACCTATGATCTGGCAAAAAGACTCACCGCCGGACCGGAGTGGACCGAAGAGCGCTGCCTCGAACTCGCGTTGAAACTCGGTCTCGCCGAGACGCGGCAGGAGGCCCTCGATGCGATCGCCGCGTCGAAGGAATTCCCCGCCTCCCTCTGGGTCGCCCTGCTCACCCACCCCTCGCTCGAGATTCGCCTCGGCGCACTCGACGTGCTCGAAGACCGCGCCGGGTCGGACCTCGATTACGATCCCTGGGATCCAGACCCGAACCGGCGCCACGCCGCCTCGCAGACCTGGGAGGAATGGCTCGCCAGCGGAGGCGCGAACGCCGCCCCTTTCGAATATCAATCACCCTTCCGCCCCGAGTCGATGCAAGTCTGGCTGGCGGACGTGCTTTCCGGCGACACCGCCCGCACCGAGCGCGCCATTGCCCGGATGCAGCCGCACCACCGCGAGGCGATCGCCGGGATTGAGGCGCACTTTCCGCTACTGGGCGACTCGGCCGACGGCTTGAAGGCACGGCTCAAGGAAGCCCAATACCGACTGCTCCTGTCGGCCGCCTCCGTGGGTGAGGGCCGCCGCATCGCCCGGCTCCTCGCCACCGGCAACCGTGATGAAGTGGTCGAGGCGCTCGATGCTCTCGAGGGCGCACCGGTCTCGGTGATGCCTCTCGTCGGCGATGGATTGCGCGATGCCGATCCGCTGGTGCGCGAGCGAGCCATGGACCTTCTGCTCGGCATGGGAAAAGCCGCGGCCATTCCCCTCGTCCGCGATCATTTGGAGAAGGACGACGATTCCAACGTGCTCCATGCCGCGATCCGCGGTCTCGGTAAAATCGAGGGTGCCGAATCGGTGCGGACGCTCGTTCCCTACCTGAAAGGCGACGACGAGGATCGCGTCGCCGCAGCGCTGCAATCGCTCAGCCTGCTTGGCGAAGCCGCCCGCAATGCGAGCGATTCCGTGCTGCCCTGTCTCGATCACCCTTCGTGGCGGGTGCGCGCCGGTGCCCTCCAGTTTCTCATCAAGACCCGCGCCTCGGCCGATCCGAACCGGATCGTGGCCTTGCTCGACGACGAGGACAGCTTCGTCCGGACCACGGCAGTCTCGGCACTGACCTCCCGCTCGGGTTCCTCCGGCGGAAGTCTGCCGAAGGAGGTCGAGGAAGCCCTCGGGACTGCGGTGGAAAAACGCCCCGATCTCCTCGGTCCGGTCCTCCGGTCCTTCGACCATTCCGACCTGACGGTCCCGGAGACGCTCCTCAAATCGCTCTCCGATGCCCCCGCCGATCTCATGGTCACGATCGCGCCCTCGCTCAATCCCGATCGTCCGGCCGAGCTGGCCATGCTGGAAAAACTCGCCGCGAGTCCCGACCGTGATCTCGCCGCCGCCGCCCTCGGAGCCCTCGCCTCCTCACCGGACGCGTCGGACCAGGTCCGCCGGATCATGATCGATGCCCTGCTCGGCGATTCCGAGGAAGATCGCGAAGTCGTGCTTTCCAAGATCAAGGTCCCTTCCAGAGGCAAGGTGACGTCGCGGCTCTTCTGGGAGCAGGCCGTCGAAGCGCTCTCAACGGGAGCTTCGGCACCGCGGACCGAGGGAGGGGAGGCTCCGGAAGTTTCCAAAAAGGACGATGCGGTGGACGATCTCTTCGGGGCCTTCGGTCTCGGAGAAAAGCCGCCTCCCGAGGCTCCGGCCTCCACGCTCGACGATGCCTTTGCGGCCTTCGGTCTCGGCGAAGATCCCGGACCCGCTCCTTCCGAACCGATCCAGAACCCGGCTCCCAGCGCGAATCTCGACGATCTCAACGCGGCCTTTTTCGGAACCGAACCCACCGCCGCTCCTCCCGACGCGCCCGCCCGCCCCGCCTCTGCCGGCACGATCCGCAACGCCAAGGACGCCCTCGCGCAACTCGCGGACTCGGCGCCTTTCGGAAAGGATCGAGAAGGAAGGGACGCCTTCCGTGCCGCCAGCCTTCTTATCAAAGCGGGGGACACCCGGCCCGTGACCAAGCTCGTCGCATCGATCGGCAGCCTTTCCGTGCAGGACAGATCCGAGCTCGCGGATCTGGTCAGTGACAACCCGCAACCGGACTTCCTTCCCCTCTGGACGATCCTGCTTTCCGACGAGGCGGCGGCCGTGCGCAGCTCGGCTTTCCGGGGCGCGCTTGACGACGATTTCCCGGTCCTTTTCGGCCACCTCCTCCGCGAGGCGACCCAACCCGGCCATCCCGCGGAGTTTCCCGACCTCTACAGCAGCTATTTCGAGTACCTCGCCGAAAACCGGGAGACGAAAAAGATCTTCGCGGAAGCAGGACGGCGGCTGGCCTCGAAGGAATACGAAACGGCTTCGCGGGTTTTCGGGCTGGTAATGCTGCGCTCCTCCCAGTCGACCTCCGACGCCGCCACGATCGAGGCCTGCCTCGCCGATCCCGACGAGTGGGTGCGACGCGCCGCCGCGTTCGCCCTCGGCTCCGGGAACCCGGCGGCGTTCCAGGGACAACTCGCCAAACTTGCCTCCGACTCCTCGGTCTGGGTGCGCGAGGCGGCCGCGGCCGCGGCCGGCAAAAACCTCGCCATCTGGACCCACCGCTTCTCCGGAACGGAGGAGATGGCCGACGAGAAAAACCTCAGCGAGAGCGACTATGGATTCTCCAGTTCCAGCCGGGCCAGTCTCTTCGGCCCCCGAAAAACCAAAACCGAGGAAACCACCCCCGAAATCGAGGTCCTGCTACAACTCACCGGCGACGTTTCCCCCCGCGTGCGTCTGGCCGCGTGGGCCTCGCTGCTGTCGCGCGGCGTCGCGGTCGACATGCCCGCCATGGCCGCGCTGATCGCCGAATCGTCCGAGCGCGAGCGCTGGGTCGAGCGGCTCGTCGACTGGATCGACGAGGGCGGAAACCAATTCAATCCGGCGCAGCGCGAGGCGGCCTCCTTCCTGGCGCGTTCCACCTTCGACGCGAAATCGATGGGCCGCGTCGAATCGAAATTCGCCGCGGGTTCGAAAGGTGATCTCGCGCTCGACTTTTCCGGCTTCGCCGCCGCGCCGTCCGCCACGCCGGACGAATCGGCTGCGGAAGAAGCCAAAACGACAACACCCGGTGCCCCTCAGGAGGAAACCGCGAACGACCGGGTCACCGCGCTTTTCTTCTTCACGCCCGGCTGCCACGAGTGCGACGAAGTCCGCGACCACCTCGTTTCGCTGCAGAATCGTTTCCCCGGCCTTATCATCGACGAACGGAACATCCGCGACACCTCGGCCGTGCTGCTTAACGAAGCGCTCTGTTCGCGTTTCGGGGTGGACCCTCAACTCCGCCTCGCCACGCCCTCGGTTTTCCTGCAGGAAGGCGCTCTCATCAAGGAGGAGATTACCAAACCCGCGCTCCACGACCTCGTCGAGCAGACCGTCGAGGTCGGCGACCTGCAACTCTGGCTCGGCGTCGAGGCCGCGGAACTCGCCGCCTCGAAGCTCGAGGTGGAGTCGCGCTTCGCCGCGCTCGGCATCGCCGGGGTCTTCCTCGCGGGACTGCTCGACGGAGTCAATCCCTGCGCCTTCGCCACGATCATTTTTTTCCTCAGCTACCTTCAAGTGGCCCGCCGCACCCCGCGCGAAATCCTCGCCGTCGGCGTCGCCTTCATCCTCGCCGTTTTCCTCACCTACCTGCTCCTCGGGATGGGCCTCGTCGAGGTCGTCTCACGCATCGACGCCTTCCGCACCGCGGGAAAAATCCTCAACCTTCTCCTCGCCGGCGCCTGCCTCTGGGTGGCCTGGGCGAGCTTTCGCGACGCCAAACTCGCGCGGCAGGGCCGCCTCTCCGAGATGTCGCTGCAACTGCCCGGCTTTCTCAAGGATCGCATCCGCAGCGTCACCCGCACCGGTGTCCGCCACCGCCGCTTCGTGGTCGCCGCCTTTGTCTCCGGGATCGTCATCTCCGTGCTCGAACTGGCCTGCACCGGACAGGTTTACCTGCCCACGATTGTCTTCGCGATGAAATCAGGGTACGGCAAGGCGACCTGGTTCCTGCTGGTCTACAACCTCGCCTTCGTGATCCCGCTGATCGTGGTTTTCATCCTGGCATGGCGCGGGATGGGCAGCGAAAAACTCGTCGAATTCCAGAAGCGCCGCACCGCCCTCGTCAAGACCGCGCTGGGCTGCCTGTTCCTCGTGTTGTTCTTCGCGCTGCTCGCGAGCGGACGGCTGTAATTCGGTGAACGTTACCCAGCAAGATACAGAGCATATTGGACTCATCCTCGATTGAGGTTCCAATCGCTTCACAAAAAAGACCGGCGGTCACCCGCCGGTCTTTTCCTGAAACGAAACCAATCCTCCCACACGGAAGGTGGTTCGAAAGCGATCAGTAGCGATACAGTTCCGGCTTGTAGGGCCCTTCGACGGGGACGCCGATGTACTTCGCCTGCTCGTCGGTGAGCTTGGTGAGCTTGGCGCCGATCTTGTCGAGGTGAAGGCGGGCGACTTCCTCGTCGAGCTTCTTGGGGAGGATGTAGACGCCGGGGGCGTAGACCTCCTTGTTCTTCCAGAGATCGATCTGGGCGAGGGTCTGGTTGGTGAAGCTGTTGCTCATGACGAAGCTCGGGTGGCCGGTGGCGCA
>JAGRPC010000135.1 GCA_020439925.1 Verrucomicrobiia bacterium | reverse complement strand
GGGTCGCGCGAATGTGAAAGGGGTCATGCAACATCTCTTGACTCTCACAAAGCAACAATATCAGTCCGCGTGTCGAACGGCTGGCTCTGTCCCGTCGGCCACCCGCGTCGGTGAGCAAACGACCGATGCGGCACGCCACGTGCTGATGAGGTGCTAGGTGCGGCTTGCGCCGATGCAACTGAACCCCCAACGACCCCGGGCCTACGGCGGGAAGAACCGGAGTAGAACGGAGGCAGCCTGCCTTTGGGGCAGGTGCGCAGCGTCAAAGCCGAGGGGATGAACCGGGTAAATCCTGGCAAGGCAATCCATTACGGCATCGAAGCCATCAAAACCAGTAGATCAGCGGGACTGATGGCCGGGATCGGGGAGTTGGCGAAGTCATCGAGATTCCGAGTCACCACATAGGCGGATCCGGTGCACTCGGCCGTGACCGCGACGACGGCGTCTTCGAAGTCCGGCATGGCCAGGACTCGCGCCCGGTGCCATCCCGCGGGATCCGGGTTTCCGATGGCAAAGTGAGTGAGAATCTTGTCCAAAGCAGACTCGGCATCGGATTTGGTCGCGTGTTTCCTCACCAGATAATAAAGCGTCGTGATCCCATGAGACGGAATCACCGCCTCGAGCATTCCGGTCGCAATCAAATGAAGAACCTGGGAGGAAGCAACCTGGTGGGGCTGGCGTTTCTGGAACACATCCAGAAGGACGTCAACGGTCACCTTCACAAATGCTTCTTCTCCATATGGTCGAGAAACGTCTCCTCGCTATTCCGACCGGAATCGATGATTCCAACGGCCGCAGCGACATCGGGATGGAGATCACCCTCGACGAGCTCCCTAAGGCGGCGGGCGTGCCCGGCGAGGACTGCTTCAGCCGAAATGCCCCGGGCGGCGGAGAATGTCTTGAGAAATTCAAGATCCTCATCGGGAAGGGCGACGAGCAGAGTGGACATGGGGTATTCTGACCCCGGCTTGATTACGGGTCAAAAAATTCACAGGGCTAAAAATCAACGTTGCCTAAGAAAGCCACGGGGACATGTCAGATTTTCTTTGAAATCCCCCGGCCCTCTCCTAGGCCACAATCTGTGGAACGCTGAAGGATCTCGCGTTCCTTAACGGAGTCCTCATCACCGCCGACATCGACCCTGAATCGATGGGGGTGGCAAATTGAACAGTTTTCCGGTTGAATTCGGAAAGGATCTCGGGAAAAGTCCGGAAACGAACTTTCTCCCATGTCCCTCGCCTGTGTCTTTTCCGGAGCCGTCCACGGCGTGAACGCCGTGCCGGTGGAGGTTGAGGTGAACGCCTCGGAAACGGGAAAGATCGACATCAAGGTCGTCGGTCTGCCCGACGCGGCCGTTCGCGAGAGCATCGACCGCGTCGTCACCGCGATCAAGAACAGCGGACTGCGCTGGCCGAACAAGCAGATCACGATCAATCTCGCTCCGGCCGACCTGCGGAAGGAAGGCCCCAGTTTCGATCTGCCCATCGCCATCGGCATGGTTTCCCTGGACCAGGAAAGGAACGGTGCACTCTCCGACAGCGCCTTGAAGAAATGTGCGATGGCGGGGGAACTGGCCCTCGACGGTCGCGTCCGGCCGGTGAAGGGAATCCTCCCGCTTACGCTGCAGGCGAAGCAGCAGGGGCTGCGGGCCATCTTCGTTCCGAAGGAAAACGCCGTCGAGGCGAGCATCGTCGAGGGCATCTACGTCTACGGGATCGAGTCGCTCCGGGATGCCTACGGCCTTCTGGGCGGTTCGGCTCACATCCGGCCCGAGAGACTCGACCGCGAGGCCTTCTTCCGTGCGAAGCAGCACTACCCGATCGACTTCAACGAAGTGAAGGGGCAGGCCCACGCCAAGCGGGCCCTCGAGGTCGCGATGGCCGGCGGGCACAACGTCCTCATGCTCGGCAGTCCCGGGACCGGGAAGTCGATGCTGGCGAAGCGTCTCGCCACGATTCTCCCGCCCATGACCGAGGAGGAGGCGATCGAGACGACCAAGATCCACAGTGTCGCGGGGCTGGTTGACGGAAAGAACAGCTTCCTCGCGACGCGGCCCTTCCGCTCCCCCCACCACACCATTTCGGATGTCGGACTCCTCGGGGGAAGCAGCCTGCCCTCGCCGGGAGAGGTCAGCCTCGCCCACAATGGAATTCTTTTTCTCGACGAGCTCCCCGAGTTCCGGCGGTCCACCCTCGAGGTGCTGCGCCAGCCTCTCGAGGACGGACAGGTCACGATCTCGAGGGCGGCGGGGAAATTCACCTTCCCGAGCCGCTTCAGTCTCGTTGCGGCGATGAATCCGTGTCCCTGCGGGTATCTCGGGGATCCTTCCCGCGAGTGCCGCTGTTCCCCCAACCAGATTGAAAAGTACCGGCAGCGCATCAGCGGCCCGCTCCTCGACCGCATCGACCTGCACGTCGACGTGCCGTCGGTCGACTATCGGGAGCTCCGTGCCGAGAGCGGCGGTGAATCCTCCGCTCAGATCCGGGAACGGGTCGAGGAGGCCCGTCAAATCCAGCTCGCGCGCTTTGTATCGCATCCCGGGACCTTGTGCAACGCGGACATGGGCAGCCGGCTTGTGTCCGAGTTCTGCCGCCTCGATGCGGCGAGCGAACGCACCCTCGAGCAGGCCATGGAGATGCTTCATTTCAGTGCCCGGGCCCACGACCGTATTCTCAAGGTCGCCCGCACCCTCGCCGACCTGGAGGGAGAGCGCGACCTACGCGAGGTCCATGTTCTCGAGGCCATTCAGTACCGCACGCTCGACCGGAATCTCTGGGTTTGAGGCCCTCGGGGAGGGGGTGAATCCGGCAAAAAATCGTTGAAAAAACCCGCTTGCGGAGGCGGGATTTCGAACGTATCGATCCATCCCTTCTCGCCGGGACCTGTTTCCGGCGCCGGGAAGTCGCTCGGGTGGCGGAACTGGTAGACGCGCAAGACTAAGGATCTTGTGGGGCAACCTGTGGGGGTTCGAGTCCCCCCTCGAGCACTCTCTTTGCCCTTTTTCCCGGGCAGTGAAGAAAAACGCGGTCTCTCCGGTTTTGAGCGCCTCTCCCAAAGAATCCCCGACGGCGATCCTTCTGATCTCCTGTCCCGACCGGGCCGGCATCGTCGCCGCGCTCTCCGCTTTCCTCTTTGAGAACCGCGGCAACATCGTCGATATCGACCAGCACGTCGATCAGGACGAGAGCGTCTTTTTCATGAGGGTGGAATGGGAGCTCGAGGGCTTTGCCATTCCGCGGGGGGAGATCGCCTCGTCCTTCAGCGCCCTTGCGGAGCGCTTTGAAATGGCCTGGGAACTTCATTTTTCCGATGTCATGCCGCGGGTCGCTCTCTTTGTGACGAAGGACAACCACTGCTTCTATGATCTCCTCTCGAGACATGAAAGCGGGGAACTGAGAATGGATATTCCCCTGATCGTGAGCAATCGCGAGGACCTCAAGCCGGTGGCGCAACGCTTCGGCATTCCCTTCCGCCACGTGCCGATCACGAGGGAGAACAAGGAGTCGCAGGAGCGGATGGAAATCTCGATGCTGCGGGACGAGGGCATCGACCTCGTCATTCTCGCCCGCTACATGCAGATCCTCAGTCCGCTGATGACGGAGGCGTTTCCGAACCGCATCATCAACATTCACCACTCTTTCCTCCCCGCTTTCCCGGGGGCGCGTCCCTATCACTCCGCTCACAAGCGGGGTGTGAAGTTGGTCGGTGCGACCAGTCACTACGTCACCGAGGATCTCGACGAGGGTCCCATCATCGCCCAAGGGGTCACGCCGGTTTCGCACAGCGATTCGGTGCAGGATTTCATCCGAAAGGGTCGGGCCCTCGAGCAGACCGTGTTGAGCCGTGCTGTCTGGCTCCATCTCAACCGCCGCACCCTCGTTCACGCCAACCGCACCATCGTTTTCGGTTGAGACTTGCGGGAAGCGCCCCCGCGTCCATTTTGCGGCCGACCTGTCGACCCGTTTCCAGAACCTTCCCG